>DASSLA010000169.1:0-7293 GCA_035689885.1 Marmoricola sp. | reverse complement strand
GGCCGGGTCGAGGAGCTGATCGACTTCGTCACCGGCGACTGAGCCTCAGTCGAGCAGCTCCCGGACCACTCCGTCGGCGAGCAGCCGCCCGTCCCGGGTCAGCACCAGCCGGTCCCCTGTCGGACCGGCCGTGAACGTGGCCAGCCCACGGTCGACGATGCCGTCCACTCGCGAGCGGTCGGGCAGGATCGCGATCGGCAGGCCGTCGCGCATCCGGATCTCCAGCAGCACGCGCTCGAGTCGCCGCGCGTCCTCGTCGACGAGCTCGCCGTTCTCCGCGGGAGACTCACCGTGGCCCACGCGGGCGGCGTACGCGCTCGGGTGCTTGAGGTTCCACCAACGCCGGCCCGACAGGTGCGAGTGGGCACCGGGACCGATCCCCCACCAGTTCGCACTGGTCCAGTAGAGCTCGTTGTGGCGGCACCGCGCCTCGGGCGTGCGCGCCCAGTTGGACACCTCGTACCACCCGAAGCCGGCCTTCTCGAGCAGCTCGTCGGCGAGGAGGTACTTGTCGGCGAGGTCGTCGTCGTCCGGAGCGGCGACCAGCCCGGTCCGGATCTGACGGGCGAGCCGGGTGCCGTCCTCGACGATCAGGGAGTACGCCGAGACGTGGTCCGGCTCGCACTCCAGCGCGGCCTCGAGCGAGGTGCGCCAGTCCTCGAGCGACTCGCCCGCGGTCCCGTAGATGAGGTCGAGGCTCACCTGCTCGAAGCCCGCCTCGCGCGCCCAGCGCACCGCCTCGGGCACCCGCGCGGGGTCGTGGGTCCGGTCGAGGACCGCGAGGACGTGCGGCACCGCGGACTGCATCCCGAACGAGATGCGGTTGAAGCCGCCCGCGCGCAGCTCGGCCAGCGACTCGGGCGTCACGCTGTCCGGGTTGGCCTCGGTCGTCACCTCAGCGTCGGGTGCGAGACCCAGCCGGTCGGCGATCGCCCCCAGGATGCGGGTCAGGTCGGCGGCTGGGAGCAAGGTCGGTGTCCCACCACCGAAGAACACCGTCCGTGCCGTGGGCACACCAGCGGGCTCGGCCGCCAGCAGGTGGGCGGCGAGCTCGACCTCGGCGATCGCGTTGCCGGCGTACGCCGCCTGCGATCCGCCACCACCGAGCTCGGTGGCGGTGTAGGTGTTGAAGTCGCAGTAGCCGCAGCGGACGGCGCAGAACGGGACGTGCACGTAGACCCCGAAGTCCGGCGCCGCTCGAGCGACTTCTGCAGGGGGCATGCCCCGATGCTGTCACGCGGGCCCTGTCGTGCCCGAGGCCACCGCGTGGTCGCCGATCAGTTCGGTGATCCAGGAGCCGGCACCGAGCTCGTGGAGCGTGGCGAGCCCGCTCTCGAGCAGCGCTTCCCCCTCGACGCTCCCGGTGCTGCGCAGCAAGGCGCCGAGCTCGACCTGCGTGCGCGCGACGTAGGGCCGTGATCCCCACTCGGTGAAGGCTGCGAGAGCATCCGCCAGATCGGCGCTCGCGGCCTCGGGGTCCTCGTCCCGCCGCAGCAGCGCCGCGAACCGGGTGCGATGAGCGCGAAGCGAGAGTGGGACCTTGTGCCGGGCGGACGAGGTGTCGAAGACGTCGAGCAGGTGGTCGAGGTGCTCCCGAGCCCCGGCGGCGATGGCGGCGTCGACGGCGACGGGCCACATGTGCACGAAGTCGTCGGAGAGCCCGGAGAGCTGGACCATCGTGTCCACCGCGACCTTGAGCCGGCCGAGCGAGTCCTCGCCCCTGCTCTCGGCGCGGGCCTGCTGGCCCTCGGCGAACGCGATCCATGCTGTGTCGGAGGGGTCGTCGCTCTCGGGCGGGGATCCGCCCCAAGGCACCGCGAAGGGGTGTCCGCGCACCACCGAGATCCAGCCGTCGACGCCCGCAGTCACCACCTGTGAGGCCATCCCCGCCGGGCCGCGCTCGAGCATCCTGGAGACCTCGTCCCACTCCCCTGCCGCGGTGAGCGCGAGCAACAGGTTCGCCTCGGTGTAGTCGCGCCACATGGCCACTCCGGCACGAGCCGCGACCTCGACGCCCTCACGGCCCGTGTCCAGCGCCAGGGCCAGGTCGTCCAGCTCGTACTCCACGGTCAGGTTGGACAGGCACCTGGCGAGTGCCACCGGATAGTGGTGGGTCCGCGCCAGGTCCGCGGCGGTCGCCATGACGGCCCTCGCGGTGATCGAGGCTCCCATCACCGAGTAATTCGTGCTCAGAGCGGTCAGCGCCTCGGCCAGCTGCTCGGTCTCCCCCGCCCGCTCCGCGATCTGGATCCGCCGCTCGAGCACGTCGCGGCGGTCGACGCCGAAGCGCGAGCTCGCACTGTGCAGGATCCTGCCCAGCTCGAGCAGCGCCCGGTCGGCGCCCGGCACCTCGAGCAGGCTGTCCCAGCGTGGCTCCACGACCTGCGCCGCCCCGGCGTTGTCCCCCGACGACATCAGCGCCGACCCGTGCGCGGCGGCGGCGCTGCCCGCCCGGACGGGGTCGCCCAGCGTGTCGAACGCCTCCACGGCCGCGACGGCGTGCGGGATCGCGGGCTCGTGCTGCCCGGCGTCCTCGAGCGCCCAGGCCAGGGCGGCCTCCAACCGGGCCCGGGTGTGCGGATCCGCTGCCCGTTCCAGGGCGGCCTGCAGGTGACCTGCGGACTCCGCGATCGCGCCGAGTGCGCGTGCCCGCGCGGCCGCGCGCTCCAGCTGGGCGATCGCCAGCGCCGCGAGCTCGTCGACGTCGCCCTCCGAGGGCATCGCCTCGATCGCGTCGAGGTAGTGCTGGGCGATGATCGGAGCGAGCTCGCCGGCCTCGTCCTCGACTGCGGCCGTCTGACGGGCGACGGCCACGTGCAGAGCGCGCCGGTCGCGCCGGGACAGCGTCCCGTAGGCCACCTGGCGCACCACCGACTGCACGAACTGGTACTGGCCGTACTCGGCGTTCCACCTGCTGCTCTGCTGGCTCAGGATCTGTTGCCGCACCAGCGCCGCGAGCGCCGCGTCGACGTCGTCGATGTCGGGGCACAGCTCGGCCACCTCGTCCCGCGAGAACACCGTCCCGATCACGCTGGCCCGGTCGACCAACCGACGGTGCTCGGGCGCGAGTGCGTCCAGCCGCGCGCCGACCAGGGCCTGCAGCGAGGCGGGTGCACCGATCGAGTCGAGGTCGACCGAGCTCGGGTCGGCGAGCACGTAGCGGCCGCCCCGAGGTACGACGAGGTCGCGGTCGACGAGCGAGCGCACGGTCTCCACCGCGAACAGCGGGACGCCCTCGGACCGGGCCACCAACGCGTCCCGCACCTCGTCGGGCAGTCCCACGACCAGTCCGTCGAGCAGCGTCGCCATGTCGGTGTCGGGGAGGGCGTGCACGTGGCTGACGGTCGCGTGCCGGTTGGTGGCCAGTCCGGGGTGGCGCTCCAGCAGGCCGGGGCGGGTCAGCAGCAGCACGAAGCACGGGAAGGTCCCGACATCGAGGAGGTGCTCGACGAACTGCAGCAAACCGTCGTCGGCGTGGTGCACGTCGTCGATCACCAGCACGACCGGATCCGCACCGTTCCCGACGCGCTCGAGGAAGACGGTCCAGGCCGAGAACAGGTCCTCACGGGGGAAGGTCCCCAGGGACCCGACGCCGAGGAGTGCCCCGAGGCGCGGTCGCAGCCAGTCACGCTCCCGCTCCTCGGGCGCGTAGCGCTGCAGGGCGGTCTCGAGCCCCTGGACCACGTCCAGGTCGTCGTCGGCGTCCTCGGGGCCGAGCACCCGAAGCCGCCCGCGGATCGCCTCGGCCAGGGCGAAGTAGGCGATCCCCTCGCCGTACGCCACGCACCGGCCGTTGTGCCAGCGCACCGGCATGCTCAGCCCGTCGACGTACTTCTCGAACTCCCAGGCCAGCCGGGTCTTGCCGACCCCGGGCTCCCCGACCATCACCAGCAGCGTGGGGCGGCGGGCCTCGTCGGTGGTGTGGAAGACCTCCTTGACCAGCCGGAGCTCGTGTTCACGCCCCACCAGCGGTGCCTCCAGCCCGTCCTCGCGCTGCGTGCCACCCACCCCGGCGACGACGGCGCGGACCGACCACAGCGGCACCGGATCGGCCTTGCCCTTCAGCCGGTGGCTGCCCATGTCGAGGTACGTGATCGCCGAGGAGGTCAGCAGCCGCGTCGTCTCGTCCACCCACACCTGGCCGGGCGCTGCGACGGACTGCACCCGAGAGGCGGTGTTGACGGCGTCGCCCGCCACCATGCCCTGCTGCTCGGCGCCGATGGTGACCGCCACCTCGCCGGTGACGATGCCGACCCGCATGGACAGTTCCGCGATCCGCAGGTCCTCCCCCATGGCGGTGACCACCGCCACCAGCTCCAGCCCCGCACGCACCGCACGCTCGGCGTCGTCCTCGTGCGCGACCGGCACACCCCAGACGGCCATCACCGCGTCGCCGATGAACTTCTCCACGGTCCCGCCGTACCGGGTGATGACCCGTCGGCACTCCTCGAAGTAGCGGCCCAGCAGCTCGCGCGTCTCCTCCTGGTCACGGTGCTCCGCGAGCGTGGTGAACCCGACGAGGTCACCGAACAGCACGCTGGTGACGCGCCGCGACGCCACCGGCGCACCACCCGACGGGGCCGTGGGGGCGCTGTCCTGGGCGGCTCCGCACCCGCCGCAGAACCGCGCGCCGGGGACCAGCTCGGTCCCGCAGGCAGGGCAGGTCGGTGCACCCAGCGCGGCGCCGCAGGCGAAGCAGAAGCGGGCGCCGTCGGGTTGCTCGGTCCGGCACTTCGGGCAGCTCGTCGTCATCGGCCCCTCACACGGCCAGCCGGCGGGAGGCGACTGTCTCGGCCGCGAGCCGCGCCTCGCGGTGACCGGTCACGGCGGCGAGGAAGTCCTCGCGACTCAGCACCTGTACGACGGTGTCGGTGACCGCCGTGATCGTGGCGGTGCGCGGAACGTCGCGCAGCAGCCCGATCTCCCCGAAGTACTCCCCCGCACCCTCCTGCCGCAGCACCCGATCGCCCTGCGTGACCTCCACGGAGCCGCTCTCGATCACGAAGAACCGGTCTGAGTCGGCGCCCTCGCGCACGATCGTGTCCCCGGCCGGGAAGCGGACCTCGCGCAGGCTGCGGGCCAGCGACTCCAGGGTCGCCGGGGCGAGCGGGGCGAAGATGTCGATGCCCTGCAGCAGCGGCAGCTGCTCGGGCCGGCGGAGCCGGGTGTCGAGCCTGCGGAACTCGGGCAGGCCGAGCAGTGCGACCGCCGCCGCCGGGAGCGCTATCACCAGCAGCGCCCACCGCAGCCCGAGCCATTCGATGAGGAACGGCGTGACGAACGCACCCAGGGCCATCGCGGCGATGTAGCACGCCTCCAACGATCCGAACACCCGCCCGAGCACGGCGTCGGGCGTGATGCGCTGCACCACGGTGTCGAGGTTGACGTCCACCAGTGGGTTGCCGAGACCGAGCAGCGCCATCGCCACGAAGCAGGTCACCGGGTGCACCCAGCCGGTGACGAGCAGCAGCGGCAGCGACCACAGTGCCAGGCCGAGCGCCAGGTCGGTGCCCAGCCTCCCTCGCGAGGTGCGGGAGATCGCGACCAGCCCACCGATGATCGAGCCGACGCCGAACACCGAGTCGAGGAACCCGACGCCGCGAGGACCGGTGCCGAGGACGTCGTCGGCCATCACCACCATGAAGACCCCGGCCGCACCGGCGACGAGGGTCTGCACACAGGCCGCGAGCGCCACCAGCACCAGGCCACGGTCGCGAGCGATGGTGCGGAAGCCCTCGGCGGTCTCCGCCAGGAACCCGACCGTGCCGGAGTGCTGCTCCTCGTACTCCTTGCCGGAAGCGGTCGCGTCGTCCGCGCCTGCAGCGCCGCGAGCGGGGACGCGCACCCCGAGCACCAGCACCATCGACCACAGGAACGTGGCCACGTTGAGCAGGAAGACCGCCTGGACCGTGGTGAAGCCCAGCATGAACGCACCGAGGGCCGGTCCGGCGAAGAACGCCAGCGACTCGATGGTGCTCGCCACCCCGTTGGCGGCGGTGAGCTCCTCCGGCCGCTCGGCGAGGGTGGGCAGCATCGAGCGCTGGGCGACCATGAAGGGCGTCCCCAGCAGGGCAGTCATCGTGGCGAGCACGAAGACGGGTGCCGGCGGCAGCCCGAGGAACAGGCACGCGGCGGCTGCGCCCACCAGGACGGCGCGCACCAGGTCGGCGATGACCATCAGAAGCTTGCGCGACATCCGGTCGGCGATGGCTGCGCTGAACGGTGCCGTCACCGCCATCAGGGTGTAGCGGATCGCCAGCCAGATGCCGACGGCCTGGGCACCACCGACGTCGTAGGCCCAGACCGCCACCGCGGTGCCGTAGGCCCAGTCACCGATGGTCGAGCCCGCGAACGCGAGCTCGATCCGACGCAGGTTGCGGTTCGCGAAGACCGCCCGCAGGGAGGCACCGGTCTCGCGGAGGACGCCCGGGCGCCTCGCGGGCTCACCGGCCTCCGGCGACACGTCGGTGACTTCGACCATCGCCCGCCCCCACCTCGTCCTCGTCGGTCACGGGCCCCCGGGCACGGGGCTCCCTCACCAGCGTCGTGGGTGGACGTCTCTACGCCAATGGCACGAACGGGTCACTCGGATCTGGGCAACTGCACCGAATCCCGGAGAAAGCACGGCGTCAGACGGCCACGTCGAGGGTGGCCGTCCAGCCCGCCTCGTTGTCGCCGGAGAGCCGTGCCATCTGCAGGTCGTGGCCGTCGGCGAACACGATGTCCTCGTCCGGCGTGGTCTCCCCGAGGTGGCCGGCGCTGGCGCCGTAGCCGTCGGCGTCGTACGCCTCCCGACACGCGTCCTCGGGGAACGCGAGCTGGGACGTGCACAGCTTGCCGCTCGCCCGGGTCGCCTCGTCGAGCGACGGGTAGACCTCGAAGTGGACGTGCGGCCACCGCCCCGGGTAGGCGCCCGGGTAGACCGTGGTGAACTCCACCCAGCCCTCGTCGTCGACGACCTGGACACCCCGCAGGTAGTTCTCGCGCTCCACCCCCGGGGAGTACATCGAGTAGCGCCCCTCACGATCGCAGTGCCAGACGTACACGGCGGCCCCGGCCGGCACGGTGAGCTCGTCGCCCTCCAGGTCGCGGATCCGCATCCGGAGCCGCAGCGGAACACCCTCGGCCGTCGCGGTGCCGGTCCCGAAGCTGGTCCTGATGTCCTGCCGCACGATGCCACTCTCTGCGAGGACGTCGACCCCGTTGGTGCCGTTGGCCGGGAAGGGCCCCGCCGTCTCCTCGGGGATCTCCTCCCGTCCGGAGTCGCCGGAGTCACCGGAGTCGTCCTGGCCG
>DASSLA010000168.1:0-30641 GCA_035689885.1 Marmoricola sp. | reverse complement strand
CCGAGCGCTTCGCCGAGCTCGAGGACCGGGTGGCCGAGCACCTCGGCTTCGAGCACGTGCTGACCAGCGTCGGCCAGGTATACCCCCGCTCGCTGGACTTCGACGTGGTCTCCGCCCTGGTCCAGCTCGTTGCCGGACCCTCCAACCTCGCGACCACGATCCGGCTGATGGCCGGCATCGAGCTGGTCACCGAGGGATTCAAGGAGGGACAGGTCGGGTCATCGGCGATGCCGCACAAGATGAACACCCGCTCGTGCGAGCGGGTCAACGGCCTCGCGGTCGTGCTCCGCGGTCAGCTGTCGATGCTCGGCGAGCTCGCCGGGGACCAGTGGAACGAGGGCGACGTCTCCTGCTCGGTCGTGCGCCGGGTCGCGCTCCCGGACGCCTTCTTCGCCACCGACGGGCTGTTCCAGACCTTCCTCACCGTGCTCGACGAGTTCGGTGTCTTCCCCGCGGTGGTGCAGCGTGAGCTCGACCGCTACCTGCCGTTCCTGACGACCACCAAGGTGCTGATGGCCGCCGTGCGCAACGGGGTCGGTCGCGAGGGCGCCCACGAGGCCATCAAGGAGCACGCGGTCGCCGTGGCACTCGAGATGCGGCAGGGCCGGACCGACAACGACCTCTTCGAGCGGCTCGGCGCCGACCCACGGCTCGGGCTCAGCCAGGAGCAGATCGAGTCACTGGTGGCCGATCCGCTGGAGTTCACCGGTGCCGCGCTCGACCAGGTCTCGACCGTCGTACGCCGGGTCGAGGAGGTGCTCGACTCGGACCCCGAGGCGGCCGCCTACACCCCGGGCGCCATCCTCTGAGACACCCGCTCCGGACCCTTGTGGCCCGCGTGGAGGATCACCTAGTTTCGAAAGTCCTCGGCACCACGGGGATCAGGGGGACCGGATCCGTGCGCTGATTCTGCCGAGCGCACAGCAACGAGGGCCGTTCCCGGGCAGGTGCGGCCCTCGTCGCGTCCCCTGCATCATGGCGACATGGACCGCAAGGCAGTGGAGGTCGTGGTCACCGGTCGGGTGCAGGGGGTGTTCTTCCGCGCCCGCACCGCCGAGGAGGCGGACCGGCACGGGGTCGCCGGGTGGGTGCGCAACGAGCCAGACGGGACGGTCGCGGCGTACTTCGAGGGGCCGCCGGACGAAGTCGACGCGGTGGTGGCGTGGTGCCGGACCGGCCCGCCGCGGGCCGGCGTCGAGGACGTGCGCACCGAGGTGGTAGAGCCGGAAGGGGCGGCCGGGTTCCGGGTGCTCGGCTGAAGTCCGTCGGCCGGAAATGTCCGATATCGGGGCAAACGCCGGATTCTGAGCCTAGAGTCGGTTTCCAGCGGACCGGCGGGGTCCGCACGAAACTGGGGAGGTCCCAACATGAAGATGAAGCGCACCGTCCGTGGTGTCCTGCTCGCTGTCGCCGTGGCCCTGGCCATCGGCTCCGTCCCGGCCGCCGGTGGTGCCAGCACCGCCAAGCCGAACGACCAGCGCGCGATCCTGCGGGCGATCCTCTGAGCTGACATCTCGGGAGCAGGGGGTGTGTCGGACGACTCCGGTGCACCCCCTCATCCGTCCCGGGAGACGACCCCGGGCCGCCTCTGGCGGACGTGCGTAGTGTGACGCCCGTGCACAACATCCCGGACGCACCGCTCGTCGACGGCGCCACCCACCTGCACTCGGGCAAGGTGCGCGACCTCTACCGGCTCGCCGACGGCAACCTGCTGATGGTCGCGAGCGACCGGATCTCCGCCTTCGACTTCGTCCTCGACACCCCCATCCCCGACAAGGGAGAGATCCTCACCCGGATGTCGCTGTGGTGGTTCGACCAGCTCTCCGACCTCGTCCCCAACCACGTGCTCTCCACCGACGTGCCCCACCAGGTGAAGGGCCGGGCGGTGGTCTGCGAGGAGCTGGGGATGTACCCCGTGGAGTGCGTGGCCCGGGGCTACCTCACCGGGTCGGGGCTGCTCGACTACCAGTCCACCGGCGAGGTCTGCGGGATCCCGCTGCCGCGCGGGCTCGTCGACGGCAGCCGCCTGCCCGAGCCGGTGTTCACCCCGGCCACCAAGGCCGCCCTCGGTGACCACGACGAGAACGTCTCGTACGACGCGGTGGTCAGCGACATCGGTGCCGACGCCGCCGCACAGCTGCGCGAGCTGACCCTGGCGGTCTACGCCCGCGCCGAGCAGCTCGCCCGCGAGCGCGGCATCATCCTGGCCGACACCAAGCTGGAGTTCGGCACTCGACTCTCCGGCGGCGCCGACGCAGGCACGATCGTGCTCGGCGACGAGGTGCTCACCCCGGACTCCAGCAGGTTCTGGCCCGCGCACGACTGGGAGCCCGGCCGGCCCCAGGCGTCGTACGACAAGCAGGTCGTGCGCAACTGGCTCACCTCGGAGGAGAGCGGCTGGAACCGCAACTCCGGCGAGCGCCCTCCGCCGCTGCCGCCCGAGGTGGTCGAGCGCACCCGGGCGCGCTACCTCGAGGCGTTCGAGCTGCTGACCGGCGAGCGGTTCTGAGGAGGTGTCCCCATGAGCAGGAGCAGGATCATCGGCCTGGTGCTCAGCGCGCTGATGGTCGTCGTCGGCGGGATCTGGGCGCTGCAGGGGTTGGGCTACCTCGAGGGCAGCCCGATGACGGGCGAGGAGTTCTGGGCCATCGTCGGCTCGGTGTTCGCCGGCTTCGGGGTGGCCCTCGCCATCGTGGTGCTGCGTCCGCCGCAGCGCTGAGCGTCGTTAGACTGACCGCGCCCGCTCCCGAACGCCCCCAGCAGAAGGGTGACTGCTCGTGCCCCGAGTCGTCGTCGACGTCATGCCGAAGTCCGAGATCCTCGACCCGCAGGGCAAGGCCGTGCAGGGGGCGCTGCCCCGTCTCGGTTTCGAGGGTGTCACCGAGGTGCGCCAGGGCAAGCGCTTCGAGCTCGAGCTCGAGGGTGAGCTCACCGAGGAGCGGATGGCCGAGGTCCGCCAGATGGCCGAGACGCTGCTGTCCAACCCGGTGATCGAGGACTTCTCGGTCTCGGTCGCCGACGAGCCGAGCGGATCGGGCTCGCAGGGATGAGGGTCGGGGTCGTCACCTTCCCCGGCTCCCTCGACGACGTCGACGCCCAGCGCGCCGTACGACTGGCCGGAGGGGAGCCGGTCGCGCTCTGGCACGGCGACCACGACCTGCAGGGAGTCGACGCGGTCATCCTCCCGGGCGGGTTCTCCTACGGCGACTACCTGCGCTGCGGTGCGATCGCGCGCTTCGCCCCGGTGGTGACCGAGGTGATCGCCGCGGCACACGAGGGCCTGCCGGTGCTGGGCATCTGCAACGGCTTCCAGATCCTGTGCGAGTCCCACCTGCTGCCGGGCGCGCTGGTCCGCAACGAGAACCGCAAGTTCGGCTGCCTCGACCAGCGGGTCCGCATCGAGACCGCCGACACCCGCTGGACCGCCGACTACGCCGACGGCCAGGAGCTGACCATCGTGCTGAAGAACGGCGAGGGCTCCTACGTCGCCGACGAGCAGACCCTCGACATGCTCGAGGCCGAGGGCCGGGTGGTGGCGCGGTACGCCGGACCCAACCCCAACGGCTCGCTGCGGGAGATCGCCGGCATCAGCAACGCCGCCGGCAACGTCGTCGGTCTGATGCCGCACCCCGAGCACGCGGTCGAGGCGCTCTGCGGCCCCGGCACCGACGGCCTTGGGTTCTTCACCAGCGTGCTGCGGGTGCCGGCTTCCGCCGGGTAGGTCCCCTCCACAGGACCCACCCGGCGAAGTCCGGCGCCGTCCCTCAGCGGCGGTACCGGCCGGCGCGGAGCGCCGACCAGGTCTTGCTGTCGACCTGCTTCACTGCCCGCAGGCCGACGGTGCGTCGATAGGCGGCCGTCGCGTTGGCCGTCCTCGTGTCGAACCGCCCCGTCACGGTGAGCTGCCAGCTTCCCGCGGCGTTCAGAGCGCGCTGCAGCATCACCACGTCGGCACCGGACGACCCAGCCCGCAGGGTCCTCCCCGAGTTGCCCGCCGCCAGGAGGGCGACGAAGTCGCCGCGGGTGGCGTAGGTGCGCTGCGTGTGGTTCACGCGCTTCTGGAAGGCGCGCAGGGCCGTGGTGGTCTGCGGGTTCCAGCGACCGGTCACCTCGTAGCGGTACAGGCTCTGCTGCTTGAGCAGGCACTGGAGCGGTGTGATCAGGTGCGTGCGAACGGTTGCCGAGGTGTTGCGGTAGCTCGGCTTGCTGATGCTGCTCGAAGTGCACCGGGCGTCGGCCAACGAGGTGCCGGTGTATCTCGGCGAGGTCGAGGTCGGGGGCGGCGCCGGTGCAGGCGCGGGTGCCGGGGCCGGGCTCGAGGTCCCGGGGATCCTGGGAGTGCGGAGCTTCAGGTAGTTGCGGTCGATGTTGATCCGCACACCGCCCCAGGTCTCGTTGTGCCCTCCCTGGTACTGCTTCGCCCGGGCGTAGGGCTGCCAGCCGTCGCTGCGGATGTAGCTCGAGGAGGTGTTCGCCTTGCCGTTCCAGTCCGCGATCCAGATCTGGTCGGGGAGGGTGTAGGGGTTACCGGCGCGGACGCGGGCGTCGTCGAGCATCCTGATGCCGGACGCGGCGCTGGAGTAGAAGCCGGAGGCGTAGCCCAGCGCGTGCAGCCTGCGCGTCCACGCGTGCACGAACCACAGCGCCGAGCTGGTGCACGCGGTGCTCTTCCTGGTGTCGAACGCCTCGAGGTCGTAGAAGATCGTGCTGCCCTTGACGATGCCGAGCCTGGTCGCCGCAGCCACGGCGCGGTCGGCCTCCCGCGACCCCTGGCTCCGGGCGGCGGCGTACGTATTCGTGGTGCTGGGGTTGATCGTGGGATCGATGTTCTTGCCGTAGCGCGGGTAACGGTGTGAGCAGGAGGCCTGCGGGCCGAGGGTGATCGGCATCAGGTGCCAGCCCGCGGCGAGCTGGTTGCGCACCCAGGTCGGCGTGAGGTTGGTCTGGCGCTGGCAGGCGCGAGACGCCCCGGAGATGTAGATGCCGGCCGCACGGAACGGTGACTTCCTGATCCACGTGCTCATCGCGTGCTGGCTGGGGGCCTCGCACTGGTCGAACCCGAGTCCTGTGAAGTTCCCGGGCGTGACCGGGTTGGCAGCGTGAGCAGGCGCCACCGGCAGGGTGCCCACCATGGTTCCGGCCAGGGTGGCCGTGAGCGTGCCGGCCAGCAGTGCTCGCAACCGGGTCCTGGTGCTCCGCAGCATGAGTCGGGGGCGCATCGTGATCTCCGTAATGTCGGGATTTGGCGTCACCCTAACCCCGTGTTTAACACCAGTAACAGCAGTTTCTTCGAATTACAAATGTGTAGTTAATGCTGTCTTTTGCGGCGGGAATTGTGATCTCGCTGCCTGTGTCCCGGCCGCTCGCGGGTCCGGATCGTCACCGGTCACGGGTCCCCCGTAGGTTGTCCCCGTGTCCCAGACCAGCACCACCGCCGGCCTCGCCGCGCACCTCGACACCGTCCCCGTCGCCGCCTCCGACCCCGAGCGCGAGCAGCCGTGGGCGGAGCTGGGCCTGAAGGCCGACGAGTACGCCCGCATCCGCGAGATCCTCGGCCGCCGCCCGACCAGCTCGGAGCTGGCGATGTACTCGGTGATGTGGAGCGAGCACTGCTCCTACAAGTCGAGCAAGGTGCACCTCAAGCAGTTCTCCGAGATCCCGCAGGAGACCCCGGTGGGCAAGATGCTGGCCGGCATCGGCGAGAACGCCGGCGTCATCGACATCGGCCAGGGCTACGCGGTCACCTTCAAGGTGGAGAGCCACAACCACCCGTCGTACGTCGAGCCCTACCAGGGCGCCGCGACCGGGGTCGGCGGCATCGTCCGCGACATCCTCGCGATGGGCGCTCGTCCCGTGGCCGTGATGGACCCGCTGCGGTTCGGGCCGCTCGAGGCGATCGACACCCACCGGGTGCTTCCCGGGATCGTCGCCGGGGTGGGCGGCTACGGCAACTGCCTGGGCCTGCCCAACATCGGTGGCGAGGCGGTCTTCGACCCGACGTACCTCGGCAACCCGCTGGTGAACGCGCTGTGCGTCGGCGTGCTGCGCCACGAGGACCTCCACCTCGCCAAGGCCAGCGGCGTCGGCAACAAGGTGATCCTGTACGGCGCGCGCACCGGTGGCGACGGCATCGGCGGGGTCAGCGTGCTCGCGAGCGAGACCTTCTCCGACTCCGGCCCGACCAAGCGGCCCAGCGTGCAGGTCGGCGACCCGTTCATGGAGAAGCTGCTCATCGAGTGCACCCTCGAGCTGTTCCGGGCCGGCCTGGTGGCCGGCATCCAGGACCTCGGCGGCGCCGGCCTGTCCTGCGCGACCAGCGAGCTGGCCAGCGCAGGTGACGGCGGCATGTACGTCGAGCTCGACCGGGTGCCGCTGCGCGACTCCTCGCTCTCGCCGGAGGAGATCCTGATGAGCGAGTCGCAGGAGCGGATGATGGCGGTCGTCGAGCCCGACGACGTCGAGGCGTTCCTGGCGATCTGTGCGAAGTGGGAGGTCGACGCCACGGTGATCGGCGAGGTCACCGACGGCGACCGGCTGCACGTGGACTGGCACGGCGAGCGCGTGGTCGACGTGCCGCCGCGCTCGGTCGCCCACGACGGCCCCACCTACCACCGCCCGTTCGCCCGGCCCGACTCCCAGGACGACCTGCAGGCCGACGTCGCCGAGGCGCTGCCGCGGCCGGGCACCCCGGAGGAGCTGCGCACGACGCTGCTGCGCCTGGTGGCCAGCCCCAACCTGTGCGACAAGTCGTGGATCACCGACCAGTACGACCGCTACGTGCGGGGCAACACCGTCCTCGCGCAGCCCAGCGACAGCGGGATGGTGCGCGTCGACGACGAGAGCAACCTCGGGGTCGCGCTGGCCACCGACTGCAACGGCCGGTTCGCCCGGCTCGACCCGTACGCCGGCGCCCAGCTCGCGCTCGCCGAGGCCTACCGCAACGTCTCCACGGGCGGGGCCACCCCGCTGGCGATCAGCGACTGCCTCAACTTCGGGTCGCCCGAGGACCCCGCCGTGATGTGGCAGTTCGCGGAGGCCTGCCGCGGCCTCAAGGACGCCTGCGTCGAGCTCGGCATCCCGGTCACCGGCGGCAACGTCAGCCTCTACAACCAGACCGGCGAGACGGCGATCCTGCCGACGCCGGTGGTCGCGGTGCTCGGTGTGATCCAGGACGTCACCACCCGCACGCCGACCGGGTTCCCCGCCGAGGGCCACGCGGTGGTGCTGCTCGGGGACACCCACGAGGAGCTCTCCGGCTCGGAGTGGGCGCACGTCGAGCACGGCCACCTCGGTGGACAACCGCCGCGCGTCGAGCTCACCCGCGAGCAGGCGCTCAGCGAGCTGCTGGTCGAGGCGACCGGCGTCCTCTCCTCGGCGCACGACCTCTCCGACGGCGGCCTCGCCCAGGCGCTGGTCGAGTCGTGCCTGCGCAACGACGTGGGCGTCGAGGTCGACCTCGCGCGGGTCGCGGACGGTGACCCCTTCGTCGCGCTGTTCAGCGAGTCCGCGGGCCGGGTCGTGGTCAGCGTGGCGCCCGACGACGAGGGGCGACTCTTCGAGCTCGCCGAGGAGCACGGCGTGCCGGCCGTGACGCTGGGTGAGACCGGCGGCGACGCGCTGTCGGTCGCGGGGGTGCTCGAGGTGTCCCTCGCGGAGCTGCGCGAGGCGTGGACGAGAACCCTGCCGGAGTCACTCGCCTGACGCTCGGTCGGCTAGCCCAGGGCGCAGCCGTTCACCTGGTCCGCACCTGCGCCCGGCTGCGCCCGGGTCGTGTCGCGCGGTGGCGTGCGGTGCCGCTCCACCCAGCGGGTCATCGCGCTGAACGACGCGCGGGCGCACGGCAGCAGCGGTCGTACCCGGTCGCCGAACAGGTCGTGCAGTCCGTCGGTGTGCACCCCGGCCTCGAAGCGGTAGAAGCGGTGCAGCCGGTCCGCGCCCTGTCGCTCGATCATCCGGTCGTAGACGTCGGAGTCGAGGGCGATGGGCAGCAGCGCGTCATAGGTTCCGTGCAGGGTGATCATCGGACGACGGATGCGGCCGGTGAGGGCGACCTTCTCCATGGCGCGATGGGCGCTCGGCCGGGAGTCGTAGTCGTAGTCCGCGTCGCAGCTCGGCGTACCGCTCACGCAGAACGGGATCCCGGCGTCGAGGTCGCCGTCCCACGTGGGGTCGAACTCCTCGCGGTAGACCCGCTGGGTCAGGTCCCAGTAGTAGGTGTGGTGGAAGTCCCAGGTGAACTCCGAGCCGGGCGCGAAGCCCGCGTCCAGCATCGCCCGGTGGGCCGCCGGGTCGCCCGCGCGGTAGGCGGGGTACTCGCGCAGCGCGGTCGGCAGGTAGCTCAGCAGGTTGGGCGGGTCGCTGCGGAACAGCGTCCCCTCCCAGTCCACGCCGCCGTCGTACAGCTCGGGCCGGTTCTCCAGCTGCCAGCGCACCAGGTAGCCGCCGTTGGAGATGCCGAACAGGTAGGTGCGCCGGGGCTGGCGGTGGTAGCGCTGCGCGACGACGTTCTTGACCGCACGGGTGAGCTCGGTGACGCGGTGGTTCCACTCGGCCACCGCGTCGCTCGGCTCCCGGCCGTCGTGGTGGAAGGTGGCCCCGCCGTTGCCCTTGTCGGTCATCGCGTAGGCATAGCCCTGCGCCACCAGCCAGTCGCTGAAGATGAAGTCGCCGGCGTACTGCTCACGGGTGCCGGGCGCCCCGCTCACCACGACCTTGCCGTTCCACCGGTGCGGCAGCCGGATCACGAACTGGGAGTCGTGGTTCCAGCCGTGGTTGGTGTTCGACGTGGAGTCGTCCGGGAAGTACCCGTCCACCTGGATGCCCGGGACTCCGCTGGGATTGCGGGTGCCGCTGGCGTGCAGCCCGGACCAGTCGGCTTTGTCGGTGTGCCCGGACACGACGGTGCCCGCGGTGGTCAGGTCGGCCAGGCAGGAGACGACCTGTCGGTCCGCGCCGGGCACAGACAGAGAGTCGGTGCCCGCGCACCGTGGTCGTACGTCGGGTGGCTGGGCGCCGGCAGGAGCGGTGAGCAGGCCGGTGGTCACGACGAGGGTGGTCAGCGCGGTGGCGGCGAGGCGGAGGGTGGTCCCGAGAGATGGCATGTCCCGGATCCTCGACCCCCGGCCCCGGCCCGGCAATGTCGCGAAGACCCACTCCTGCGGCACCGTGATGTGCCGACGGGACACTCCGGCGGACGTCCGACCGTGCTGGCAGGCTGGAGCCATGCCGCGCCCGTTGCAGCCTGCCGACCCGGAAGCCGTCACGGCCGCGCTCGCCAGCGACAAACCTGACCGGTCCGAGCTGCGGCTGCTCACCAAGCACTTCCTCGCCCGGCTGGCCCAACGTGCCCCGGGCCGGTCCGTCGAGGTTCGGGTCCCGCCGTACGCCGCTGTGCAGGTCGTCGAGGGCGTGCGCCACACGCGGGGGACGCCGCCGGCCGTGGTCGAGCTCGACGCGCCGACGTGGATCGCCCTCGCCACCGGTGAGCTCGCCTGGCCCGAGGCGGTGGACGCGGGCCGGGTCCGCGCCTCCGGCGAGCGCGCCGACCTCTCGCCTTACCTGCCACTGCAACCGTGAGGGCCGCCGCCTAGGTTGGTGCCATGGAGATCGCTGAGCTGCGCAAGCGCGTGCAGGCCGAGCTGCCCCGCATCCGCAGGGACCTCGAGGACCTGGTCCGCATCGAGTCGGTGAGCGCCGACCCGGCCCGTGCGGAGGAGGTGCTGCGCAGCGCCGAGGCCGTCGCCGAGCTGTTCCGTGCCGAGGGCTTCGCCGACACCCGGATCGTGAGCGCCCGTGACGACGGTGGTGCCCCGGCGGTGCTCGCGTCGAAGCCGGCCCCGGAGGGACGGCCCACGGTGCTCCTCTACGCGCACCACGACGTGCAGCCCGAGAACGACCACGCCGAGTGGGACTCCCCGCCGTTCGAGCCGACCGAGCGCGACGGCCGGCTCTACGCTCGCGGTGCCGCCGACGACAAGGCCGGCATCGCCGCCCACCTGGCCGCGGTACGTGCCCTCGGCGACGACCTCGGCGTCGGGGTGACGATGTTCATCGAGGGCGAGGAGGAGGTCGGCTCGGACACGTTGCCGGCGCTGCTCGCCGAGCACAGGGACTTCCTGGCCGCCGACGTCATCGTGATTGCCGACTCGAGCAACTGGGACGTCGGTGTGCCCGCCCTGACCACCAGCCTGCGCGGGCTGGTGCGCGTCGACGTCGGCGTACGCACCCTCACCCACGCGGTGCACTCCGGCATGTGGGGCGGACTGGTGCCGGACGGGCTGATGAGCCTGGTGCGCCTGCTCGACACCCTCTGGGACGAGCAGGGCGACGTCGCCGTCGACGGGCTGTTCTCCGGACCGGCTGCCGACGTGGACTACCCCGAGCGCCGGCTGCGTGCCGAGTCCGGGGTCGCCTCGGGCGTCGAGTTCATCGGCACCGGCTCCTCCGTCGAGCGACTGTGGACCAGGCCGTCGATCACCATCACCGGTCTCGACGCGCCGAAGGTCGACGGCGCCAGCAACACCCTCGTGCCGACGGCACGGGCGAAGATCTCGATGCGGATCGCGCCGGGGGACACCACGGCCAACGCCCTCGAGTGCCTGCGCCGGCACGTCGAGTCGCGGGTGCCGTGGGGGGCCGAGCTGACCTTCGACGTGGTGGACACCGGCGAGGCGACACAGATCGAGGCCACCGGTCCGGCGTACGACGCGGCGCGCGCCGCCTTCACCGAGGCCTGGGACGGCGTCGAGCCGATCGACATGGGAGTGGGTGGGTCGATCCCGTTCATCGCCGAGTTCCTGGAGAGCTTCCCCGAGGCCAGCGTGCTGGTGACGGGGGTCGAGGACCCCGACACCCGGGCGCACGGCGCCAACGAGGGGCTCCACCTCGCGGAGTTCGAGCGGGTCTGCCTGGCCGAGGCCCTGCTGCTGGACCAGCTGGCGGACTGAGCCGGTGTCCCTGTCCTCCGAGGCAGTCCTCGACCTGCTCGCCTCGGTGGCGGCCGAGGTGATCACGCCGCGATTCCGGGCTCTGTCGTCGGCGCAGATCGACGAGAAGAAGCCCGGCGACCTGGTCACGGTCGCCGACCACGAGGCCGAGGAGCTGATCACCACCGCGCTGCAGGAGGCCTACCCGGACGCGGTCGTGCTGGGGGAGGAGGCGCACTCCTCGCGGCCGGCGCTGATGGAGGAGTTCCGGGCCGCCGCGCACGGCTTCACCGTGGACCCGGTCGACGGGACCAAGAACTTCGTGCACGGCTCCCCCGACCACGCCGTGATGGTCGCCGAGGTGCGCGACGGAGAGGCGGTCCGCGGCTGGATCTGGCAGCCCGAGCACGAGGTCGGGTGGGTGGCCGAGGCCGGTGCCGGCGTACGACGCAACGGCGAGCGGATGCGTCGTACCCCTGCCGGCGAGGAGCCCGTCGGCGCCACCTCGATCTGGTCGCGCCGTGGCCGCCAGCCCGACGGGCTGCCGGCGCTGAAGGGGTCCTGGATCTGCTGCGGCATCGACTACGCCCGGCTGATCGAGGGCGAGGCCGACTACCTGCTCTACGGCCACACCAACCCGTGGGACCACCTCCCCGGCACGCTGATGGTGCGCGAGGCCGGCGGGGCCGCGGCCCATCGCGACGGCACGCCGTACGACGCACGCTCCACCGGTGCCGGCCTCGTGGTCGCCGCCGACCCCAGGACGTTGGAGCGCGCCCGCTACTCCTGCGAGGGCCTCTGGCCGGACCGCCGCGGCAGCTGACCAGCGCGAGGAGATACCGTCGGCCCAGTGGTGGCCGGGTCCTCGGGAGCGGGTGCGGACGTCACGGGGAGGGAGGCCCGGGAGCCTCCCGGGCCGCAGCACAGAGAGGACCCGCTGCGTGACCCCCTCCTCATCGACCCCTGACTCGCGCGGACGTTCAGGCGTCAGCCGCCGCGGCTTCCTCGGGTACGTCGTCGGCGCCTCCACGCTCGTCGTGGCGGCCGACCTGCGCCTCGGTACGCCGGCGTACGCCGCGGTGCCCTCCCCTCCCCAGATCGCCGAGCTCTACGACCTCGAGGACCTGCAGACCGACGCCGCACGCCCGACCGCGCAGATGATCACGATCGCGGTGGAGAAGGACGGCACCGCCACCTTCGCGCTGCCGCGGATGGAGGTCGGACAGGGGATCACCACGTCGACCGCGATGATCATCGCCGAGGAGCTCGACCTGCCGATCGAGAAGGTCCGGGTCAGCCTGGCCCCGGCGCGGCCGGAGCTGGTGTTCAACCAGCTCACCGGCGGCTCCAACACCACCGTCTCCACCTTCACCCCGATCCGGGTCGCGGCCGCCGTCGCCAAGGGCGCGCTGCTCGAGGCCGCCGCGATCGAGCTCGGCTCCGCGGTCGCGCTGCTGGAGTCCAAGGCCGGCGTGGTCCGCGCGCCCGACGGGAGCTCGATCACCTACGCCGAGCTCGCCGGCAAGGCGGCCAGCAGCACCACCCGGCAGGTCGAGGTCGACCTCAAGCCGGCATCGTCGTTCGAGGTGGTCGGCAAGCCTGCCAACCGGGTGGACGCCCGCGACATCGTCACCGGCCGCAAGAAGTTCGCGATGGACCTCGACGTCCCCGACGCACTGCCGACGATGGTCTGTCGACCGCCGACGCTGAACGGGTCGCCCCGGGCACTGCGCAACCGCGGCGCGGTCGAGGCGATGCCGGGCGTCAGCGACGTCGCGGTGGTCGACACCGGCGTCGCGGTCCGCGCCCGGACGTTCGGGCAGTGCATCGACGCGATCCGCGCGATGGACGTCGACTGGAAGCCCGGGCCGATCGAGGGCGAGTCCGACGAGTCCATCCTCGCCGAGCTGCGACGCGCGGAGGCGCCGCTGGCCGTGCCGAAGGTGCCTGCCCTGGCGAAGGCGATCGAGGCGAAGTTCACCTTCATGTTCCGCAGCAGCGCCGCGCTCGAGCCGTACGCCGCCATCGCGGACGTCCGCGCGGACCGGGCCGAGGTGTGGGCCGGGCTGAAGTCGCCGATCGTGGCGCAGGAGGACATCGCCAAGGCCACCGGCCTCGCGCAGTCGAAGGTGAAGGTCAACGTGATCACCGGCGGCGGCTCGTTCGGCCACAAGCTGTTCGGCGACCACGCCATCGAGGCGGCCAAGATCTCCCAGGCGATGGGCAAGCCGGTGCGGCTGATGTGGCACCGCGCCGACGAGCCGCGCCAGGGCCGCGTGCACCCGATGGCGACGTCGCGGGTCCGGGCCACCCACCTCGCCGGTCAGGTGCTGTCCTTCGAGCAGCGCCACACGAGCGTCGAGACCGACTTCAGCCACGGGCTGGGGGAGATGCTCACGTCCAGCGCGGCCGAGCTGCCCGCGGGCCTGGGCAACCTGGGCTTCGCCGAGTCGATCTTCGCCCTGACCCAGGAGCTGCCGTACGACTTCGGGGCGGTCACCCAGCTGCTCACCGAGACCGACACCCGGTTCAACACCGGGAGCATGCGCAACATCTACTCGCCCGACGTACGCACCGCCAACGAGCTGGTGGTCGACCAGCTGGCGCGGGCGATGCGCAAGGACCCGGTGGCGTTCCGGCTGCAGTTCCTCAAGGACGTCCGGGTGCGCGCCGTGCTCAAGAAGGCGGCCGAGATCGGCCACTGGGGTCGGTCGATGCCGGCGGGCACGGCGCAGGGCATCGCGATCCACAAGGAGTACAAGGGCGCCACCGCCGTGCTCGTGGAGATCGACTGCCGTCCCGAGACGGTCAACCGCAAGGTCCGCGACGCCGCCACCGGTCCGCGCGTGACCAAGGCGGTCGTCGCCGTGGACGCCGGCCTGGTGGTCAACCCGCGCGGGCTCGAGGCGCAGATGATGGGCGGGTTCTCCGACGGGCTGGCGCTGGCCCTGACCAGCAGTCTGCACCTGCGCGACGGGCACTTCCTCGAGGCCAGCTGGGACAACTACTTCTACACCCGGCAGTGGAACGTCCCGCCCGAGTTCGAGTGCGCCATCGTCAACCCCGGGCTCGACCAGCCGGGTGGTGCGGGCGAGGCCGCGGTCGCGTCGTCGTTCGCGGCCGTCGCCTGCGCCTACGCCCGCGCGACCGGGAAGTTGCCGACGAAGTTCCCGATCAACCACGACGACCCGATCCGCTTCGAGATCAAGTCCTTCGTCCCGCCAGTGCCGGCCTCGCCCACCGACGGCCTCGACCACACCTACTGAGGAGACCTCGTGCCACAACAGACCTTCATCCTCAACGGCAGGTCGTTGACCGTCGACGTCGACGACGACGTGCGTCTGCTCTGGGTGATCCGGGACATCGTCGGCCTGACCGGCCCGAAGTACGGCTGCGGCATCAACGTCTGCAAGGCCTGCACCTCGCACCTCAACGGCAAGGCGTTCAACCCGTGCTCGGTACGCGTCGGCGACATCTCCGCGACCGACGAGGTGACCACGATCGAGGGGCTCGCCGACACCGTCGACGGCGAGCTGCACCCGATGCAGGAGGCCTGGCTCGAGCACGACGTCGCCCAGTGCGGCTACTGCCAGCCGGGCCAGATCATGGCCGCGGTCGCCAAGGTGCGCCAGAAGGGCGGCTCGGTCACCGACGCCGACCTCGACGAGATCCGCAACATCTGCCGCTGCGGCACCTACAACCGGATCCGCGAGGCGATCAAGGCCGGCGCCGAGCGGATGTGAGCTCCCCGGACGTCATCCGTCCCGGTCGCCATGACGACCCTTTCGTACGACGTCCTGGCGGACGTCGTACGAGCTTGTCGCAATCACGACCGTTCCGGATGACGTCCCGTGCCGAGGACAGGGCACCCCGGCCCGTACACTCGGCCGCGTGGCACGCCCAGAGAAGCCCGGGGCTCGCCGTCGTGGAGACGGCCGCCTGACGCACGACCTCGACCCCGATGACCGCAACCCCCAGGACGCGTGCGGCGTCTTCGGGGTGTGGGCGCCTGGTGAGGACGTCGCGAAGCTGACCTACTTCGGTCTCTACGCGCTGCAGCACCGTGGCCAGGAGTCCGCCGGCATCGCGGTCAGCAACAGCCGGCAGATCCTCGTCTACAAGGACATGGGCCTGGTCAGCCAGGCCTTCGACGAGTCGACGCTCGAGGCGCTCCGCGGGCACCTCGCGGTCGGCCACACGCGCTACTCCACCACCGGGGCCAGCACCTGGCACAACGCGCAGCCGACCTTCCGCCCCACCGCCAGCGGCTCGATCGCGCTGGCCCACAACGGCAACCTGACCAACACCCGCGAGCTCCAGCACCTCGTGGCGGACCTGCCGGTCGACCGGGAGGAGCTCGACTTCGGCGCCCGCAAGCTGGAGACGAGCACCAACGACACCTCGCTGGTCACCGCGCTGCTGGCGCACCACCCCGACACCAGCCTCGAGGAGCGCGCCGTCGAGCTGCTTCCGCAGCTCAGGGGCGCCTACTCGTTCATCTGGATGGACGAGTCCACGCTGTACGCCGCCCGCGACCCGCAGGGCATCCGGCCCCTCGTGCTCGGCCGGCTCGAGCGCGGCTGGGTGGTGGCGAGCGAGACCGCCGCCCTCGACATCGTGGGTGCGTCGTACATCCGCGAGGTCGAGCCCGGCGAGATGGTCGCCGTCGACGAGCACGGCCTGCGCACCCGCCGGTTCGCCGAGGCCGAGCCCAAGGGCTGCCTGTTCGAGTTCGTCTACCTCGCCCGCCCGGACACCCTGATCTCCGATCAGCGCGTGCACAGCGTCCGGGTCGACATCGGCCGCCGGCTCGCTCGCGACTTCCCGGCCGACGCCGACCTGGTGATCCCGGTCCCGGAGTCGGGCACCCCGGCCGCGATCGGGTACGCCGAGGCCAGCGGGATCCCCTACGGAACCGGCCTGGTGAAGAACTCCTACGTCGGACGCACCTTCATCCAGCCGAGCCAGACGATCCGCCAGCTCGGCATCCGGCTCAAGCTCAACCCGCTGCGCGACGTCATCGAGGGCAAGCGGCTGGTGGTGGTCGACGACTCGATCGTCCGCGGCAACACCCAGCGCGCCCTGGTGCGGATGCTGCGTGAGGCCGGCGCCCGTGAGGTGCACGTGCGCATCGCCAGCCCGCCGATCAAGTGGCCGTGCTTCTACGGGATCGACTTCGCCACCCGCGCCGAGCTGATCGCCAACGGGCTGGGCACCGAGGAGATCTGCGCCTCGATCGGCGCCGACTCGCTCGCCTACATCTCGCTCGAGGAGCTGGTCGAGGCGACGAAGGTGCCGCAGGACTCGCTGTGCCGGGCGTGCTTCGACGGGGTCTACCCGGTCAAGCTCCCTGAGCCGGAGTTCCTCGGCAAGCACCTGCTCGAGATCGAGCCACTGCTCGACTCCGACGGGCTGGTCTCCTCGGTCTCCAGCAGCGGCGCGGCCGACGCGCTCGGTCGCCCATGAGCGAGCCCACCTCCGGCGCCGCGCCCTCCGTCGGCGCCACCTACGAGGCCGCCGGTGTCTCCATCGAGGCCGGCGACCGCGCGGTCGACCTGATGAAGGTGTGGGTCGACAAGGCCCGACGCCCGGAGATGATCGGCAGCATCGGCGGCTTCGCCGGGCTGTTCGACGCCAGTGCGCTGAAGTCCTTCGACCGCCCGCTGCTGGCCAGCTCCGCCGACGGCGTCGGCACCAAGGTCGCGATCGCCCAGGCGCTCGACAAGCACGACACGATCGGCTTCGACCTGGTCGGCATGCTCGTCGACGACCTCGTGGTGTGCGGTGCCGAGCCGTTGTTCCTCACCGACTACATCGCCACCGGCCGCGTCGTACCCGAGCGGATCGCGGCGATCGTCAAGGGCATCGCCGAGGCGTGCGTCAGCGCCGGCTGCGCGCTGGTCGGCGGCGAGACCGCCGAGCACCCCGGTTTGCTGGGCCCCGACGAGTACGACGTCGCCGGCTCGACGACCGGTGTCGTGGAGGCCGGCCAGCTGCTCGGGCCCGGACGAGTCCGCCCCGGTGACGTGGTGGTCGCGATGGCCTCCAGCGGGCTGCACTCCAACGGCTACTCGCTGGTGCGCCACGTGCTGCTCGAGCAGGGCGGCCGCCTTCTCGACGAGCATGTCGACGACCTCGGCCGGACGCTCGGCGAGGAGCTGCTCGAGCCCACGCGCATCTACGCCAAGGCCTGCCTCGAGCTGGCCCGCGACACGGAGACGCACGCGATGTCGCACATCACCGGCGGGGGCCTCGCGGCGAACCTCGAGCGGGTGCTGCCGGTGGAGCTCACCGCCACCATCGACCGGTCGACGTGGAGCCTGCCGCCGGTCTTCGGTCTGGTCGCCGAGACCGGCCGGGTCGCCCGAGAGGACCTCGAACGCACCCTGAACTGCGGGGTCGGCATGGTGTCGCTCACAGCCGCCGAGGACGCCGACCGGGCGGTCGCCCTGCTCGGCGGGTTCGGCATCGACGCCTGGGTCGCCGGCGCGGTCACCCCGGCCGGTCCGGACGACGGTGGCCGGGCCCGGCTGGTGGGGGACCACGCCTAGGGGCTGGGGCGTGCGGGGCAGTCGTAGAAATCCCGCAAATGCCGAGGGGTTCACCGCTCGATCGGCCCGTCCGCACGTCATACGCCAGCATTTGCGGGATTCAAGGGCGTGCCCGTCCAGCGGGCCGACGTGCGGGAATCACCATGCTCCGGTTAGGGTTGACCCACGAACAGACAACTCCGACCGGCGACCCTCTGGGCGCCGGCCATACGTGCGAGGGGGTCGACCCAATGGGGCGCGGCCGTGCAAAGGCGAAGCAGACCAAGGTTGCCCGCGACCTGAAGTACCGCACTCACGAGACGGACTTCGGCGCGCTGGCCCGGGAACTTCACGGGGACGACACGAACGGTCAGGACCGTTCGGACGACGTGGACGAGTACGACAAGTGGGCGGACGTCGCTGACCGCTCCTCGCGCGACTGACCTGCGCTTCCGCAGGTCAGTCCGTCTCGGGTAGCCAGATCCCGCGCTCGGGAGAGGTGGCGTCGCTCATGCGCTGCTCGGCGATGCGGTCCGCGGCGACCGCCGGGGGTACGCCCTCGGCTGCCGCGAGCGCGAACACCTCACGGGTGGTGTCGAAGATGCCCGTGGCCCGGTCGCGAGCGCGGTTGAAGTCGAAGCCGTGCAGCTCGTCGGCGACCTGGATGAGGCCACCGGCGTTGACGACGTAGTCGGGCGCGTAGAGGATGCCGCGGTCCGCCAGCTGCTTCTCCACCCCCGGGTGGGCGAGCTGGTTGTTGGCCGCGCCGCACACGACGGTGGCGCTCAGTGTCGCGACCACCTCGTCGGTGAGCGCGTCACCCAGGGCGCAGGGGGAGTAGACGTCGAGCTGGGAGGCCACGAGCGCCTCGGTCGTCGGCACGGTGCGCACCTCGGGGTGGGCCTCCAGGACGGCGTCCAGCGCCGGCTGCCAGACGTCGGTCACCACGACGTCGGCCCCGTCGTCGAGCAGGTGCTCGACGAGGTGGCGGCCGACCTTGCCGACGCCGGCGACGCCGACGGTGCGTCCGGCGAGGGTCGGCTCGCCCCAGGTGGCTTCGGCGGCCGCGCGCATCCCCTGGAAGACGCCGTACGCCGTGAGCACCGAGCTGTCGCCCGCGCCACCCTGGGCGACGGTGCGACCGGTGACGAAGCGACACTCCTCGGCGATGACGTCCATGTCCTCGGAGTAGGTGCCGACGTCGCACGCGGTGTAGTAGCGGCCGTTCAGCGACTGCACGAACCGGCCGTAGGCACGGAGCAGCTCGGGGGTCTTCTCGGTGACCGGGTCACCGATGATGACCGCCTTGCCGCCGCCGAGGTCGAGACCGGCCATCGCGGCCTTGTAGGACATCCCGCGGGCCAGGTTGAGCACGTCGCGCAGTGCCTCGGCCTCGCTGGGATAGGCGTGGAAGCGGGTCCCGCCGAGGGCGGGACCGCGGGCTGTGGAGTGGATCGCGATCAGGGCCCGCAGGCCACTTCGGGAGTCCTGGCAGACGGCGACCTGCTCATGGCCCTGGAGGTGGGTGAAGACGTCGAACTGCAGCTGGGCCACGGTGGTGACCTTTCCTATTTGTCGCGCATGGGGTGTATGCACGGTTGCTGTGAGCAGGCAAGGGTGGGCCTGCGCCGGTCTAGACTACAACTCGCCATTTAGGCCCCAAATCGTGAATCCGGACATATCAGGTTTCGCACCTCAGGTAGCGGTGGCAAACTCTGGGATCAGAGCAAAGCGCTCGAAAACTGCACCACAAAGGGGAGCGCCGTGGTAACGCGACCAACTGAAACCGAATCCCTCCTCACACCTGCTGAGGTGGCAGCCATGTTCCGCGTGGACCCGAAGACGGTCACGCGGTGGGCCAAGGCCGGCAAGCTGAGCGCCATTCGCACGCTTGGTGGTCACCGTCGCTACCGCGAGTCCGAGGTCAAGGAGCTGCTGGGCGACGTGATCCCCACGCAGCGCAGCGCACGCGACTGACACACAGCCCGTTCAGGTCAGGGTCTTTCGTCTCGGGACGGAAGGCCCTGTCGTAATTCCGGGGTCGGGTCGGCGTCAGAACTCGCCGTGGCGCCCCTCGCCCTCGGCGAACCTGGTCGCACCGCTCAGCGCGTCGCTGGCCAGCGAGACCATGCCGTGCTCGAGCTCGGCGGCCATCGCACGCTCCTCGTCCAGGCCCCACTGGCCGAGCAGGCTGAGCCGGTCCCGGCGCAGGCAGGTCTGGGGGAATTCCGCCAGCTCGCGGGCCAGCGCGACCGCGGTCTCCCGGGCGGCGCCCGGTGGGCAGACCCGGTTGACCAGCCCCATCTCGTAGGCCTCCGTCGCGAGGACCGCACGCCCGGTGAGGACGAGGTCCATCGCCCGCGACTGGCCGATCAGTCGGGGCAGCCGAACGGTGCCCCCGTCGATCAGCGGCACGCCCCAGCGTCGGCAGAACACGCCGAGCACGGCGTCCCCGGCGGCCACCCGCAGGTCGGCCCAGCACGCAAGCTCGAGGCCACCGGCGACCGCGTGCCCCTCGATCGCGGCGATCACCGGCTTGTTCAGCTGCATCCGGCTCGGCCCCATCGGCCCGTCGCCGTCGGGCGCGACGCGGTTCCCCGCGCCGGTGCTGACCGCCTTCAGGTCCGCACCGGCGCAGAACGTTCCGCCCGCACCCGTCAGCACGGCGACCGCGGCGTCGGGGTCCGCGTCGAAGGCCCGGAAGGCGGCACTCAGCGCCTCGGCGGTCTCCCGGTCGACCGCGTTGCGGACGTCGGGACGGTTGATGGTGACGACGTGCACGGCGCCGTCGGTGTCGACCTGGATGCTCACCCGGCCCAACCTACGGCCGAGACCCGGGCGCCGCGCGAGGGTCAGCCACCGGGCAATGGGTACCGGGAGGCCTGATCCAGCACCCCATCCCCACGTCAGGACGGTCACATGGAACGGGAGTCGCCGGACGTCGGCGCCGCGCAAGCGGTGCTCGCCGCGTTCAACGACCCGAGCGTGATGACCATCGTGACCGAGGGGCCGGAGCACACCGTGGTCGCGCTCAACCGGACCGTTCGGGAGGAGTACGCCGACCTCGACCTGATGGGGCGACCGTTCGCAGATGCCGTGGCCGGGGTCACCGGGCTGGACTTCCCCGACCTGGTGACGCGCGTCTTCGAGTCGGGCGAGGCGTTGAGCCGGCACGGTTGGCGCCTCGAGGGTGGCTCGGGACTTGACGGGGACACGCGCGCGTTCGTGAACCTCACCCTGCGTCCGTGGCACGACGACCAAGGCGCGGTGCGCGGCGTGGTGACGCACGTCGCCGACGTGACCGACCAGGTGCGACGGCACCGGACCGCGGTCGAGCCGCGCACCTCGGACCGCGAGCACGCCGAGGCGCGCGGGCTGATGCTCAGCCTCCAGGACACCCTGCTGCCCAGCGGGCTGCCGGTGCTGCCCGGCCTGGAGACCGCCGGGCGCTACCTGCTCGCCGAGCTGGACGCCGCCGCGGGCGGCGACTGGTTCGACATGGTGTGTCGGCCCGGCGGCCGGGTCGCGCTGGTGATCGGGGACGTGGCCAGCCACGGGGTGGCCGCGTCGGCCGCGATGGGCAGGCTGCGGGCCGTGCTCGACGAGCACCTGTCCGTCGGTGACGACCTGGGCGCCACGCTGACCGCCCTCGACCGCTACGCCGCCGGGTCTCCGGAGTCCTCCGCGGCCACGGTCGTCGTCGTCGACCTCGACCCGCTGCGTGGCGACTTCACCTACTGCACCGCTGGGCACCCGCCACCGCTCGTGTTGCGCGAGGGTGGCGCGGAGTTCCTCGCCACGACCGGCGCCGGCCCGCTGGGCAGCGGGGGCGAGTTCACCCTGACGTCGGGCCAGCTCGGCATCGACGACGTGCTGGTGCTCTACAGCGACGGACTGATCGAGCGGCCGGAACGGACGCCGCCCCAGGCCACCGTGGAGCTGGTGGAGGTCGCCACGATGGTGGCCTCGCGTCCGTCCACCCGCGACCAGATGCTCGTCGACCGGTTGTGCCACGCCACGCTCGAGGAGCTGGTCCGGGTGACCGGGTACACCGACGACATCACCATGCTGGCGACTCGGCGGATCATCCCGGTGAGCCCGTTCCGCCTCACCGTGCCGGCCCGGGTGGGGACCGCGCCGCAGGTGCGTACCCGCATCGGCGACTGGCTTGCCCCGTTCCACCCTTCGCTGCTCGACCAGGCGGCGCTGCAGCACGCGGTCGGCGAGTGCGTGAACCTCGCGGTCAACCAGGCCGACGAGCACGGCTCGCCCGGTCAGGTCGACGTACGGGCGAACCTCGAGAGCGACGGCCACGTCCAGATCTCGGTGACCAAGCCGCCCGCCGTCGACGACTCCTACGGCGTCGCCGCCCACGGTCTGGCCGTCGTCAACGGGCTGATCGACGAGGTGGCGGTGCAGCGGGGCGAGCAGGCCACCACCATCACGCTGCGACACCACCTCAGCCGTCCGGTGCCGCTGTTGCAGGGCAACCCGGTCCCGGGGGCCGCGTCCTGGGTGGACACCCCGTTCGGGATGACCCGGAGCGAGGCGGTGCTCACCCTGCGCGGCGCGGTCGACCTCACCGCGGTCGAGGAGCTGCGCGAGGCGATGCTCGTGCTCACCGACGGCCGCCGGCGCCACGTGACCGTCGACCTCTCCGAGGTCACCCTGCTGACGGGGCTCGCCGTCCAGGTGCTGCTCGAGGCACGTGACCGCACCGAGCGGCAGGGGATCCGCCTGGACTTCCGCGCGCCGCCGGGGTCAGTCGCCCAGCACGTCCTCGACCTGGTGCACCTCGAGCTGACCCCCGAGGACGAGTAGGTCAGAGCCTCGCGAGCAGGTCGCGCATCCGGTTGATCTCGGCCGACTGTGTGGCGTTCACGTCGGCGGTCATCTCCCCGACGATCACGTCGGCACCGTCGCGCGCGGCCTGCTGGGACATCGCCACCGCGCCTCGGTGGTGGCGGATCATGCCGCGCAGGAACAGCCGGTCGAACTCCGTGTCCCGAGCCGCTGCGAGCCGCTTCATCTCCGCGGGCGTCAGCATGCCCATCATCGCGTTGTGGCCGTGCTTGCTGTGGTCGTACTTGCCCGGAGCCTCGCCGGCCCGTGGCACCTCCATGTCGCGCTGCTTCAGCCACGCGGCCATCGTCTGGATCTCCGGTGCCTGGCCGGCGCCGATGCGCTCGGCCAGGGTGCGCACCCTCGTGTCCTTCGCGTGCTTGTCGGCCAGTCGCGCCATCTGCACGGCCTGCGCGTGGTGCGGGATCATCATCTGCACATAGGCGACGTCCGTGTGGTTCCACTCGTCCGACGGCTCCACCGAGGTGGGGTCGACCTCCCTGGCGGACTCACCCGGGCGCCCCGGCTGGATCACCTTCGGGCCGTCGTCACCCCCGGCCTCCTCCTGCTGCGCACCCCCGCCCGAGGAGCAGCCCGTGAGCACGAGCAGGGCGGCGACGACGGCGCCGGCGGACGGACCGCGCAGGGCGCGACGAGGGGTGTGGGGCACGTGGAATCTCTCCCGAGTAGAGATGCATTTGCACAAATATGTAGGGGTTCGTCCTTTACTTCCGGACGATCTGCACGATACGACGTACCGGACGCCTGCGGAAACCCCGCAGCGTCTCGACGAAAGGTCTCGGGATGCAACCCAAACGTCGCCGTACCCGCCTGCCCTTCAGGCAGGTGACCCTGGCCGCATCAGCGGCCCTTGCCCTCGCGCTCACCGTGTCCGCCGGACCGGTGGCTGCCCATGAGGACGACCAGAGCTCCAAGCCAGCCCCCACGGCGGACTGCACCAAGGCCGAGCTGGCGAAGCTGCGGCAGGCGAAGGACAACTTCGCGACCGCCTGCCAGCCCGGTGCCGACCTCGCCGCGATGAACGACAGCGCCGCCTCGCTCGCCACCGGTGACGAGGCCGCCGAGGACATGGAGCTCATCGCCAACATTCCCAAGCAGGGGGCGTTCGAGCCGGAGGGCGCCTTCAACAGCGACCTGGCCTTCTCCGGCAAGTACGCCTACGCCGGCAACTACGAGGGCTTCTCGGTCTACGACATCTCGCGGCCGACCAAGCCGCGTCTGGTGACCCAGGTGGTCTGCCCGGGCTCGCAGAACGACATCTCCGTGCACGGCAAGCTGCTCGTCCTCTCCACCGACTCCAGCCGGTCCAACGACAGCTGCGAGAACACCTCGCAGTCGGCGACCGAGAAGGCGTCGTGGGAGGGCGTGAAGGTCTTCGACATCAGCAGGCCGGAGTCGCCGAAGTACGTCGCGGCCGTGGAGACCCCGTGCGGCTCGCACACCCACACCCTGGCTCCGGAGGAGAAGACCAAGACCCTGTGGGCCTACGTGTCGTCGTACTCGCCGAACAGCACCTTCCCGGACTGCCAGCCGCCGCACGACCTGATCAGCGTGGTCAAGATCCCGATGAAGGACCCCGCCGCAGCGGAGCTCGCCGCCACCCCGGTGCTGTTCCCGGACGGTGGCAACGACGGCACCGGCTACTCGCGGGCGACCAGCGGCTGCCACGACATCACCGCCTACCCGGAGAAGGACGTCGCGGCCGGCGCGTGCATGGGTGACGGCATCCTGCTCGACATCTCCGACCGGGACGCCCCGAAGGTGACCGAGCAGGTGCGCGACGAGGAGAACTTCGCGTTCTGGCACTCGGCGACGTTCAACAACGCGGGCACCAAGGTGGTCTTCACCGACGAGCTCGGTGGTGGTGGCGGGGCGACCTGCAACCCGACGGTGGGCCCGACCAAGGGTGCCAACGGCATCTACGACATCGTCGACGGTCAGCTCGAGTTCAAGAGCTACTACAAGATCCCGCGTACCAACACCAACACCGAGAACTGCGTGGCCCACAACGGCTCGCTGATCCCGGTGAAGGGCAAGGACATCATGGTCCAGGCGTGGTACCAGGGTGGTGTGTCGGTCTTCGACTTCACCGACTCCGCCAACCCCAAGGAGATCGCGTGGTTCGACCGTGGTCCGCTCTCCGCTGAGCGGCTGATCCTCGGTGGATCGTGGTCGGCGTACTACTACAACGGCTACGTGTACTCCAACGAGATCCAGCGGGGCTTCGACGTCCTCAAGATCACGGATCCGGCCGCGGACAGCCACGTCCGGATGCAGGAGCTCAACCCGCAGTCGCAGCCGTCCTACAACGGCTGACCCAGCTGACGGCGGCTGAGGGCCTCGACCGATCCGGTCGGGGCCCTCAGGCTTCCCCGACGAGCTGACCACCCGTCACGGAGTGTCCTCGTCGACGACGTGCACGGCCGCCTCCTCGGCGCTGGAGCCCGCGCCGTCGATGCCGACGTCCTCCGCGTCCACCTCCGGGTCGGTGTCGGCGCGCACCCCCTCGTCCGGGGCGACCAGCCGACCGGCGCGCTCATCGCCGACCTCGCCGACGGTGTCCTCGGCGACCTCGCCGACCGGGTGTTCGGGGTCGCGGCCCTCGGCCTCCGCCTCGGCGTACGGGTCGGGCTCGGGCACCTCCTGCGCAAGGCGCTGGTCGAGCGTCTCGCCGAGCTCCTCCTCGAGCGGGGTGTTGCCGTAGCCCTGCGCGGCGGACCACTTCTCCGGCGGGGAGTACCCCTCGTCGAGGGGCTCCTCGAGCCCGCGCTCGTCGACCAGGCTGTCACCCTCGCCCTGCGGCTGCGTCTCGTCGTCGACGCTGTAGCCGTGGTAGAGCTCGTTGTCGCCGGCGTCACCGGAGGAGTCGACGGCCGGGTCGGTGGGGTCGGGATTCGGCTGCTCGGGCATGGGTCCTCCCTTGCGAGTGGCGGGCGGTGAAACCTCGTCGTACCCACGCGCCGGAGGGGCATCCGGGGTGCGGTGTGTGCTCAGGCACCACCCGCCAGACGACGGACCGCGCTCTCGATCTCGGCGGGCGAGAGCACGTGGTCCACGGCCATCGCCAGCGCCCCGTCGAGGGCGGCGTTGCCCCCGACGCTGGAGGGCACGATGCGCAGGTGCTCGGTGGCCAGTGGCATCGACCGCCGGTAGACCACCTCCCGGATGCCGGCCAGCAGGTGCTCCCCGGCGCCGGCCATCCGGCCGCCGATCACGACGACGGCCGGGTTGGTCAGGTTGACCAGGGTGGCGAGCACGTCGCCGAGGTCGCGGCCGGCCTGGCGCACGACCTGGATCGCGGCCACGTCGCCGGCGCGGACGAGGTCGACGACGTCCTGTGGCGTGGACGCGGGCGTGCCCGACTCGCTGAGTGCCGCCGCCAGGGCCGGCCCGGCGGCGACGGCCTCGAGGCAGCCGGTGTTGCCGCAGCGGCACAGCACCCCGTCGGCTCGGGGGACCCGCACGTGGCCGAGGTCGCCCGCGGTGCCCTGGGCGCCGCGCTGCAGCTCGCCGCCGGAGATCAGTCCGGCGCCGATGCCGGTCGCCACCTTGACGAAGACGAGGTCGTGCACGTCGGGGAACACCGCGCGACGCTCGCCGAGGGCCATGATGTTCACGTCGTTGTCGATCAGCACCGGCACCGGATGCTCCTGCTGGACGCGGCCCGGTACGTCGTACCGGTCCCAGCCGGGCATGATCGGCGGGTTGATCGGCCGGCCGGTCGAGTGCTGCACGGGGCCGGGGAGCCCGATGCCGATCGCGGCGAGCTGCTGCGGGCTCTCCTGGCGGTCGAGCAGCAGCTGGATGTTGCGGCAGACCCAGGAGAGGACGACCTCCGGGCCCTCGGCGACGTCGAGCGGCGCGGAGACCCGGTCGAGGACCTCGCCGGACAGGTCGGCCAGCCCGACGACGACGTGCGTGGCGCCCACGTCGACCCCCGCGACCACGCGTGCCCGGGGGTTGAGCGAGAAGAGCGAGGGCGGGCGGCCGCCGGTGGAGGTGCCGCCGCCCACGGGCGTCACCAGCCCGAGCCGCATCAGCTCCTCTATCCGGGCGGCGACGGTGGAGCGGGCGAGACCCGTGGTCTGGGCGAGCTCCGCCCGGGTCCACGCGCGGCCGTTCCGCAGCAGGTCGAAGACGTCCGTGGCCGCGTGCACGAGCACATCCAACCACGGATCCACCACTTTCCAGATTTCGCGCGCAACTTTTGTCAGGTGCTCGACAAAAGTACGTGTGCGGTGTCACAGTGAGCCTCGTGCTCACCCACGACGCCGCGCAGGTGCCGGCCGGCACGGCCGCGACGGAGCCCGTGCTCCGGGCGCGCGGCATCACCAAGTCGTTCCTGGGCAACGTCGTGCTCGAGGACGCCGACCTCGACCTCGTGCCCGGGCAGGTGCACGGGCTGGTCGGGGAGAACGGCGCCGGCAAGTCGACCCTGATGAAGGTGCTCGCCGGGGTGCACCAGCCCGACGCCGGGACGCTGGAGATCGCCGGTGAGGAGCGGCGGTTCTCCCACCCGCTGCAGGCCCAGCACGCCGGGATCTCGACCGTCTTCCAGGAGTTCAACCTGCTCCCGGACCGGACCATCGCGGAGAACATCTACCTCGGGCGCGAGCCGCGGCGCGGTCCGCTCGTCGACACCGCACGGATGCAGCGCGAGACCGCCGAGCTGCTGGCCTCCCTGGGGGTGGAGGGCCTCGACCCCGGTGCCCGGGTGCGCACCCTGTCGGTGGCCGAGCAGCAGGTGGTGGAGATCGCCAAGGCGATCAGCCACGAGGCCCGCATCATCTCCATGGACGAGCCGACCGCAGCCCTGGCCGGCCACGAGGTCGAGCTGCTCTACGCGATCGTCCGCCGGCTCACCGCCCGCGGCGTCGCGATCCTCTACGTCTCCCACCGGCTCAAGGAGATCTTCGACCTCTGCGACACCGTCACCGTGCTCAAGGACGGCCGGCTGGTCGCCAGCCGCCCCGCGGCCGAGCTGGACGAGGCCACCCTGGTGCGGCTGATGGTGGGGCGCACCATCTCGGCGTTCTTCCCCGACCGGGTCGAGGGCACCGAGGTCGGCGACGTGGAGCTGCGCCTCGCCGGCGCCGGCAACGGGTACGTCGACGGGGTCGACCTCGAGGTCCGCAGCGGCGAGATCGTCGGGCTGGCCGGGCTGCAGGGCTCGGGGCGCACCGAGCTGCTCGAGGGCATCTTCGGCATCCGGCCGTTCAGCCGCGGGTCGGTCGAGGTCGGTGGCCGGGCCGTGCGGATGCGCAGTCCGCGGGCCGCCGTACGCGCCGGTCTCGCGCTGGTCACCGAGGACCGCAAGGCGACCGGGCTGGCGCTCAACCAGACGATCGCGGTCAACGCCCTCGGCGTGGTGCGGGCGGTCTTCCCGCGCAACACGTCACAGGCCCGCGGCACCCTGCCCGGCCTGCTCTCCTCGCTGGAGGTCTCGGCGCGGAGCATGGACCAGGAGGTGCAGTTCCTCTCCGGTGGCAACCAGCAGAAGGTGGTGCTGGCCCGCTGGCTCGGGACCACCCCGCAGGTGGTGCTGCTCGACGAACCCACCCGCGGCATCGACGTCGGCGCGAAGCGGGCCATCTACGACCTGATGCGCGCGCTCGCCGCCGAGGGCAAGGCCGTGCTGATGGTCTCCAGCGAGCTGCCGGAGGTGATCGGCATGTCCGACCGGATCGTGGTGATGCGCGACGGCCGGGTCGCCGGGGAGCTGCCCGGTGGCGCCGAGGAGGTCGAGGTCCTGGGCCTTGCCACCGGTGCGGCGGCGGAGGGGATGGCGCGGTGATCGATCTCGGGCGCCGGCGTCGCCGGCTGGACACCACTGCGCTGGTCTACCTCGCACTGCTGGGCGTGGTGGTGGTCGGAGCCGTGCTGACCGCCGCGTCAGGCCGCAACTTCTTCAGCACCGGCAACATCATCGCGATCCTCACCCTGACCAGCACGCTGGGTTTCGTCGCCATCGGGCAGACCCTGGTGATCATCGTCGGCAGCCTCGACCTGTCGGTGCCCTACGTGATCAGCCTGGCCAGCATCGTCGGCGGCGGTGTGATGGCCGGCCAGACCGGAAACGTGGTGTTCGGGGTGCTCGCGGCGCTCGGCGCCTGCGCGCTCGTCGGCCTTGTCAGCGGGCTGATCGTGACCAAGCTGGCGGTGCACGGGTTCATCGCGACGCTGGGCATGGGGCTGATCATCAGCGGCTACCTGGCCACCAACTACCAGGGCAACTTCGGGTCCGCGCCACGCGGGTTCCAGCTGGTCGGCATCACCGTGTTCGGCCCGGTCCCGCTGAGCACGTTGATCATGCTCGGCTGCGCGGCGCTCGGCGTGGTGCTGTTGACCCGCACCCGCATCGGACACCAGATGTACGCCGTCGGCGGGAGCCGTGAGGTCTCTCGGCTCTCGGGTGTCCGCGCCGACGTACCGGTGGTCGTGGCGCACGTGCTCTGCTCGGTGCTCTCGGGCTTCGCGGGCCTGCTGCTGCTCGCCCGCACCAGCGTCGGCAGCCCGACCATCGGCAGCCAGGGCGGCTACGACCTGATGTCCATCGCAGCGGTGGTGCTCGGCGGCACCCTCCTCGCCGGTGGGCGCGGGTCGATCGTCGGCACCATCGGCGGGGTCGCGATCTTCGCGGTGCTCGGCAACGTGATGAGCGTCCTCGAGGTCAACTCGTTCCTCCAGGACGTGGTCCGCGGCCTGGTGATCGTCGTCGCCGTCGCGGTCTACGCGCGCCGGGCGATCCCACGTAGACCGACGAGGTTCCCGGTCCGCGCCGTCGCGGAGGAGGCGGCATGACCTCGACCTCGGCCACCACCACCGCCGTGCGACGGCCCCTGCCCGAGCACCACGGGTCCCGGCTGCGGCGGTTCCTCGGGACTCTGCTCACCCCGGGGGGTGCGGTGTTCGTGCTGGTGCTGGCGCTGCTGCTCGCGGTGGTTGCCTCCAACCCGGGCTTCGGCGAGCCGGAGCGCTTGGTGCGCTTCCTGGCCCGCTCGGCGCCGATCGTGATCATCGCGATGGGGCAGTACTTCGTGATCGTCGCCGGCGAGTTCGACCTCTCCATGGGGTCGGTCATCGCCGCGCAGGTGGTGATGGCCGGCAACCTGATCGGCCAGGACGACTCCCTGATCCTGCCGGTGATGCTGGCAATGCTGGCCGTCGGCGTACTGGTCGGGGTCGTCAACGGACTGGCCACCACGATCCTCGGCGTGCCGAGCTTCATCGTCACGCTCGGCACGATGCTGGCCCTGTCCGGGCTGGTGTTCTACCTGACCGGCGGCGCCGCGACCGGCAACCCGACCGAGACCTTCCGCGACATCGGCCGCGGTGGGTTCGAGGGGGTGCCGGTCGTGGAGGTGCTGCCCTATCCGCTGCTGATCATGGTCGTACTCGCGGTGTTCTGCGTCTGGCTCTCGGGCCGCCCCTACGGCCGCACCCTGGTCGCGACGGGCGACAACCCCGACGCCGCGACGTTCAGCGGCTCGCGGGTGTGGCTGGTCAAGACGCAGGCGTTCGTCCTCTCGTCGCTGTCGGCGACGGTGGCCGGGATCATCCTGGTCGGCCAGGCCGGGGTGCACCCGTCGGTGGGGCGCGGCTACGAGTTCATCGCGATCACGGCGGTCGTGCTCGGCGGCGTGGTGCTGGGTGGCGGGCGCGGGTGGGTGCTCTCCGCCGCGGCCGGCGCCGTCGCGCTCGACCTGCTGTTCACCCTGCTGAACTTCAACGACGTCCCGAGCACGTGGCGCGACACCGTGCAGGGCGTGATCATCATCGCCGCCGTGGCGCTCGCCGGCCGCGCCTGGCGATGGGGCAACCGGCTGCCGCGCGCGCTGCGCCGCCCGGAGGCCGACCCCGACAGCGGTCCCGCCGCCGACCCTGTGACCGATCCGGAGGTTGACCCGACACCACCCGCCCGCCAGGGCACCAACAAGTAGGAGAGAGATCGATGAGACGCACGAAACTGTCGGTCCTGGCGGCAGCTGCCGCCCTGGCCATGACCCTGACGGCCTGCGGGTCGACCGACGACTCGGCACAGGTGGAGCAGGAGAACACCACCGGCACCGACCAGAAGCAGGGCGAGTCCGGGGCCGACTCCAAGTGGTTCGACCAGGCGACGTTCGACGAGCAGGAGCAGCAGCGCGACGCCGAGTTCGAGGGGGACCCGGAGCAACCCTTCCTGCAGTACATCGACGGCGAGATGACGGACACCTCGGAGTTCAAGTCAGCCGGGCCGAAGAAGGCCTGCTTCGCCAACGCCTCGATCAGCAACCCGTGGCGCCAGACCGGCTGGATCACCATGAACCAGCAGCTGAAGGTG
>DASSLA010000167.1:0-17374 GCA_035689885.1 Marmoricola sp. | reverse complement strand
GGGATGCGGTCTTCGTGCTCGCCGCGGACGGTGATGGTGACTTCGCTCATGGCTGCGACTCTACAAGCGGGGCGCGGGGAATGGCCTGTGTCCGGCATCCGTTATAGACTGTGATGCTGGGCTCTTCGGGGCCGAGTGCTTGACAACTACACAGCGCGTGACAGCGGCCCTCTGCAACGAGGGTTCATGGGGATGATCGGTTTCGACATCGCCTGAGCTCCTGCGAGAAGCGGGCCGAGGATGCAGGGTTATCTCGCAAACGATCTCTGCAAAAACATAATTGCCGATGCAAATCGCAATGAGTTCGCCCTCGCTGCATAAGCGAGCCTGAACTCCGTGAGACCGTAGGCGTTCCCGCTACGGACCCTCGCGTCATCTAGGGGACTTGCTGAGGGACGGCGTCTCGGACGTTCCTCGGGACTCTTTCCAGACTGGGCCTGTCGACCTAGATGCCTGTGGCAAAGGTCGGGGCCGAGCAGAACGTCAGCACAGGCTACGCCCGTAGAAGGCGCAGAGACACAGCGATGGACGGGGGTTCGATTCCCCCCATCTCCACCAATCCGCTGTCACGTGAATGGGCTCGAGAGCCGCGGAATCACGCGGTTCTCGAGCCCATCCTTTTGGTCATGGTTGGTCATGCCAAGCTGCATCGCCCACAAATCGCCCACGAATTTTCGGCGCATAAGCGTGGGAAACTGCGTCTGGATGCCGTGCAATGACGGTTCTCGATGGCGATGTTCGCGCGCGCTGCTCACGAGTGGAGCGACTAACTGGCCCAGAGGCGGCCGACATCCGCGTTCACGCCGCCCTGATTCATCCGTTCCGCGACGTCGGCGAGGTCGTCGTCGAACAGATCGGCGTACGTGTCGAGAGTCATCGAGGCCGACTTGTGCCCCAGCATCCGCTGGACCGCCTTCACGTTGGCTCCGGATGAGATCGCAAGGCTGGCGGCCGTGTGGCGCAGATCATGGGGCGTCAGACGCTCGATGTCAGCAATGCTCAGGGCGGTCGTGAACCATGAGTTCATTCCTTGCTGGGTTTTCGCACGCCGCAGGTGCTTGCCCTCCAAGTCGGTGAAGACGAGATCGTGGGCTCGCTTGCCACTGCACAGTCGTTTGAGAGGCTGCTCGAGAAACGCAGGAAACGGCACGAGCCGACGTTCCCAGTTCTTGGGCGTACCGAGCACGATCTTGCCGTTGACCTCGACTGCCGCTCGCTGTACCTGGATGCGGTGCCTCGGAAAGATGATGTCGCTGACGTGCATTCCGATCGCCTCGCTCCATCGGACTCCGCAGTAGGCGAGAACAAGGATGAGGGTCTTGTGTGTGTCGTTGTTAGTCGCTTCGGCGAGGCGCACGACCTCGGCGTGTGTGAGGTAGCGACGCGGCTTCTGCGATTGCTTGGGAGGCAGATTCTGCGCGCCTCTGGCGACATTCCGGGGGATTCTGCCGTCGCGGACGGCCGTGTCGAGGATGCCGGCCAGCACGCCCAGCGCGCGATAGACGACGCTCGCGGATCGCGGATTGGCACCAGCCTTCTCACTTTTCGTGCGCTTCGTTGTCGCGGTGCCCTCGGACAGCTCGCGGATCCACTGCTCGACGTGGGACGCGCGGATGTCGCCGATACGGACGTCGCCCCAACGCGGCAGGACGTAGACCCGCCAGGAGGTATCCAACGAGCTGAACGATGACGCCTTGAGCGCGTGCTTCTTGTTCCGTAGCCAATCGACGCCAAGCGCCCCCACGGTGATGCGAGCTTCACCCGGGTCGGTGTACGAACCATTGGATCTCGAGACGGCGGTGTGTGCGAGATAGAGCTCGGCCTCCTTCTTGGTGCGAAAGCCCTTCTTCTCAACCTGCTTCTGCTGATCGTCGCGCCAACGCACGCGATAGCGTCTGCCGGATCCGATCTCGTAGGCAGTGATGCTTCCCATGGGTCACCTCGCGGCAAGGGTAGCCCGGACCGGATCGCCTTCGCCCGATGTGGTGACGCTTCGGGCGCGTCCTGTGGATAACTGTCGGCAACTGCACATAGGTGACGTTCTGCTTCGTCGGGCGGTCCGCACTCAACCTCCCTCGAGAGAAGTTCGTGCATGGCGGCCATCGTGCTTCGGGCACTGATGGCGGACAACGAATACATCGAGCATGGAACCGTCCCATGGACGGATCGTCTTGCGCTACACGGAGCTCCACGCGGCTCTTTCCCGCTGTCAGACGTGTATGGTCACTGGATGCTGTATAGTCAGTCAATGCTGACCTTATCTTCGCGCGTCGATGTGATGAATCGGTTGGGCCGGGCGATGGCCGATCCCACCCGGTCGCGGATCCTGCTCTCGCTCCTTGACCAGCCCGGCTACCCGGCGCAGATGGCACGCGACCTCGATCTGACCCGGACGAATGTGTCCAACCATCTCTCCTGCCTGCGCGGCTGCGGCATTGTCGTTGCGACTCCGGAGGGGCGGCAGACCCGGTACGAGATCGCCGACCCGCACCTCACCCAAGCGATCGGCGCGCTTGTGCAGGTTGTGCTTGCGGTCGACGACGGTACGGGATGCGTGGATCCTGACTGTGCCCTCCCGTTGTGCTGCGGGGCGGGGGCCGTGGCGTGAGCGTCGCGACCGACCCGGTCCGTGTCGGCATCCTACGTCGGCGGATCCGTTGGATCGTGGGGTTCACGATCACCTACAACGTCATCGAGGGCATCATTGCGCTGATCGCCGGTGGAGCCGCCTCTTCCGCCGCGCTGATCGGATTCGGGCTCGATTCGTTCGTGGAAGTGCTCTCTGCGGCGGCCATCGCCTGGCAGTTCGCCGCCCCCAACCCCGAGACTCGCGAGAAGCCGGCGCTGCGAATCATCGCCGTGTCCTTCTTCGCCCTGGCTGCGTACGTGAGCGTCGATGCACTGCTGTCGCTGACCGGCCTTAGGGAGCCGGAGCACAGCCCGGTGGGGATCGCGTTGGCCGCGATCAGCCTGGTGATCATGCCTGTCGTGAGCTGGCTGGAGAGGCTCGCGGGGCGGGAACTCGGCTCGGCCTCAGCGGTGGCTGATTCGAAGCAAACCCTGATCTGTGCCTACCTGTCGGCGGCGCTCCTGGTCGGCCTGCTGCTGAACAGCCTGTTCGGCTGGGCGTGGGCGGACTCCTTTGCCGCCCTGTTCATCGCCGGGTTCGCCGTAAAGGAAGGACTCGAAGCGTGGCGCGGCGACGCCTGCACCGTCCCGATCGCCGCCCTCACTGGTGAACTCGAAATCGACGACCACCACCACGACCATGACGGTCACCACGAGCACGCGTAGCGTGGAATCGTGCGATTGACCTCCCTACGCAACACCGGCGTACAGGCCGCCCTTGCCGCGGCGCTGCTGTTCGGTGCGGGTACCCCGATCGCGAAGCTGCTGCTCGTCGACGTGAGCCCCTGGATGCTCGCCGGCCTGCTCTACCTCGGCTCCGGGATCGGCCTGGGTGTGTACCGGCTGATCCGCCGGGCACCCCGGGTGCGTTTGGAGCGCCGGGAGCTGCTGCCTCTGGCCGGGGCGGTGTTTTTTGGCGGGGTGGTCGGCCCGGTGCTGTTGATGTTCGGACTGGTCGGGATGCCGGCATCCGGCGCATCTCTTCTGCTGAACGCGGAGGGGGTAGCGACTGCGCTGCTGGCGTGGTTCGTGTTCAAGGAGAACTTCGACCGTCGCATCGCCCTCGGTATGGCCGCGATCGTCGCCGGGGCGGTCGTGCTCTCTTGGCCCGGCCAGGCCGACTTCGCCGGCATCCTCCCGTCAGTGGCGATCCTCGGCGCGTGCCTCGCCTGGGGGATCGACAACAACCTCACCCGGAAGGTCGCCCTTCACGACGCGACCTGGCTCGCCGCTGTCAAGGGACTCACCGCGGGACCGGTCAACCTCACACTCGCCTTCCTGCTCGGCGCATCACTTCCGCCGCTGCTGAACGTCGGGGCGGCGATGGTGACGGGGTTGTTCGCGTACGGGATCAGTTTGGTGCTGTTCATCGTCGCCCTCCGCCATATCGGCACCGCCCGCGCTGGCGCGTACTTCTCGATCGCCCCGTTCTTCGGCGCCGTCCTGGCGATCGCGATGGGGGATCCGATCACGATCCCGCTGATCATTGCCGGAGCGCTCATGGTGCTCGGGGTCTGGCTGCATCTGACCGAGCGGCACGAACACCCACACACCCACGAGCCCCTCGAGCACGACCACTGGCACACGCACCCCGACGAGCATCACGACCACGACCACGCCGAGCCGGTCTCAGCCGGCATCCGCCACCGGCATCCACACGCCCACGTTGAGCTCACCCACGCGCACGAGCATTACCCGGACAGCCACCACCGGCACTCGCACCCGACGACATAGCGTTTCGGTCGGGAGCAGGTCCGCGCGTTCGCCTGGCGAGTGGTCAGTCGGCCGTGCGTCGGTCGTTGTGCAGCCGTAGCGCGATCCATAGGCCGCAGCGCCGACACACGTATCCGGCGGTGCCGTTCAACGCGTGGACTCTGCGTCGGGGCAGAGTTCGCCCGCAGCAGGAACACTGGACCGCCGCGTCAGTGTCCATTGGCGGCGATCGCTTCGATGAGCTGTTCGGTCGTAGGGAGTCCAGCCAGCCCGGTGGGCGTCATATATACCCGGCAGGCGAGGTCCGCGGTGCGCCCGCCGCTGGGGAACAGGTCCTGGCCGTCGATCGTGATGGTGGGCGAACCCGCGAAGGGAACCCGGGCGGCGTCCTCGGACGTGCGGAGCAGTCGGTAGGCGATGGTCGTCTCACCGAACCCGGTCGCATCCAGGGCTTCGCGGAGGCGGTTCCCGGTTTCGCCCCAACTGGGGCAGTCCTCGATGTGGAGTACCTCGATGTTCATTCCCTCATCCTCCGCCAGCGCCTTGCAATGCCAAAGCGATCAGTTGCGATCAGCCAGATTACCCTAGGGGGGTATAGTATCGAGATATGAACGGGTACGCAGCGAATAAGGACGACCTCCTGAAGCGGCTGAGCCGCGCGGAGGGTCAGGTGCGTGGTATCGCGCGGATGGTCGAGAACGACAAGTACTGCATCGACATCCTCACGCAGGTCTCCGCCGCAACCAGCGCACTGGAGACGGTCGCCCTCTCCCTGCTGGCCGATCATCTGTCGCACTGCGTGGCGGAAGCGACCGCTGAGGGCGGCGCCGTCGCTGCGGAGAAGATCCGTGAAGCGAACGAGGCGATCGCCCGCCTGGTCCGTTCCTAACCACACCCCCCGACCGAGAGGACACCATCATGACCGCGAACGAGCGCACCGACCTGGGCCTGACCGATTCCGCCGCCGGATGCAGCTGCTGCTCCACCGCGTCCGCCACCGACACGCAGGTTGCCGTATCGACGACCACACAGGATGTTCTGGTGGACGGGATGACCTGCTCGCACTGCGTGATGAGCGTCACTGAGGAGATCACCGCGATCGACGGGGTCGAGAACGTATCGGTCGATCTGAACGCGGGCGGCTCCTCGCGTGTGACCATTCACAGCGCCGCACCGATCGATGCTGAACGCGTGCGCGCCGCGGTGGAGGAGGCCGGGTACGCCCTCGCCGGCAGCCCGTCATGAGCACCCTCGATGTGGAGCTCGAGATCTCCGGGATGACCTGCGCGTCATGCGCGACGCGGATCGAACGCAAGCTGAACAAGCTCCCCGGGGTTGAGGCGACGGTCAATTACGCGACCGAGAAAGCCCGTGTCCGCGCCGACGGTGTCGAGGCGGCGGAGCTGATCGCGGCGGTCGAATCCGCCGGGTATTCCGCGGCGGTACCGGCACCTGTCGCGCCCGAGCCGACATCGACCGACACTCCTGCGGAAGATCCCGAGCTGGTGTCGCTGCGTCGCCGGCTACTTATCAGCACCGCGTTGGCGGTACCGGTCACGCTGATGTCGATGATCCCGCTGCTGCAGTTCACGTACTGGCAGTGGCTGGCCTTGACGCTGACCGCGCCGGTGGCGGTGTGGGGGGCGTGGCCGTTCCACCGTGCGGCGTTCGTGAACGCCCGCCACGGGGCGGCGACGATGGACACGCTGATCAGCGTCGGGGTGATCGCCGCGTTCGGCTGGTCGCTGTATGCGCTGTTCTTCGGCATGGCCGGGATGCCCGGGATGCACATGACCTTCACCCTGTTCGGCAGCCCCGAGGCGGGCAGCGGCGAGATCTACCTCGAAGTCGCCGCCCTGGTGACGGTGTTCATCCTCGCCGGCCGGTACGCGGAGGCCCGTGCCAAGAAGTCCTCCACCGAAGCGCTCCGCGCACTCCTGCACCTGGGCGCGAAGAATGCCACGCGCCTGGTCGGCGGCGTGGAACAACTGGTCCCCGTCTCCCAGCTGATCGTCGGCGACCGGGTGCTCGTGCGCCCCGGGGAGAAGATCCCCTCCGACGGCCTGGTGGTCGATGGGGCCTCCGCGATTGACGCGAGCATGCTCACCGGCGAATCCGTCCCGGTCGAGGTGACCACCGGGTCCCGCGTCGTCGGCGCGACCGTGAACGTCGGCGGACGACTGATCGTGGAGATCACCCGGATCGGCGCCGACACCGAACTGGCACGGATGCAACGGCTGATGGATGAAGCCCAGACCGGCAAAGCCAAGGTGCAACGCCTCGCCGACCGCGTCTCCGGGGTGTTCGTCCCGATCGTGATTGTCCTGGCGATCGTGGCGTTCGCAGGGTGGCTGCTGGTCGGCGGATCACTCGAGGTCGCGTTCACCGCCGCGGTCGCGACCCTGATCATCGCCTGCCCCTGCGCGCTCGGCCTTGCGACACCGACCGCGTTGCTGGTCGGCACCGGCCGCGGCTCGCAGCTGGGGATCCTGATCCGCGGACCGCAGGTGCTGGAACAGACCCGCCAGGTCGACACCATCGTGCTGGACAAGACCGGCACCATCACCCACGGCACCATGACCGTCACCACCGTCTCACCCGCCCCCGGCGTCACCGCCGAGGATCTCCTGACCACTGCGGCGGCGGCCGAGTGGGGCTCCGAGCACCCGGTCGCCCGCGCCATCGTGACCGCCGCCGGCGACACCCCGCCGCTGGCTGAAGCGTTCGCCTCCCATGCAGGGTTCGGTGTGCAGGCGATCGTCGACGGCGCGCTCGTGGTCGCCGGCCGGCCGCTGTGGGTTGAGGATCAGTGGAGCGTGCACCCTCCGATCACCCACCGCACAGAGGCAGAGGCTCTGGAAGCGGCCGGGGCCACGGTGATCGCGGTCGCCCGCGACGGCGAGTTCCTCGGCACCATCGCCGTCTCGGACACGGTCAAGCCGACCAGCGCCGAAGCGATCGCACGCTTCCGCGCCCTCGGCCTGTCGCCGGTTTTGCTCACTGGCGACAATGCCGGCGCCGCGCAGCACATCGCCGCCCAGGTCGGCATCGACGAGATCCGCGCCGGGGTCACCCCGGCCGGGAAGCTCGAGGTGATCCGTCAGCTGCAAGCCGCCGGCCGGGTCGTCGCCATGGTCGGCGACGGCGTCAACGACGCCGCAGCCCTGGCCGCAGCGGACCTCGGTGTCGCCATGGGCGGCGGCACGGACGCGGCGATCGCCGCCTCCGATGTCACGATCGCCTCCGGCGACCTGCTTGTCGTGGTCGACGCGATCCGGCTGTCCCGCCGCACCCTGGGCACCATCAAGGGCAACCTGTTCTGGGCGTTCGCGTACAACATCGCCGCGATCCCGATCGCAATGCTCGGCCTACTCAACCCGCTAGTTGCTGCGGCCGCCATGGCGCTGTCCTCCGTGTTCGTGGTCACCAACAGCCTCCGCCTGCGCAGCTTCCGCCCCCACCCCGCACCCGCTGTTGCGGCGCCCGCGCCGGCCGACCGGACGGTGCAGCCGGCCTGAGCCGGTCTACCCTGGACACGAAGGAGGTGACATGTCGATGATCGCTCTGGCGCAGCGTCTGCGTCCCGGCCCGCGCGGGCTGGGTCGCTCGGTCCTGCTGCTCATCGCTGTCACTGCCGCGATCATCGTCGGGCTGCTCGCGATGCACTCCCTGAACAGTCACACCGAGACCGCCGCACCCGCAGCCGCGGCGCCGATGCACGAGCACGGCACCCCCAACCCAGGCGTTGTCGACCACGGCACCACCCAGCCAGCGACCGACGGGGACTGCGCGGATTGTGGCGGGCACGCCAGCATGCTGGCGATGGCTTGCGTCCTCGCGCTCCTGATCGTCTCGCTGCTGCTGTTCCTCCCGCGCGTGGGCATCTCCTGGGGGTCCGCGCTGCGCGCCGGCCCGGCCCTGACCGCCCGTGCCGCTGTCCTTACTCGACCACCGTCTCTTCTGGTTCTCTGCATCAGTCGTACCTGAGCAGCGCTGTCAGCCGACCCGTTTGCGGGTGGGCACAGCATTCGCGCGCCCGGGCACCGGCTCGTGCGCCTCATATACGACTGAGGAGATACCTGATGAACAACCGTGCCGCGGCAACTGCCACGATCACCCTGACCGCCCTGCTCGCCCTCGCCGGCTGCGCCAGCACCACCAGCAGTGGCGGGATGGACAACATGCCCGGAATGGGCTCATCGGCATCCGCATCCCCGGCCGCCGACGTGAACAACGCCGACATGCAGTTCACGATGATGATGATCCCGCACCACGAACAAGCCGTCGAGATGGCTGACATGATCCTCGCCAAGGACGGCATCGACGAACGCGTGATCACCCTCGCCGAGCAGATTAAGGCAGCCCAGGGCCCCGAGATTGAGCTGATGGAGTCCTGGCTCGACGAGTGGGGCACCCCGATGGGGGACATGGACGGCATGGACCACGGGGGGATGATGTCCGACACCGACATGCAAGCCCTCGAGGATGCCACCGGTGCCGAGGCCTCCCGCCTGTTCCTGGAGCAGATGATCGTCCACCACGAGGGTGCGATCGAGATGGCCCAAGACGAGGTCGATAACGGGCAGAACCCCGATGTGGTCACCCTTGCCGAGAACATCATCGCCTCCCAGACCACCGAGATCGCCACCATGGAGGACATCCTCGCGACCCTCTGACCGGCAGGGGCCGGCCGCACCCGACGGCCGGCCCGCTGTCTCCGGAGAACGCCACTATGACTACACACGCCCGTACCCTCGCCGCCGCCACCCTCGCCGCGACGCTTACCCTGACCGCCACTGCCTGCACGGCGTCCCCTGACAGCGATGCCTCGCCCGCCCTCATCCCGCATGTCCACGATGTCGCGTTCGATCTGGACGGGGCGCTGCTGGTCGGCGCGCACACCGGTGTCTATCTGGTCGACCTCACCAGCGATGAGGTCTCCCTCGTCGGTAAGACCACATTCGATGCGATGGGACTCACCGTTCAGGGGGATACGATCCTCGCGTCCGGTCACCCGGACCCGGCCAACCAGGACCACACGTTCACAGCCCCCAACGTGGGACTGGTGCGCTACAGCGAGGCCGGCTGGGAGCAGGTGTCGTTGGCAGGCGTCACCGACTTTCATATGCTCGCCGCCACCCCCGCCGCACCAGAGATCCTCCTCGGGCTCCCCTCGGACCGGCCCGTCCTGGCGGAGAGTACCGATGCCGGGCAGACCTGGGCGGATCTTGTCCCACTGACCGCCCGTGACATCAGCATCGACACCACTCAGGCCGACATCGTCACCGCCACCACCCCAGACGGGCTGATGGTCAGCCGCGACGGCGGCACCACCTTCTCGCCTGTGCCGAACGGCCCCGCCCTGCTGGTCATCACGGCCGATCCGACGGTGGAGGAAGGGATCATCGGCGTCGATACCGACGGCACTATCTGGACCGGGGCGACAACGCCCGACGCGGTGTGGAAGACCGCCGGGCACGCCACCGGCACCGCGTCCGCGATTGCCGTCAGCTGGGAGGGGATCGTCGCGATCGCCGACGACGGTGGAGTCCGCGTAACGTCCGATGCCGGGAACACCTGGCGAGTCGTCATCAGAACCGAGCCCACCTCATGAGCACGCCGCAGCGGCTTCACGGAGCAGGAGAACAGAAATGAACGGAACTACGCGCACCGTCGTCCTGGAAGTCGAGGGAGTCTCCTGGGCATCGTCGAAGTCGATCGTCGAATCGACGCTTCTCCGCCAGCCCGGGGTCACGGATGTCGAGGCGAACCCGGTCTCCCAGACCGCGAACGTCTCCTACGACCCGCAGCTCACCTCACAAGCACAGCTGCGGCAGTGGATCATCGACTGCGGCTACCACTGCGCCGGGCAGTCCGTCCCCGAGCACATCTGCGATCCCGCTCTCGACCCCGACCACGCACACGACGCAGGCGTGACGGTGGCGCCCACCCGACCTTCCACAGATGCGCACCCGGGTCACGGCGCCGACGCGGGCACGCCGATGCACGATCATGCGGTGGCCCCTGCTGAGCCTTCGGGGCACGATGCCCACAGCGGGCATGGGGAGGGGATGACTGCTCGTACAAGCCAGGATGCGATGGGGCACGGCGGGAGCCATGCGGGGATGTCGATGGCGGCGATGACCCGCGATATGCGCAACCGGTTCATCGTCGCCGCTGTCCTGTCGCTGCCGATCATCCTGTGGTCACCGATCGGCCGCGAAGTGCTCGGCTTCACCGTTCCGGCACCATTCGGGCTTCGCGACGACTGGTTCTCGCTGATCCTCTCCCTTCCAGTGATCTTCTACTCCGCCTGGATCTTCTTCGACGGCGCCTGGCGTGCCCTTCGGGCTCGCACCCTGGACATGATGGTGCTGGTCGCCGTCGGGGTCGGCACCGGCTGGCTCTACAGCGTCGTGGTCACCCTCACCGGGGGCGGGGAAGTGTTCTACGAGGCCGCCACGGTGCTGGCCAGCTTCGTGCTGCTCGGCCACTGGGTGGAGATGCGCGCCCGCGGCGGCGCGAACGACGCCATCCGCACCCTCCTCGAGCTCGCCCCGCCCCGCGCGGTCGTCCTACGAAACGGGGAAGAGCTCGAGGTGCCCACCTCCGATGTCATCCGCGGGGACCTCATGCTGGTCCGGCCCGGCGCGAAGATCCCCACAGACGGGACCGTGGAGGAGGGCGCGTCGGAGATCGACGAATCCATGGTCACCGGCGAAAGCCTCCCAGTCGTCAAGACCGCCGGATCGACGGTGATCGGCGCCACCGTCAACACCACCGGCACCCTGCGGGTGCGGGCCACTAAGGTCGGTGCCGACACCGCGTTGGCCCAGATCGTCGCGCTCGTTCAGGAGGCGCAGAACTCCAAAGCCCCCGGGCAGCGGCTCGCGGATCGCGCAGCCTTCTGGCTGGTGCTGGTCGCCCTGATTGGCGGCACTGTCACTTTCCTGGTCTGGTGGCTGATCGGCGCCCCGGTGCCCACCGCGATCCTGTTCGCCATCACCGTGGTGGTGATCACTTGCCCCGACGCGCTGGGCCTGGCCACACCGACCGCAATCATGGTCGGCACCGGCCTCGGCGCCAAACGCGGCGTGCTGTTCAAGAACGCCGGAGCGATCGAGTCCGCCGCGCACATAGACACAGTCGTCCTGGACAAGACCGGCACCCTCACTAAGGGCGAACCCGAAGTGACCGACTACCTCCCCATCGGGATGAACGACATCGAACTGCTCTCCCTTGCCGCCGCCGCCGAGCGCGAGTCCGAGCACCCGCTCGCCAAAGCCGTCGTCGCCTACGCCGACGCCCGCAACATTCCCCGTCGCACAGCCAGCTCATTCCGCAACGTCACCGGCCTCGGTGCCGTTGCAACGGTCGATGGCCGCCGCGTGGTGATGGGCAACGCCCGACTAATGGCCGACGAAGGAATCGACATCAGCTCCATCGCCGCCGCCCAGAACGAACTCGCCGCCACCGGACGCACCGCCATCGCATTCGCCGTCGACGGCAAAGCCGCCGGCGTGATCGCCCTCGCCGACGCGCCACGCGAGACCGCCGCCGCAGCGATCACCGCACTGCACGAATCCGGCATCGAGGTGGTGATGCTCACCGGCGATAACGAACCCACGGCCAAACGCATTGCCGCGCTGCTGGGCATCGACACCGTCATCGCCGAAGTGCTCCCCGAGGACAAGTCCGCCAAGATCGCCGAACTGCAACGCTCAGGCAAGAAGGTCGCCATGGTGGGCGACGGCGTCAACGACGCCCCCGCACTCGCACAAGCCGACCTCGGCATCGCGATCGGAGCCGGCACCGACGTCGCCATCGAAACCGCCGACGTCGTACTGATGCGCTCCGACCCGCTCGACGTGGCAACCGCGCTACGCATCGGCAAAGGCACCGTCCGCAAAATGCGCCAGAACCTCGGATGGGCCATCGGCTACAACGCCGTCGCACTACCCATCGCCGCAGGCGTGTTCTATCCGTCGCTGGGCATCATGCTCACACCCGAGATCGCCGCAATCACCATGTCCGGCTCGAGCGTCATCGTCGCCGTCAACGCACTCATGCTGAAGCGCCTCCGCCTCCCGGCCCCGGCCGCCCCGACGGAAAAACATTCCGGTCCGTCTCCCGTGCCCAGCGGCGACCGAGCGTGACGTACGCCTAGCCCAAGCTCGTGGCCAGCACGGCCGTGACCTCAACAAAGGAGAACGCCCATGTCAGAAAACGCCACCCATAGCGCAGCACTGGTGACCGACCCGGTCTGCGGCATGCAGATCGATCCCCAGATAGCCGTCACCACCCGCGAGCACGAAGGAACCACCTTCTACTTCTGCTCACACGGCTGCGCCGCCGCATTCGACGCCGACCCCCACCGCTACGGTCACCCCCACGCGGCACAGTGATCCCCTCACCGCCTGTGTCGCCCGTCCGCAATCGGGTCGCTCAGCGTTCGTTGTTCTTGACGGCCCAGAGCTCAGGTCTCGAGAGTGTGCGGCTTGATCACGCGCGATCCGGTCGGAATGCTGTCGTCGGCCATTGCGCAGTCCTCGCGTGATGCCGCCAGTCTGACGACCGACTCGGACGTTCGACAAGGTGGTTGCGAGAGTCGGTGCCTCTTGGATCGTTGTCGTGGCGATCGCCCCCATCCCGCCAACGTTCGCTATCACTCTGGCGTTTGCCTTCCGGCTGCTCTTCGGGCTCAGGGAGGCTGTCTTCCTTCGCGCGGGCACGGCGGACAGTGACTCGGGATGCCGTCAGGCGTCGGGCGCGGTAGCCGCAGTCAGCACGATGAGCGGGCTGTGCGCGATCATGTCGTCGACGTCGTCTCTGCGCCATCGGCGTGCGGCGGCCTCGATGAGCGGCCGTGCTTCGTGGGGATCCGTGACTACCCTCGCTGTGGCAGGAACGTCGGCCTCGATGCCCTTCTTCAAATGCACAATGACGTGGGGGTCTGCGGTGATGTTGTATATCCAGTCCCGTGTGCGGTCTCGACGCGGCATCCCGGTGATGAACAGCACGCCATCCTCATCGTGTAGGAAGATCTCGATGCGGCGCGGTAGCCCGCTATGGCGACCGGTCGTCGTCAGGTCGATGAGCTGGCTTCGGTGCAGGGCTTCGCGGACGTCGTTGTTCACACCTGTTGAAGCAATCTCGCTGCTGCAGACATTCCGAGCGATCGGTGAGACTTTCCGTGCGCAACGCTGATGGCAAAGCTTCGCAGGCAATAGCCAAGTCTGTCGCCAGCGGGTCGGTCAACGCAGCGCCGAGTCGTGGTCCCAGCCGTAGGTAGCGTTCGGCGGCGCCAGAGTGGTCAATGTCCGCAAGACCCGTCTGCACTAGTAGTCGCGGTCAGGTGCGCTTTACGAGGCAAGCACGGCGCTCGAAATTGAAGGACGGCAATCGGCATTGAAGGACGGCAATCGGCGCGAAGAGACGCTTGCGACAACGCAACGCACTACGGCGCGCGACAGCGACACGGCGGAACAAGAGCGAGCGAAGTAGGGAAAGAGCGACAGCGATGCACGCAGGCACCCGACCTGGTGGTTACCTCATCGGCAACCTAAACGTGCATCTCCCTGCACTCGCAAGCAAACCGTAAAAAGTCCTGGATAACGCGCAAAACCGGCCGTACGCTGACGGCATGCGAGGAGGCCTTGAGCGGTGGAAAAGGGGTGTCGAGTCCCGCGGGGTTCGACACGCGATCGCCTACGCGCTTGAGGGCACCTGTGATGCTCACCTCCCGCACTTGTCCGGTGCTGATGCGCTCGAAGCGTACGGTCTGGCATCTGACTCGACCGTCGCGCGATTCATCGTCGACCAGGGCCGCATCTCAGCCGACGAGCTCACCGCCAGCGGGCTTCGCGTCTGGCTGACCGGCCACGACCCCGTCAGCGGCGAGGAGCGCGGCCGGCAACGGCTGAGCGCCGACGCTGACCTCTTGCTCGACGGCACGCTCAATCACCCCAAGTCGTACAGCATCGCCGCGTTGCTGCATCCAGAACTCGCGGCCGAGTTCGAGGCGCTGCAGGACCGGCTGCGGGATCAGATCCTGCTCACCTGGCAGCGTGAGCTGAACGCGCGACGTGGGCACGGCGGACTCATCCGAGAGGACATCACCCGGATCGAGGTCGTCGAGCTGCAGCATCGTCGCTCCCGGGCGCTCGACCCGCACGCTCACCGTCACATGTGGTTGAACGTCAAGGTGCTGGGTGAGGACGGCAAGTGGTCGAACGTCGACTCGCGTGTCGCGATGAAGCTGCATACGGTGATCAACGCCGAAGGCGATCTCGCTGCCCGCACCGACCCCCGATGGATGGCCGCCCTCGCACGCTACGGGTTCACTCTCGACGGGGACGGGGAGGTGGCGCAGCTCGCGGGCGCGGTGCGGTCCTTCTCGCGTCGGTCGGCGCAGATCGAGCGGAACCGAGCGAGGTTGGTAGCGGAGTGGACGGCCGAGCACAATGGGGCGAGCCCCAGCGTCCGGGTCCTGACGCAGATCGACCGTCGCGCATGGGCGATGTCGCGCCCGAACAAGCCGGCCCACCTGGACGAGCAGTCCTGGGAATTGACCGTCCGCCACGAGCTGGCGGGTATCGATCCCGCACTCACCCGTTATCGGGCTCCGATCTCGACTACCGCAACGCCCCTCGACGCGCTGGACCTGGATCTGCTGTCGAATGCTGCGGTCGTTGATGCCGACGCGCGGTCCACCCGTTCCGGCGGCCGGTTCAACTCTTTCGATCTCCGCGCCGGCGCCATCCGCGCCCTATCCCACAGCGGAGTGATCGCGCCGCGCGACGCGATGACCACCACGATCGATGAGATCACCGACCGAGCGCATCGCAAGTCCGTGCGACTCGTGGGGGACGCGGGCATTCCCGGCCACGTGAAGGCGTTCATGGCGACGGACACGATGCGCCTGAAGATCCGTCTCGCGGGGCGCCTCGATGCTCTCGCCTCACCCGGCCGCTCACTCCTGCCGGCCGAGCTACGTCGTGCCGCTGCATCCGCGGAAGACATCGAAAACTTGGATGCCTCGCAGTTCGCAGCGGCGGGTGCGATCGCGGGGACGGGTGGGCTCGTGGCGGTCACCGGGCCGGCCGGCGCGGGCAAGACCACCATGCTGCGCGTCGCGCACGCTGGACTGATCGGACAACGGCGACGGATGCTGGTGGTCGCGCCGACCCGGAAAGCGGCATCGGTCGCCTCGCGCGAGGTCGGCGCCGCAGCCTCGAGCCTGCACGCTCTGCTCGCCGACCACGGATACCGCTGGCACGCCGATCCCGCCGGAGCCCAAGTATGGACTTGGCTGTCGCGCGGCGACGCGGATCCCGCGACAGGGATCGTGTATGACGGGCCTGCGAAGTTCGTCCTCCGGCAGGGCGATCGGATCGTCGTGGATGAGGCCGGCATGGTCGACCTCCAGACCGCGGCCGCGCTTGTCGATCTCGCCCTAGCGCACGGCGTCGGCGTGGCGATGGTAGGAGATCCTCATCAAGCGCTCCCGGCCGGGCATGCCGGAGCGATGGCAACCGCAGTGCGCTACGCGACAGCATCCGTCGAACTCGACACCGTCCACCGGTTCAGCGATCCCGAATACGCGGCGCTCACGCTGCGCCTGCGCAACCCCCGCGACCGCGACGAGGCCCTCAGCGTTGCGGGGGAGTTGCTTCGACGCGGGCACGTGCAACGTGTGGCCAGCACGGACGAAGCGCGCGAGGCGATGGTTGCGGCTTACTTCGATTGGCACGCGCGAGGCAAGCGAGTGGCGCTGGTTTCCGGTTCAAACGGAGAGGCGGATGCGATCAACGACGCCATCCAGCAACGACGCGTCGATGAAGGTGAGCTGGACCCCACGACGCTCGCGCTGGGGATGGGGGAGCAGTGCATCCTGGTCGGTGACACCGTGCAGACCCGCCGCAACGATCCGCGCACCGGTGTCGAGAACCGTGCGCAATGGGTGGTGCGCAACATATCGGATGGGAGCATTGACCTCGCCTCGGTCAGTGACAGTGGTGAGATTCGCCGCGTGAGCCGCGACTACGCGCTCGACCATCTGCAACTTGCGTACGCGTCGACGGTGCACGGCATTCAAGGTGAGACGACGGATGCCGCGGTGGTTGGGCCTGATGTCGACGCGGCCGGCCTGTATGTAGGCCTGACGCGTGGGCGGCACCAGAACATCGCCGTCACGATCGCTCGGACCGACGAGGATGCGCTAAGCAACATCGGCGCTACGATGATGCGCGGAACGACCGAGCTGACGATCCAGGACGCGATGCGCGCGGCGGAGGCTGAGCTGCGGCGAGCGGCGCGCGAGCGGGCGCTGGAGGCGTCCGGGCCGTGGAACGTCCCGGGCTCTTCTGCCTCGCTCGGCGGACTGTCGCGCTGATTGCGTTGGGGCTGCGGGCATCCGCTTTGCGACGTCGTCCTCCACTAGATCGCGCCCACCGCGAATCTCGCTGCGCTCAAGTCGTTGCTGACCAACTCGATGTGAGCGTCAGCACAGCAACACGCATGATGGCGAAAATGGAACAGGAGGGGCGCGCAACGGGTCTCATCTCGCGCGAGACCTACAACCGGATGCAGACGGAGCAGCAGAAGCTGACGTTGCCGCATCAGTTGGGCGACGCAGACCCGGCAGGACCTGCGATCGGACTACATTTCCGGCCGGTGCGTAGGCCGTCACCTACACTGGCCACAGCGCGTTGTCTGGTGCCGCGATGCGCGGTTCTCGGTACCGTGGGATTGCGACTTCCAGTCGCGTTATCGACGTTGAATCACACATCGGTCGAGCGGCCCACATTTCGCCCGCACTTGCTGAGAAGAGCCGCGAATTTCAATGCATATTCGTGTCGGCGCATGCGCCTGAGCGCTCCGGAATTCCGCGGTTTTTGCGTGTGAATGAGGGTTGTTCATATGCCTTTCGCCTCATTCGATTCCCCCCATCTCCACCAATCCGCTGTCACGTGAATGGGCTCGAGAGCCGCGGAATCACGCGGTTCTCGAGCCCATCCTTTTGGTCATGGTT
>DASSLA010000166.1:0-13771 GCA_035689885.1 Marmoricola sp. | reverse complement strand
GACGTCGAGGAAGCGCGGCTCCGGCCCGGTCTCCACCTCCTTGATCGTGCGTCCTGTCTCCGGGTCGATCCTGAGCACCGTGCCGGACTCGGCGTCGGTCACCCAGAGTCCGCCGAGCCCGGCGCCGACGCCGGCGGCGCCGGGGGGCAGTGGGTACGCCGCCGCGACGCGGTTGGTGCGCGCGTCGATGCGAACCAGCTCCTGCTTCGCGCCGGTCGTCACGGCCCACACCGCGCCGAAGCCCGCGGCGAGGGAGCCCTCCTCCTGGAGGATCCGTCCCTCGAGCTCGATGGTCGCGAGGGCGCGACCGCGCTTCGGCTCGATCCGGAGCACCGCGGCCGGGTCCGAGCAGACGCCCGTCCACAAGGCGCCGTATCCCACGTCCATCCCGGTGCACGTCGGTCCCTTGGTCGTGATCCGCGCGGTCTCCCTGCCGCTCGTCGGGTCGAGCCGGATCGCGGCCGGGTCGCCCACGGTCGTCCACGCGGACCCGTCGACCACCTGGGTCCAGTCCGCGTCGGCGACGTCGAACACCGCACCGCCGGCCTCGGTGATGTCGGTGACCTCGGGGAGTTCGGGCGCCGGGCTCGCCGAGGAGCCCTGGTCGGCACCGGAACCGCCACCGGCTCCGGCGCTCGGCTCGCCGTCGTCATCGCCCGAGCTGCCGCAGCCCGCGCAGAGCAGCGCAGCCAGGAGGAAGCTCGCCGTCAGATGCCGCCGGCCCTTCACTCGCGTGTGTGGGTCTCCGGCCATGACTCACGGTAGGGCGGTTCGTCCGGTCGCGTTGCCCACGGTCTAGTCAGGGCCGAGTCACCTGCGTTGTCGGAGCGATCGATCAACGCGCGGTTGAACGAACGCTCCAACAACCGGCGAGACAGTCCTGCCGGTGTCCGGCGCAACCGCCGATAGGTTGCCCGCATGCGCATCGTCTTCCTCGACCACATCGCGGTGTGGTCGGGCGGGGAGATCGCGCTGCACCGTCTGCTCGCCGGCTTGCGTGACGCGAAGACTGACGTGGAGCCGCTCCTCGTGCTGGGGGAGGACGGGCCGCTCGCCGAACGTGTCGCCGAGCTCGGCGTCGAGGTGCGCGTGCTCCCGATGGCGGGACGGACCCGCTCTCTCTCCCGGGCGGAGTCGGCGCGGCTGCCGCTGCGGGCGGTCTGGGACACGCTGCACTACGTGTGGCGGCTGCGTGGAATCCTGCGCCAGGAGCGGCCGGACCTGGTGCACACCAACTCCCTCAAGAGCGGGATCTACGGGTCGCTCGCGGCGCGCCTGGCCGGCGTACCGGTGGTGTGGCACGTGCGCGACCGGATCGCCGAGGACTACCTGGGTCGGCCGCTCACGCTGCTGATGCGACCGCTGCTGGCGCTGCTGCCGAGCGCGATCCTGGTCAACTCCGAGGCGACCCGGCAGACGATCGGGCGGGCGCTAGCCCGGGTGCCGAACGCCGTGCTCGACGACCCCTACCGTCCAGACAAGGTCGCAAGTCCGCGCCCGCGCCCGCACGCCGAGCCCGTCGTCGCACTGGTCGGCCGGATGGCGCCGTGGAAGGGCCAGCACCTGTTCCTCGACGCCCTGGAGCGACTCCCCACAGGGCTCCGGGCCCGAGGACTGCTGCTGGGGTCGGCCCTGTTCGGCGAGGAGGAGTACGCCGCCGGCGTGGAGCAGCGCGTCGACTCCACGGAGAACACCCGCATCTCGTCCTTCACCGGGGACGTCAGCGAGGCCCTGGCCGACGTCGACGTGGTGGTGAACGCCTCGGTGCTCCCGGAACCCTTCGGACAGGTCGTCGTGGAGGCCATCGCCAACGGTGTGCCCGTGGTCGTCCCCGACGAGGGTGGGCCGGCCGAGATCGTGCAGCACGGCACCAGCGGGCTCGTCTACCGCGCCGGCGACCCGGACTCGCTGGCACAGCGGCTCGCCGAGCTGCTCGGCGACACCGACCTCTACGCTCGCCTGTCGGCCGGAGGACTGGAGCGGGCCCGGGCCTACGACCCCGAGCAGGTGGCGGCGAGCTATCGCGTGTTCGTCACGCGAGTGCCAGGAAGAGCTTCTCCATCTTCTTGACGTCGACGTCGTCGAGCCCTGCGTCGCTCTCGGTGAGGCACTGCTGCAGGCCTGTCGCGACGATGGCGTAGCTCGCCCGCGACAGCGCCTTGTTGACCGCCGCGAGCTGGGTGAGCACCGACTCGCAGTCGGAGCCCTCCTCCATCATCCGGATGACGCTGGCCAGGTGGCCGTTGGCGCGCTTCATCCGGGTGATGATCGCCCTGATCTCGGTGGGCTCGAGGTCCATCGGCTTCTCCCCTGCAGTCGTGGTGGTGAGTCCACTGTACACATCCCCCGGGGGGGATGTGTTACGTTTCTCGTGGAACCCCCCAGGGGGATGTCTGGGCTCGAGTGACGAGCCCCGAGAGGAGTGACGAATGCGCGAGATCACCATCGACCAGGCCGCCTCCGGGATCGAGGACGGCGCGACGCTCGTCGACGTGCGCGAGCCCGACGAGTACCGCGAGGGCCACGTGCCCGGGGCCGTCAACGTCCCGATGAGCCAGCTGACCGGTCGGCTCGGTGAGATCCGGCGGGACGGGCCGGTGTATGTCGTGTGCGCCTCGGGGAACCGGAGCAGTGCGATGACCGACGTGCTCGTCGCAGCCGGCTTCGACGCCGTCAACGTCGACGGTGGCACGGCGGCGTGGATCCGTTCCGGTCGTCCGATCGAGAAGTGAGGATCGCCATGCCCGAGCAGACCGAGCAGCACTCGGCCGGATCGCCGCTGACGGTGCGCACCATCGAGACACCGTCGCTGGGTGACCGCACCTACGTGGTGCACGACGGCGAGGTCGCCTTCGTCGTCGACCCGCAGCGCGACATCGACCGGGTCCGCCACGTGCTCGAGGACGACGGGGTCCGGCTGACGCACGTCCTCGAGACCCACATCCACAACGACTACGTGACCGGAGGGCTTGCGCTGGCGCGCGCCACCGGGGCGGCATACCTGGTGAACGGCGCCGACGAGGTGTCCTTCGACCGCACGCCGGTCTCCGCGGGCGAGGTCATCGAGATCGGTGCCCGGATGAAGGTGCGTCCGATCGAGACGCCGGGCCACACGTTCACCCACCTGTCCTACGCGCTGGCGGACGGCGAGGAGCCCTACGGGGTGTTCACCGGCGGGTCCCTGCTGTACGGCGCGACCGGCCGCCCGGACCTGCTCGGCGAGGAGCACACCGACGCCCTCGTTCGCCACCAGCACGCGTCGGCGCGCCGGCTCGCCGACGAGCTGCCCGACGACGCCCAGGTCTTCCCGACGCACGGGTTCGGCTCGTTCTGCTCCGCGACCCAGTCCGACTCCACCTCCTCCACCATCGGGGAGGAGAAGCGCGCCAACCCTGTCCTGAGGCAGGACGAGGAGACCTACGTGCGCGAGCTGCTCGCCGGCCTGGGCGCCTGGCCGGCGTACTACGTGCACATGGCACCCGCCAATGCCGCCGGCCCATCGGCGCCCGACCTGTCGCCGGTGCAGCGCGCGAACGCCGACGAGCTGCGCCGCCGGATCGAGGCGGGCGAGTGGGTGGTCGACCTGCGCAACCGGAAGGCGTTCGCCGCCGGGCACGCGCCGGGCACGTTCAACTTCGGCCTGGACGGCGCGTTCTCCACCTACCTGGGCTGGCTGGTCGAGTGGGGGACCCCGATCACCCTGCTCGGCGAGACCCCCGACGACGTGGCCGCCGCGCAGCGTGAGCTGGTACGCATCGGCATCGACCGCCCAGCAGCGCAGTCGACCGGTGGTCCACGCGACTGGACGAGCGGGGAGCTCGGCAGCTTCCCGACAGCCACGTTCGCCGACCTGGCCCAGGTGCGTCACCACCGCCGGGTGGTGGTCCTCGACGTACGTCGGGCCGACGAGCACGAAGCCGGCGCGATCGCCGGCGCGGTCAACATCCCGATCCACGAGCTGCCGCGGCGCGTCCACGACGTACCGCCGGGCGAGGTCTGGGTGCACTGCGCCAGTGGCTACCGCGCCTCCGTCGCTGCCTCCTTCATCGCGGCGGCCGGCCGGCTGCCTGTCGCGATCGACGACTCGTTCGAGAACGCCGAGATGGTCGGGTTGCACCTGGCATGACCCTGCTGGTCGCGGTCATCGCCGGCGTGCTGGTCGGGCTGTCCCTGGGGGCGCTCGGTGCCGGCGGCTCGATCCTCGCCGTACCCGTGCTGGTCCACCTGCTCGGCCAGTCCGCTGCCCAGGCGACCACGGGCTCGCTGGTCGTGGTGGCGACGACGTCGCTGATCGCCGCCGTCGCCGCCCACCGCGGCGGCCACGTGCTGCTCGGTCGCGGTGTCGCCTTCGGCGTCGTCGGCATCGGCGGGGCAGCGGTCGGGGCCCGCGCCGCGACACAGGTCCCGTCGTCGGTGCTGCTCGCTGCCTTCGCCGTGCTGCTCGTCGTGGTGGCAGCGGTGATGGTCGTACGGCAGCTGCGGCATCGCCGTACCGGGACTCCGCGACACGTGGAGCGGCCGCAGGTCGACGACCCGATCCTGACCTTCAGCCCGACGTTCACCTGCCAGTGCCCGCGCGCCCTCAAGGTGATGGTCACGGCCACGGTCGTCGGCCTGCTCACCGGCTTTCTCGGCGTGGGCGGAGGGTTCCTCGTCGTCCCCGCGCTGGTGCTCGCGCTGTCGCTGCCGATGGAGTACGCCGCCGGCACCTCGCTCGTCGCCATCACCGTCACCAGCCTGGCTGCGCTCGGCGTGCGGGCCGGGGCCGGTGTGCAGCCGGACTGGGGTCCCGTCCTCGCCCTCACCGCCGCCTCTGTGGTCGCAGCGGTGGTCGGTGCGCGAGTCGCGGCCCGCGCCGACACCGCACGACTGCAGGCGGCCTTCACGGTCGTACTGCTCGTCGTCGCCGGCTACACGTCGTCCCACGCCCTGCCGGAGCTGCTCCGCGGCCACGTCTGACCAGTCACGTCCTCACCAGCTCTCAACCCGAAGGAGAATGTGTTTCATGTGTCGAGCCACCAAGTGCCGCACCTGCGGCAAGACCACCTGGGCCGGCTGCGGCCAGCACGTCGCGCAGGTGAAGGCGTCGGTCGCGGCGGGGCAGTGGTGCCCCGGTCACGCACCCGAGGAGCGCACCGGCGGATGGTTGAGCCGCCTGTTCGGCCGGTAGTAGGTGACCGGAAGCCCGTAGCGGTCGACGGCCCAGGTCGCGCGGCGGGGTCGTAGGAGGTCGCGCTACTCCGCTGTCGAGTCGCTGCGGGCGACGCTGGACTGAGCCTCCGCTCAGGCGGCCTCGGGGTGGCCGCCGTCGGTGGGGCGGATGAACCGTTCGGGACCGCTACCGGCGTGCGCACCCGATTCGAGCCAGGCCTGCACCTGCGTGGGGTGGCGGTCGGTCACCTCGTCGAGCAGCAGCTGGCGGGTCTCCACGATCATGGTGCGCAGGTGCAGCCCGCGGGCTCGCTGCAGGGCCTCGAACGTGTGCCGCCAGGCGCGGCAGATCTCCGCGTCGGACATCCGTCGCACGGTGTCGGGCATCAGCACGACGGACTTGGTGGAGATCTTCTCGGCCGGGGGCGACTTCCTGCCGGAGCCCCTGTGAAGTCGCATGCGGGGACTGCGCCTGGCCACGAGTACGAAGGTGACGACGTACGTCGCGAGGGCGCCCGCGGCCAACGTCGTGGAGAAGAAGAACAGTCCGACCATCCCCAGGATCGTGACCGAGACACCGGTGGCGAGCGCGAGCGCGCCCGGCAGGTGCGCCGGCAGGTCCCGGGCCTTCTGGACGTGGAGGACGAGCCAGGTCGTGCAGGGCATGCCGAAGGTCAGGGTGAGGGCGACGGCGATCGCCTGCACCGGCAGCGTCACGACAGCGAGGCAGGCGGGAACCACCAGGAGCAGGGCCCAGGCGCGCAGCCAGTGGCGGAGCGGCGGCTCACTCGAAGGAGGAAAGTGGAGGTGCATGGGCGGTCTCTCTCACGTGTTGCGCGCCCGTACCCCGATGCTGGCGGTGCAATCCCGAATCGGTCGAAGCGGACATCGTGCCAGGCCGGGGCAACCGGTCAGGCCGACGCTCGTACTGCGGACGGGTAGCTCGCCTCCTCCGGCTCCTCGTCCTCGGGCCGGTTGCGCCACAGCGACAGCGCGGACAGGGCGAGGCCGACCAGGCCACCGAGGAGACCGCCGAGCAGCAGCTTCGCGCCCACGTCGAAGACCGAGGACTCGCCCTCGGTGGAGCGCTCGATCAGTCGGGCGCCGCCGGCGAGGTCGACCGAGCCGGCGAGCTTCACCTGGGTCAGGCCGCTCTGGACCTCGAGGCGCTGCTGGATCAGCGCGTTGCGCTGGGGCGCGGACGCGAGGGCGCTCGCGGCGCCGGTCTGCGCGGCCTCGAGCTCGGCGAGCTGGGCGCTGATGTTCTGGATGTCCCGGCGGAGCTCGGTGCGGGCGCGGTCGATCTTCGCGCGGTTCGACGTCGCGACGTCACGGATGTAGGCCGTGGCCCAGGTGTTGGCGACGGCGCTGGCGCGCTGGGCGTCGTTGGCGGTCGCCTTGATGCCGATCACGTTGGTGGTCGTCGCGCTGAGCACGTCGACCTCATAGTCGTCCTCGGTCAGCCCGAGCTGCTTCTCCACCGTGCGCGCGAAGGTGTCGCTCTCCAGCTGCTTGGTCGTCATGTCGACCAGGCGCTCCTGGTCCACCGCCGCGCCGGTGGGGGAGGTCAGCGACTGCAGCGTGATCGGCTGGCCGATCACGACCTGGCTCTCCGCGGTGTACGTCGGGCCGTCGAGCACCATCTTGCCGCCCGCGAGCAGAACGCCCACGAGGCCACACGCCCCGATCACCTTCCAGTAGGCCCCGAGCGTCCCGACCACGCGTCGTGGGCTGAAGTCCACGAGGTTGTCGCTCATCTTCTCTCCCCATTCCGGCGTACGGGCAGCGCCCGCTGGGACGGGCACTCGTGGGCACAACGAGACCGTCGGGGTTTGGGTACGGCGTGACCCGCGCCCCGACCTCTGCCGTGACCTCTGCCCGGGTTCGCGCGTTCACCCTCCTGACGACGCTGGAGAGGGACACGTGATGGGGAGGCGTAGTGACCCGGCCTCGGACGGGGTACTGCTCGGGGGGTTGCTCGGTGCTGCATCGGCATCGGCGTCGCTTGTCGGGGGCGCCGGTGCCATGCAGATCCTCTTCCCGGTCATGTGCATGGGGGCCGGCGGCTGGCTGCTGCTGAAGGGCCGCTGGCACGCCTACATGGCGTTCACGATCCTGCTGTGGCTGGTCGCCCCGGAGATGCGGCGGTTCGTCGACTGGCAGTCGTCGTACCACGCCTTCAGCCTGATCACGATGACCCCGGCGATGGTCAGCCTGCTCGCCCTCCCGTGGGCGGTGATGGCCCGTCGGCGGGTGCACCGCGACGTGGCGGTGCTGTTCGGGGTCGCGGGCATCGTGATGGCGTACTCCTTCGCCGTCGGGGTGCTCGAGAACGGCCCGTTCGCGGCGGCCGCCGACCTGGGGCTGATCGTCGCGCCGCTCGTGTTCGGCCTGTTCGTGCTCACCGTGCCCGACGACGACGTCAAGGTGCGCAACATCGTCCGGCACACCGCGCTGTGGGGCGTGCTGCTGCTCGGTGGCTACTCGCTGATCCAGTTCTTCCTGCTCCCCGGGTGGGACGAGGCGTGGCTGATCGAGTCGCGCGTCGGCAACCTCGGCCCGGCGCGCGCCGGGGAGATGCGTCCGTGGGGCACGCTCGGGCACGCGTCGTACCTCGGTCACGTGCTGGCGGTGCTGCTCGTCGTGCTCATCGCGGAGCGGCGTACGGCGTGGCAGGTGGTCGCCGGCGCTCTCGGGCTCACCGCGCTCGGGCTCTCGCTGCTGCGGGCCGGCTGGCTCGACCTCACCGTCGGGCTGCTCGTCCTCGGCCTGCTCGGGCGGCTGCGGATCTGGCGCGTGGTCGCCGTCGCCGTCGCGCTGTTCGTGGCGCTGAGTGCGACCGGCAGCCCGGTCGTCGAACGGATCAACGAACGCGTGCTCGAGACCACCACCGAGGGCACCTCGGACACCAGCCTGACCGCGCGGCTCTGGTTCCAGTACGAGGTCGCGCCGCAGGCGCTGGCCAACGTGCAGGGCGCCGGCATGGGCGCGACCGGTCGGGCCGCGGTGGCCAGCGAGGTGGAGCTGCCCAACCAGGGCTACGCGAGCTTCGACACCGGCATCTTCGAGTCGCTGGTGCGCTACGGGTCGCTGGGCGGGCTCGCGCTGCTGGGCTGCCTGTTCCTCACCGCGTGGGGGATCGCCTGGCGCTCACGGCGCGGCACGCTCTTCGACGCGTGCTGTGCGGCGGCCGTCGTCTCGCTGTGCGTGGCGATGGTGTTCACCGACGTGCAGCGCGGGGTGTTCGGGGTGATGCTCTGGATGCTCATGGCGGTGCAGGGCCGGATCCCGCGGCCTCCGTTGGAGCTGCCGCGGCTTGAGGGTGGGGCGCACCGGGCGCCGGCCTTGGCCCCCTCGCCGCAGCCGGCCTCCAGTGCCGTGCCGGCGGGCAGGTGCTCCACCTCGGCCTCGTGACTGGAGTAGCGGTGCTCCCAGTAGGCGGCGTCGAAGTCGTCTGACATGACGAGGTCGTTGTACGGTCCGCGCGTCACCCGCGACGGCAGGCCCCGGATCGGTCTAGTGCGCGCCCGGCGCCAGCGGCCGGTGCGCCGTAGCCTGCCTTGGTGACGGTGCGGTCCGCGGACCACCAGGCGCGGTCGAGGCCGACGCCGTCGCTGCCTACTGCGCCGGTCGGGTGGGGGTTCGTGGCGCTCTACGCGCTGGCGTACGTCGGCACGATCCTGCTGTTCCTGGCGCCGCTGCTGGTCAGCCTGTCGCTGAAGGTCAATGCGCTCGTCGGCACCGAGCGGGCCCCGAACAGCCTGTCGCTGGTGGCCGGCGTGGGAGCGTTCCTCGCGATCTTCGCCAACCCGTTCTTCGGCAAGCTCAGCGACCGGACCGTCTCGCGGGCAGGGATGCGCAGGCCGTGGATGGTGATCGGTCTGGTCGGTGGGACCGCAGGCATCACGGTGGTCGCGCTCGCGCCCACGATCGCAGTCGTGCTGATCGGCTGGTGCGTCGCGCAGGTGTTCTTCAACGCCCTGCTGGCCGCGCTGGTCGCCGTACTCCCGGACCAGGTGCCGGTCGCCCAGCGGGGCCGGGTCGCCGGCGTGCTCGGGATCTGCCTGCCGATCGCGTCGGTGAGCGGCACCTGGGTGGTGCAGCTGTTCACCGGCAACACCCTGCTGATGTTCCTGGCCCCGTGCGCGCTCGGCGGCCTCTTCGTGCTGCTGTTCGCGGCGACGCTGCGCGACCGGCGGCTGGCAGCGGCTGACCGTCCGCGCTGGTCGGTGCGGGAGCTGGTCGAGTCGTTCTACGTCAACCCGTGGCGGCACCCGGACTTCAGCTGGGCGTTCGCGAGCCGCTTCCTGTTCGTGCTGGCCTACGCGTTCCTGACCACCTACCAGGTCTTCTTCCTGCTCGAGGAGGTCGGCAGCTCCGAGGACGAGGTACCGCGCCAGCTCTTCCTCGCGACGCTGGCGATGTCGACCGTGGTGGTCGTGGCGTCCCTGGCCGGCGGGTGGGCCTCGGACCGGGTGGGGCGACGCAAGGTCTTCGTCGGTGCGGCGTCGGCGGTCTTCGGGCTGGCGATGTTCGTGATCGCGGTCAGCAGCAGCTTCAGCGGGTTCGTGGTGGGGATGGCCATCGGTGGCCTGGGGTTCGGCCTCTACACCGCTGTCGACCTCGCCTTGGTGGCCGACGTGCTGCCGGACCCGGACAGCGCCGCCAAGGACCTCGGGGTGATGAACATCGCCGGTGCGCTGCCGTCCTCGGTGGCGCCTGCCGTCGCGCCGGCGATCCTGGCTCTGGCCGGGGGCAGCTACGGCGTGCTGTACGCCGTGGCAGGGATCTCCGCGGTGCTGGGTGCCTGCGCGATCCTGCGCGTGAGGAGCGTCCGCTGACCGGCCCGCTGGTGGAGACGAAGCTCCTGGTCCCGCAGACCAGGGGCGACGTGGTGGCGCGCAAGCGCCTGACCGAGGTGCTGGATCGCGGGAGGAGTGCGCGCCTCACCCTGGTCTCGGCCCCGGCCGGCTTCGGCAAGACCACGCTGCTCACCCGCTGGCTCGCCGATCGGTCCACGCCCGTGGCGTGGGTGTCGCTCGAGGAGGGCGACAGCCGACCGCTGAGGTTCTGGGGCTACCTGGTCGCCGCGGTGCAGCGGGCGGCGCCGGGCGTCGGGGACGGCGCAGCGGCCATGCTGCAGCGCGGTCGGCCGGATCTCGACACCGTCGTCGCGACCCTGGTGAACGAGCTCGCCACGGCGGCGACCGAGCTGGTCCTGGTCCTCGACGACTACCACCTCGTCGACGACCCGGCGCTGCAGGCCTGCATGGTCGACCTGGTCGAACACCTGCCCGCGAAGGTGCAGCTCGTCATCAGCACGCGCGTCGACCCGGCGCTGCCGCTGGCCAGGATGCGCGCCCGCGGCGAGCTGGTCGAGGTCCGCGCGGCGGACCTGCGGTTCACCCTCCCGGAGGTCGCGTCCTACCTCACCGAGGTGTCCGCCCTGGAGCTGAGCCCGGACGAGGTCTCCGTTCTGGAGTCACGCACCGAGGGCTGGATCGCCGCGTTGCAGCTCGCGGCGCTGTCCTTGCGCGGGCGAGAGGAGACGTCGGCGTTCATCGCGGACTTCGCCGGCGACGACCGCTACGTCGTGGACTACCTGGTCGAGGAGGTGCTCGACCGCCAGTCCGCGCCGGTGCGCCAGTTCCTGCTGCAGACCTCCGTGCTCGACCGGCTGAGCGGTCCGCTGTGCGCGGCAGTCACCGGTGACCCCGACAGCCAGCGGATGCTCGAGCAGCTGGAGCGCGCCAACTTGTTCGTCGTACCGCTGGACGGGAGGCGTCGCTGGTACCGCTACCACCACCTGTTCGGCGAGGTCCTGCGCACGTACCTGCTCGACGCGCATCCCGGGGAGGTCGCCGAGCTCCATCGCCGCGCCAGCCGGTGGTACGACGAGGCCGGTGACCCTGTGTCCGCCGTACGGCACGCCGTCGCTGCCGGTGACGTGGACCGCGCGGCCGACCTGGCCGAGCTCGCCCTGCCGACATTGCAGCGGGACCGGCAGGAGGGGACCGTCGTCGAGTGGGTCGGAGTGTTCCCCGACGAGCTGGTGCACGCGCGGCCGGTGCTGGCGCACGGGTTCGTCTCGGCGCTGATGTCGTCGGGGCAGTTCGACGGGGTGCGGGAACGGCTCGACGAGCTCGAGCAGCGCGTCCCGGCCGGGCGCGGCGACCCCCCGCAGGGCACGGTGGTGGTCGACCGGGCGGCATGGGAGCGGTTGCCCGGGTCGATGGCGCTGCACCGGTCGGGGCTGGCGCTGATCGAGGGCGACCCGGACGCGACCATCGCGCACGCCGAGCAGGCGATGTCACGGGCAGCGAAGGACGACCACCTGACCCGGGCCGGGGCCGCTGCCACGGCTGGGCTCGCCCGGTGGACGCGCGGCGAGCTCGAGGACGCCCATCGTTTCTACTCCCTTGCCGTCGACGGGTTGCGCCGAGTCGGTCACGTCTCGGACGTGCTCGGGTGCTCCATCACGCTCGCTGACCTGCGGATCACCCAGGGCCGCCTCGAGGACGCGCGGTGCACCTACGAGGACGCACTCCGCCTGGCCGAGCACGACCCGGCTCCGGTGACGCGGGGGGTCGCCGACATGCACGTCGGGCTGAGCGAGGTGGCGCTCGCACGCAACGACCTGGCCGCGGCGGCCCACCACCTGGAGCGGAGCCGCGTGCTGGGCGACGCCGGTGGCCTGCCGCAGCACCCCTACCGCTCGCGCGTCGCGCAGGCCGGCCTGGCTGCCGCGGAGGGTGACGTGGCCAGGGCCGTGGAGCTCCTTGACGACGCTGAGCGGGTCTACTTCGGCGACTTCGCGCCCAACGTGCGGCCGATTCCCTCGATGCGAGCGCGGCTCCACCTCGCCCTCGGGAACCTCGATGCCGCAGCGTCGTGGGCGCGTGCACGGCGACTGTCGGCCGGCGACCAGCTCTCCTACCTGCGCGAGCACGAGCACCTCACCCTCGCGATGGTGCTGCTGGCACAGCACCGGGCCGGTCGCGCCGGTGCCCTGGAGGACGCGACGCGATTGCTCGAGCGGCTGCGCCTTGCGGCACAGGAAGGTGGGCGCCACGGGAACCTGCTGGAGGTCCTGGTGCAGCTGGCGCTGGCGGCCTGGACGGCGGGGCAGCGGTCGGGGGCCGCGGAGCTCGTACGTCGCGCGCTGGTCATCGCCGAGCGGGAGGGCCACGTGCGGGTGTTCCTCGATGCCGGGCCGGCCCTCGCCGCGGTGCTGCGCACGGTGTCGCCGAACTCGTCGGGTGGGCGTCACGCGGCGCGGGTACTGGGAGTTGCGTCACCCGTGCTCGCCCTGCCCTTGGTCGACCAGCTGAGTGAGCGCGAGCTCGACGTGCTGCGCTACCTGGACACCGACCTCGGCGGGCCGGAGATTGCCCGCGAGCTCAGCGTGTCGGTGAACACCGTGCGCACTCACACCCGGCACATCTACGCGAAGCTCGGTGCGTCCAACCGGCGCGAGGCGGTGCGGGCCGCCGTACGACTGGGGCTGTTGCGCACCGCCCGCCGCTGACCGGAAGTTCATCAACGGTCTCACCAACTCTGGTGACGCTCGCTCACCACGTCGGCTCCTAGCTTGCGCGGCATGAACACCGCACCTGCCGCCCCCTCGGGCTGGTACCGCCTCCGGGTCGAGGGCCGGCTCGCGGCCCGCTGGGCGACCCGCTTCGACGGGATGACGCTGGTCGACCTCGACGACGGCACCACCCTCATCGAGGGGCCGGTCGTCGACCAGGCGGCGCTGCACGGGCTGATCCGGCAGGTGCGCGACTCGGGCCTGTCACTGATCTCGGTCCAGGAGGTCGGCTCCGACCGGTCTCGCACCAACCCCCACCACCAGAGGAGTCAGTCATGACCACCACCACCCGCACCCCCGAGGCGCGCAGCGTCCGGCGTACCCAGATGGACCCGCTGAGGAGGACGGCGCTCATCGTCGGGGTGCTGTTCCTGATCACCTACATCACCTCGATCACGGCGAAGTTCGGCTTCTACCCGCCGCTGGCGGACAACCCCGACTACATCGTCAACGGCGAGCAGGACTCCCGGGTGCTGTGGGGAGCGCTCGCCGAGATGCTCCTGATCGTGGCCAACATCGGCAGCGCGGTCGCGCTCTACCCGGTGGTGCGCCGGCGCTTCCCGGCGATGAGCCTCAGCTTCGTCACGGCCCGGGTGATGGAGAGCGTCTTCATCGCGGTCGGTGTCCTGTCCGTCCTCACGATCGTGACCATGCGACAGGACTTCGCCGGCGTGGACAACGCGGCACTGGCCACGGTCGGCGACGCCCTGACGACCCTGCAGGAGTGGACCTTCATCCTCGGTCCCGGCTTCGTGGTCGGCATCGGCAACGGGCTGCTGCTCGGCTACATGATGTGGCGTTCCGGGCTCGTGCCCCGTGGCCTGGCGGCGTTGGGGCTGGTCGGTGGACCGCTGATCGTTCTCGCTGGTGCGGCCATGATGATGGGCATCCTGGAGGAGGGTTCGGGCCTGCAGCTGCTGACCGCGATGCCGGAGTTCTTCTGGGAGCTCCTCTTCGGGCTGTACCTGATCGTGAAGGGCTTCCGGCCGTCGCCGGTCACGGCGGAGCTTTCTTGAGAGCCGTCGGCCG
>DASSLA010000165.1:0-2265 GCA_035689885.1 Marmoricola sp. | reverse complement strand
AGTTCCTCCCCGTGATGGAGCACCCGTTCGGCGGCTCCTGGGGCTACCAGGTCACGTCCTACTTCGCACCCACCGCACGTTTCGGCGACCCCGACGGGTTCCGGCACCTCGTCGACCGGCTCCACCAGGCGGGGATCGGGGTGATCGTCGACTGGGTGCCGGCCCACTTCCCCAAGGACGAGTTCGCCCTGGCCCGGTTCGACGGGACCCCGCTGTACGAGGACCCCAACCCGTCGCGCGGCGAGCACCCCGACTGGGGCACCTACGTCTTCAACTTCGGCCGCCGGGAAGTCCGCAACTTCCTGGTCGCGAACGCGCTCTACTGGCTGGTCGACTACCACATCGACGGGCTGCGGGTCGACGCGGTCGCTTCGATGCTCTACCTCGACTACTCGCGCGAGCCGGGCGAGTGGAGCCCCAACGTCCGCGGCGGTCGGGAGAACCTCGAGGCCGTGGAGTTCCTGCAGGAGATGAACGGCACCGTGGGCAAGCGGGTGCCGGGCGCGGTGACGATCGCCGAGGAGTCCACCTCCTGGGAGGGCGTCAGCCGCCCCACCTCGGAGGGTGGTCTCGGGTTCGGCTTCAAGTGGAACATGGGCTGGATGCACGACTCGCTGGGCTACTTCCAGTACGACCCGGTCCATCGCGCCCACCACCACAGCGAGCTGACGTTCGCGAGCGTCTACGCCTGGTCGGAGAACTTCGTGCTCCCGATCAGTCACGACGAGGTGGTCCACGGGAAGGGGTCGCTGCTGCGCAAGATGCCCGGTGATCGCTGGAAGCAGCTGGCCAACCTGCGGGCCTTCCTCGCCTTCATGTGGGCCCACCCCGGCAAGCAGCTGCTGTTCATGGGCGCCGAGCTCGGCCAGGAGTCGGAATGGGCCGAGGCGCGCGAGCTCGACTGGTGGCTTCTCGACCACCCCGAGCACGCCGGGGTCCATGCATTGGTGCGGGACCTCAACCGCGTCTACGTCGGCAGCCCGGCGCTGTGGTCGCGTGACCACGAGCCCGAGGCCTTCTCGTGGATCGACGCCAACGACGCCAGTCGCAACGTCTTCTCGTTCGTCCGGCTGGGAGACTCCGATCCCGACCTTGCGGTGGTCGCCAACTTCGCGGCGATCCCCCACGACTACCGGCTCGGCCTGCCGTCCGCGGGCACGTGGGAGGAAGTGCTCAACACCGACGCCGAGCTGTGCGGCGGATCCGGGGTGGGCAACCTCGGGCGGGTCGAGGCCGTGACGGGCGAGCACTCCGGCCAGCCGGCCCATGCCGACATCGCCCTGCCCCCGCTCGGGGTCGTCTGGCTGCGCCGGGCCTGACTCGGTCCCCACCTGCACGGTTAGGGTGGCCGCGTGAGCCAGGACCCGACGACCGTGACGACCGTCGCGAACGGGATCGCCCGGATCAGCTGGATCCCGGCGCTGCACGACGAGGGCCTGTGGGGCGCCGCCGACGTCGTACGGCGTGAGGTCGAGGCCGCGTTGTCCGCGCACGGCCGGGTGGAGACCCTCGTCGATCCCGACGACCAGCTGGGCCAGCGGGTGGCCACCTGGGCCGGGATGCGCCGTGAGGGCGTGATGCGCGGGCTGGACGTCGAGGGACGATCGGGTGACCGGATCGTCTACGCACGCCTCGCGACCGACGTGCCGGTGAGCGAACCTGGCGGTTTCCGGGCGCTGCTCAACTCCTTCCTCCCGCGCAAGCGGGCGATCAGCCAGATGTTGATCCGTGACACAGCGGAGCGGGTCCTGCTGTGCGAGCTCACCTACAAGCAGGACTGGGACCTGCCCGGCGGCGTCGTGGAGGTCGGCGAGTCGCCGCAGCTGGCCGTCGGGCGTGAGGTCGAGGAAGAGCTCGGGCTGTCCATGGAAGCCGGCGCCCTGCTCCTCACCGACTGGCTGCCGCCGTGGGGCGGCTGGGACGACGCGCTCTGCCTGGTCTTCGACGGCGGGACCCACGACCCGGCGCTGGCCGAGGACATCGTGAAGCAGGACCGTGAGATCCGTGCCGCCGCGTTCTGCACGATCGACGAGGTGCGCGACCGCGCGGCCGACTTCACCGCCCGGCGGGTCGAGGCCGCGCTGGCGAACCTGAAGGCCCCGGGACCGGCTTACACCGAGTCCGGCCGCTGACCTTCCGGACCCGCCCCTCCCGCTCGCCGTCCGGAGAGGGCAGTATCAGCGCGTGACCTCCTTCGTCCACGACTTCGCCGACGGCAACAAGGACCAGCGGGACCTGCTGGGCGGCAAGGGAGCCAACCTTGCC
>DASSLA010000164.1:0-13445 GCA_035689885.1 Marmoricola sp. | reverse complement strand
AGCTTGCTGAGCACGGCGGCGTCCCAGGCGAGCACCCGGTGAACCGCACCGGGCGCCAGGACGGGGCTCCCCATCGCCACGATCCCCTCGACCAGGTCCGGCCGGCGGGCGGCCAGCCCACGGGCGAGCATGCCGCCGAGGCTGTGCCCCACGATCATCACCTTGCGTCCGCGCTTGATGGCGATCGACTCGATGCGCCGCTCCAGCCGGTCGGCGGCCTCCCGGGTGCAGCCGGCGTTGACCCACATCTGGGCGCGGTAGGTGCGGAAGGCTTGATGGCGCAGGAAGCCCGACATCGCCCGCAGCGTCGGATCCCCGGCCATGAAGCCGGGGATCAGGATGACCGGGTCGTGCGCGGGGAGCCGGTGGCTGCCCGCGTAGGGCAGCTGGGCGCGCTCACGGCGCCGCGCACGGGTGTGCCGGACCAGGCGGACCGCCTCCACGATCGTGCTGCTCTCGCGCGCCAGGGCGCGGAGTCCGGACGGACCCGCGAATCCCTCGGGCTTGAGGAAGCTGCCGATCGGCGAGTTCACGCTGTCGACGGTAGCGTTACTCATGAGTCACCAGCGTCATTTGCGCAAACCCGTCCATTGCATGCAGGGAGGTACCCAGGTGTCGGTCGCCGTATCCGAGGAGCTCTACGCGCCGGTCTCGCCGGGGGTCGAGCTCTGCTACCAGACCTTCGGTGATGCTGACGACGAGCCGCTGCTGCTGGTGATGGGCCTCGGCGGCCCGATGACGTGGTGGGACCCCGAGCTCTGCTCGATGCTGGCACAGGCCGGTTTCTTCGTCGTCCGCTACGACAACCGGGACACCGGTCGCAGCACCAAGCTGACCGGCCGGGTGACCCGCAAGGCACTGGTGAAGGCCTTCCTCGGCAAGGGCGGCAGGCCGCCGTACACCCTCGACGACATGGCCGGCGACGCGTTCGGGCTGATGAGCCACCTCGGCTGGGACGCCGCGCACGTCTGTGGCGTGTCGATGGGCGGGATGATCGCGCAGACGATGGCGATCCACGAGCCGTCACGAGTCCGCTCGCTGACCTCGATCATGTCGACGCTGGGCAAGCGCAGCGTCGGTTGGCAGCACCCCAGCATGCTCCCGGCGCTCATCGCCAAGCGCGGCGTCGGACGAGAGGCGTACGTCGAGTCGTCGGCCAGGACGTGGAAGATGATCGGCTCCCCCGGCTACCCGATCGATGAGGCCGAGGTGCGTGCCCGCGCCGAGGAGACCTACGACCGCGGGGTGTCCGCGTCCGGGGTGATGCGGCAGATGATGGCCGTGCTCACCCAGCCCAACCGGTCCCGCGGCCTGGCCTCGTTGCGCGTGCCGACCGCCGTGGTGCACGGCTCCGCGGACAAGATGGTGCACGTCTCCGGCGGCCGGGCCACCGCCCGCGCGATCCCCGGCTCCGAGCTGGTGGTCATCGACGGCATGGGCCACGACACGCCCCGGGAGCTGTTCGGCACCTTCACCGACATCATCCGACGTACGGCGGACCGGGCCGCCCCCGTCGAGCGCAAGGACCGCTCGGCCTGACGATCCGGCCTGACCATCCGGCCGGCGCGTCCGTCAGCCGGCCTCGGCCGGGACCCGCGCGTCGGTCAGCACCCGCACGACCTGCTCGGCTCCCGGCCCGATGGCGTGGCCGAGCAGCACGGCGCCACCGCCGACCGCGGACTGCTGACCGCCGCCGAGGAAGACCGGCACGTGACCGGGGGCCGCCTGAAGTGACGCGACCGCCTCCCGGACCGCCTCCACGTCCTCCGGGGCGGGCACCCCGAGGACGACGGCCGCAGTGGAGAGGGCGCGCGCAGTCCCCGCCCAGTCTTCCGGCGGCAGGTCGGCTCCCACGTAGAGGACATCGAGGCCGGCGCGCCGCAGCGCCGTCGCGAAGGCCAGCACCCCGAGCTCGTGCCGCGAGCCACTCACCAGCCCGACCACGACCCGCGGGCCGGTGCGGGACCGCCCCGCCGCGTCGAACAGGGCGGCCAGCCGCCGTTGCACCGTCGCGCTGACGAAGTGCTCCCCCGCCACGCTGACGGCGCCGCCCTCCCAGGCGTTGCCGAGGTGCTCGAGGGCGGGCATCAGCCAGCCGTCGACCACCTGCTCGAAGGTGCCCAGCGCGAAGGCCTCGTCCAGCGCCGCGTCCAGGGCTCGCCCGTCGAAGTCCCGACCGATCCTCGCCAGCACCTCGACGTCGCCGAGGACGTCGCGCGACTCAGGCGCCGCGGTGATGCCACGCGCCTCGTCGTCGAGCACCCGGCGGGCGGCCTGGCTGGGCGCCCACCCGGTGTCCACCAGGCTCCTCATCGCGGTCAGGCGGCGCAGGGCGGTCTCGTCGTAGAGTCGGTAGCCCCCGTCCGAGCGGGTCGGCGTGACGACGCCGTAGCGGCGCTCCCACATCCGGATGGTGTCGGCAGGGATGCCGGTGAGCTCGGCGGCGTGCTTGACGGTGTGCATGGCGGGACCGTAACAGACTTTCGACAATGGTGCGACAAACCTTCGTCAACCGTTGCTCAGTCTCGTCCGATCGCCTTGCGCTTCCGGGCGCCGGGCATCGGACGCCGCTGGACGGTGACCCCCGCCATCAGCGCGAAGCCGGTCACCCGCACCACCGGCGAGTCCGGGCCGATCTCGGGCTCCACCCTGTCCCGGGCCTGGCTGAAGTCGCCCATGATGCCCACGCCGTCGACGATCACCCGGGTGCGGGCGTTCACGTAGACGTCGATGCCGCCCCAGATGGCGTAGGCGTTGATGACCGTCTCGCGGCTGGTGAGCACGGCCTCGCGCAGGTCGATGTCGACCCCGCCCATCAGGGTGAACGCCGTGTGGGTCGGGCCGACCTCCCACACTCCCCTGCGCGAGCTGCCGCCCATGATCGCGAGCGAGGTGTCGTAGCGGGTCGCGGGGACGTTGCCGGCAGGCACCGGCGCGGGCTGCGCCGTGGCACCAGGGAGGTCGGCGGTGATGGGCACCAGGTCGGCGTACGTCTTGGCGGCCCAGGTGGCCTCCAGCCGCTCGTCGAGCTCGTCGAGGTCGAGCCGGCCGTCCCCCGCGGCCTGGCGGAGCAGCTCGGCCACCCGGTGCCGGTCAGCGTCCGAGATCCGCATCCGGGCCTGGTGGTCGTGTCCCTCGAGCTCGCCCGCCATGTCAGGAGGTTAGACCGTGCGGGATACTCGACTGCCGTGGCGACCGAACCAGAGTTCCGTTATTCCGACCTGCTGCCCCTCGGGGCCGACGAGACGCCGTACCGGCTGCTGACGACCGAGGGGGTCCGCACCGTCGAGGCCGCCGGCCGCACGTTCCTCGAGATCGAGCCCGAGGCGATCAGGCGGCTGACCGCCGAGGCGATGCACGACATCAGCCACTACCTGCGCCCCGCCCACCTGGCCCAACTGCGCCGGATCATCGACGACCCCGAGGCCAGCGGCAACGACCGCTTCGTCGCGCTCGACCTGCTCAAGAACGTGAACATCTCCGCAGGCGGGGTGCTGCCGATGTGCCAGGACACCGGCACCGCCATCGTGATGGGCAAGAAGTCCGAGGGCGTGCTGACCGGCGCCGACGACGGCGAGGCGATCAGTCGTGGCGTGTACGACGCCTACACCAGGCTCAACCTGCGCTACTCCCAGATGGCACCGCTGACGATGTGGGAGGAGAAGAACACCGGCACCAACCTGCCGGCGCAGATCGAGCTCTACTCAACCCCGCAGACCAGCGGGAAGCCGGAGTACAAGTTCCTCTTCATGGCCAAGGGCGGCGGCTCGGCGAACAAGTCGTTCCTCTACCAGGAGACGAAGGCGGTGCTCAATCCGGAGCGGCTGCTGTCGTTCCTCGACGAGAAGATCCGGTCGCTGGGCACGGCCGCGTGCCCGCCGTACCACCTGGCCGTCGTGGTCGGTGGCACCAGTGCGGAGTTCGCCCTCAAGACCGCGAAGTACGCCTCGGCGCACTACCTCGACAACCTGCCGACCGAGGGGTCGACGAGCGCGCACGGCTTCCGCGACGTGGAGCTCGAGCAGCAGGTCTTCGAGCTGACCCAGAGCTTCGGCATCGGCGCGCAGTTCGGCGGGAAGTACTTCTGCCACGACGTGCGCGTGGTGCGGCTGCCGCGGCACGGCGCGTCCTGCCCGGTGGCGATCGCGGTGTCCTGCTCCGCGGACCGGCAGGCGCTCGGCAAGATCACGCCCGAGGGCGTCTTCCTCGAGCAGCTCGAGACCGACCCCGCACAGTACATGCCCGACGCGGGTGTCGCCGAGGACATCTCGGGCGGTGAGGTCGTGCAGGTCGACCTCAACCGGCCGATGCCGGAGATCCTCGCCGAGCTCTCGCAGCACCCGGTGAAGACGCGGCTGTCGCTGACCGGGCCGCTCATCGTCGCCCGCGACATCGCGCACGCCAAGATCAAGGAGCGCCTCGACGCCGGTGAGGAGATGCCGGAGTACCTGCGCAACCACCCCGTCTACTACGCCGGACCGGCCAAGACGCCGGAGGGGATGGCCTCGGGCTCGTTCGGCCCGACGACGGCCGGTCGTATGGACTCCTACGTCGACCAGTTCCAGGCCGCGGGTGGCTCGATGGTGATGCTCGCCAAGGGCAACCGGTCGAAGCAGGTGACTCAGGCGTGCGCTGCACACGGCGGCTTCTACCTCGGCTCGATCGGCGGCCCGGCCGCGCGGCTCGCGCAGGACTGCATCAAGTCCCAGGAGGTCGTGGAGTACCCCGAGCTCGGCATGGAGGCCATCTGGCGCATCGAGGTCGAGGACTTCCCGGCGTTCGTCGTCGTCGACGACAAGGGCAACGACTTCTTCACCGACCCGTCCGGCGAGGTGACCGTGCCACTCAGCGGCATCCGGGTGCGCTCGCGCGAGCGCTGAGGTCAGGCGGCCACGGCGGACAGGTGGCGCGAGACCGCGATCGCCGCGGCGCGCCCGGCCCGGTTGGCCCCGATGGTGCTGGCCGACGGGCCGTAGCCGACCAGCTGCAGGCGGGGGTCGGCAACCGTGGTGGTCCCGTTGCGCTCGAGCTGGATGCCGCCGTACCGGCTGCGCAGGTCGAGCGGCGCGAGGTGGCGTACGGCGGGCCGGAACCCGGTCGCCCACAGGATCGCGTCGACGCGCTCGCAGGCCCCGTCGGGCCAGCGGACGCCGTCCGGCTCGATCTGCGTGAACATCGGGCGGCGCCGGTAGGCACCCAGTGACTCGGCCAGCCGCTCCTGCTCGCGTAGGCCGAGTCCGGTCACGCTGACCACGCTGGTCGGCGGCAGCCCCCGGCGCACCCGCTCCTCGACCAGCGCCACCGCCTCGCGTCCCGCCTCGGCGTCGAACCCGTCGGTGCGCCACACCGGCGGGCGCCGGGTCACCCAGATCGTCTCGCTCACCGGCGCGAGCTCGCCGAGGAACTGCACGGCGGAAGCGCCACCGCCAACCACGAGCACCCGCTTGCCGCGGAAGTGCTCCGCCCCCGGGTAGTCCACGGTGTGCAGCTGCTCGCCCCGGAAGGTCTCGACGCCCGGGTAGTGCGGCACGAACGGCTGCGTCCACGTCCCGGTGGCGTTCACCAGCGTCCGGGCCCGCCAGCTCCGGTGTGCGGCATGTACGACGATGATGTCGCTGTCGTCGGTCACGCGGTCCACGGTCGTCGGGCGTACGACCGGAAGCGCGTTGTCGCGCTCGTAGGCGGCGAAGTAGCGCGCGACCGCCTCGTTGGCCCGCTCGCGACTCCGTCCCGGCGCCGGCGCGTCCGGCAGGTCGGCGACCCCGTGCACGTCGGCCATCGTCAGCGAGTCCCACCGGTGCTGCCACGCACCCCCTGGCCGCTCGTTGGCGTCGAGCACCACGTGCGCGAGCCCGCGACGCTTGAGGTGGTACGACGCGGACAGGCCGGCCTGGCCCGCCCCGATCACCACGGAGTCGAGGACGCTCATGGGGATGGAACGTCGTTGATGTGTCACGTAATCCCTGTGGACTCCAGGGACGTCATACGTTCTCGCTGCTATTGGAACCGAAACGCATGACGTTGCGCGGGACGTCATACGTATCGGCTGCAATAGGAGCCATCTCGTATGACGTCCCGGGCGGGTGGATCGACCCTGCTCACGCCGATCGGCGAGACCTGTCCCATCCGGCGCGTACGAGCGCCGCCTCGAGCTGGGCGAAGAACGCGTCCGGGCACACGCGCAGTCCCAGCACCGGGAGACGCAGGACCACGTCGCCACTGACGGCGATGTCGTTGTGACGCAGCGCATCGGCCACGAGGTTCTGCACCCATGCGTGCTGGATGCCGTCGACCTCCAGCGCGACGGCCCATCGCTTCCATCGGAAGTCCAGGTAGTACGACGTCCCGGTGGGGCTGCGCCGCAAGACCTGGCTGACCGGCTCGGGAAGGCCGCGTTCGCGGCACCCGCGCACGACGTCGAGCTCGCCGAGCGAACGGACACCGCCGGCAAGGTCGATGACGATGCCGTGCAGGAACGTCCGACGCTTGTCACGGCGGATCCTGAGCATCTCAAGCCCCAGGTCCTCGACGGTGAGGAGCCCCTGCTGGACGGGCATCGTGAGCAGCAGCGCTGCCTGCCGCTCGCTCACGGCCCAGAGGGCGGCTCGTACGGCGGCCACCGCCGGCCGGGCACAAGGAGGACGCGAACCAGGCACGACATCGTCCGGTGCCCAACGGCGGGTCTGCCGGATGTTCGCGATCGTGCCGCGGTGTCGGATCCGTGCGCCCCGAGGCACCGTCACCCGAATCGACGAGGGTTCGTAGTGCTCGAGACCCGCCACCACGAGCGCGGACTCGCCGTCGAGGAACGCCCGCGGCCCACCCTCGAGGACGGCCGCCCACAGCTTCGCCTTCTCGCCCAGGCCGCCCGTGTGGACCGCGATGCAGTGTCGGCCGATCGCCTGCCAACGTTGCGCGCGCAGGTTGTGGCGTACCTCGCCGCGGCTGATCCCCGCCTCGTAGAGCTGGGTCCGCGACACCACTCCGCCCTGCTCCGCCGCCAGATGCCGCACCAGCGCTCGGCGGTTGCGCCGTCGAAGCGAGGGCCGCAACGCCACCACATTCCTGTTGACGTCGTCCATGCACCGAGACTCCGGGACGAGCCACCTCCGCCGCTCCGCCGTCCACCGTGGCTGTGGATGGAGCCAGCCGGCGTACCGCTGTGGAGGTGGGCTGGACAGCCCGACTCACCTCGTCGAGCCCCCCTCAGCTCTCGGGACGTCATACGAAATTGCTGCAACAGCGACCGATGCGCATGACGTTGCGCGGGACGTCATACGTGCCGGCACTAATAGCGACGAGAACGTATGACGTCCCAGCGCAACCACCGCAACCACCGCAACCACAACCCCACCACCCACCCACTACCGTCCTCCGCATGCCTGAGTACGTGGAGGTCGCGCGGGCGGAGACCGAGCGCGGGGAGCTGGTGCTGCGGCGGCGGGTCGAGGAGCGTGCCGCCGACGCGCTGGAGCTGCGCGCCAACGGCGTCTACGTCATGGACACCAAGGAGACGACCTCCGAGACGGCTCTCGCGGAGGCAGCCCTCGAGCTCGTCGAGGAGCCGCGCTCCGTGGTGGTGGGTGGCCTGGGGCTCGGGTTCACGCTGCAGCGCGTGCTCGCGGACCACCGCGTGGACGAGGTCGTGGTGGTGGAGATCGAGGCCGACCTGATCACCTGGATGCGCGACGGCACCATTCCGCACGGGCCGGCGCTGCTCGCGGACAAGCGGGTGCGCATCGTCAACGGCGACATCGTGATGGCCGTCGCGGAGGCCAAGCACACCTACGACCTGGTGCTTCTCGACGTGGACAACGGCCCGGGCTACCTGGTCCACGACCACAACGCCGGGCTCTACGAGCACGACTTCATCGCCTCGACGAAGCAGATCATCAACTTGGGTGGGGCACTCGCGGTCTGGTCGGCCGACCCCGCCCCCGAGCTGCAAGCGGTGGTGGAGCGGGTCTTCGGCAGCTGCGCCGAGCACACGTACGACGTGCTCCTCGGGCAGCGGCCGGAGCAGTACCGGCTGTACCTCGGCCGCCGCTGACGCAGCCGCCGAGAACGCCGCTGACCAACACCCGCCGCCGGGTCTAACCTCGCCTCCATGAGCAGCGACCAGGCGACCCGGACCGAGCACGACAGCATGGGCGAGATCGAGGTGCCCAGGGACGCGTTGTGGCGGGCGCAGACCCAACGGGCCGTGGAGAACTTTCCGATCAGCGGCACCACGCTCGAGCCGTCGCACGTCGTCGCCATCGCGCGGGTGAAGAAGTCGGCCGCCCGCGTCAACGCGGCGCTGGGCATCATCGCCCAGGAGCAGGCGGACGCCATCGCCGCCGGGGCCGACGAGATCATCGGCGGCGACCATCACGACGCCTTCCCGATCGACGTGTTCCAGACCGGCTCCGGCACCAGCTCCAACATGAACATGAACGAGGTGCTCGCCTCGCTCGCGGCGCGAGCCGGCGTCGACGTACACCCCAACGACCACGTCAACGCCAGCCAGTCGAGCAACGACACCTTCCCGACCTCGATCCACGTCGCGGCCACCGAGGCCACCACGCTGGACCTGATCCCGGCGCTCGACCACCTCGCCAAGGCGCTGGAGGCCAAGGCCGAGGAGTTCAAGGACGTGGTGAAGTCCGGCCGCACCCACCTGATGGACGCCACCCCGGTGACGCTCGGCCAGGAGTTCGGCGGGTACGCCGCGATCATCCGGCTCGGCATCGAGCGGCTAGAGGCCAGCCTGCCGCGGGTGGCCGAGCTGCCCCTGGGCGGCACCGCGGTCGGGACCGGCATCAACACCCCCGAGGGCTTCGCCGCCCGGGTGATCGAGGACATCGCGGCCGAGACGGGGCTCCCGTTCACCGAGGCGCGCAACCACTTCGAGGCCCAGGGCGGCCAGGACGCACTGGTCGAGCTGTCCGGCCAGCTGCGCACCATCGCAGTCGGTCTCACCAAGATCTGCAACGACCTGCGCTGGATGTCGTCCGGACCGACCACCGGGCTGGCCGAGATCCACCTCCCCGACCTGCAGCCGGGGTCGAGCATCATGCCCGGCAAGGTCAACCCGGTGCTCCCCGAGGCCACGCTGATGGTCTGCGCCCAGGTGATCGGCAACGACGCCACGGTCGCGCACGCCGGCGCGAGCGGGTCCTTCGAGCTCAACGTGATGATGCCGGTGATGGCGCGCAACCTGCTCGAGTCGATCCGCCTGCTCGCCAACGTCTCCCCCGTCCTCGCCGACCGCTGCATCGCCGGCACCGTGGCCAACGAGGAGCGCATGCTGGCGTACGCCGAGTCCTCGCCGTCGGTGGTCACGCCGCTCAACAAGCACATCGGCTACGAAGAAGCGGCCAAGGTCGCCAAGGCCGCGCTCAAGGAGGGGCGGACGATCCGCGAGCAGGTGCTCCACATGGGGTACGTCGAACGAGGTGACCTCACCGAGGAGGAGCTCGACGCCGCGCTCGACGTTCGGTCGATGACCGGCAGCTGACCCTCGAGGAGGGGCGCCGGACCCGTCGCGGGACTACCGTTGGAATGTGTCCGCGACCTCTCGCCGCACCGTCATCGTCCTGCTGGCGGTGCTCGCGGGCGCGGTCGTGCTGGTGTGGTCGGCCGCCTCGGGTCCGGCGGACATGGCCACCGCCCCCCTCCCACCGGAGGACAGCAGCAGCGGACCGGCGGTCGTCGCCCCGGAGGAGCAGCCCCGGGACGAGAGCGCTGACGAGGACGGCGAGGCACAGACCGGCGCCGCCAACCCCGCCTGGATGATGGACATCGCCAGCATCGCGGTGCTGCTCATCGGGTTGTGGGTGCTCAGCCTGCTGGTGCGCCTGCTCGTCGCGCGCCTCCCGGGCCGCCAGCTGGTGCTGGACCTCGAGCCGCTGCCCCGCCCGGACGCAGGGCACGACGCAGTGCACGAGCGCGAGGAGCAGCTGCGCGACGCCCTGACCGGGTCCGACGTACGCAACGGGATCGTCGCCTGCTGGGCCCTCCTCGAGGACGCGGCCGCGGACGCCGGGGTGCCGCGCGCTCCGTCCGAGACGGCCACCGAGCTCGTCGTACGGTTCCTGCACGCCCTGGACGTCGACCCTCGCCCGGTCGCGACCCTCGCCGGGCTGTTCCAGGAGGCACGTTTCTCCACCCACCCGCTCACCGAGGACCACACGCGCTCGGCCCGGGCGGCGCTCGACGACATCCTGCGCGACGTCGCCCGGACAGGGAGCCCAGCGCCATGAGCGGCGCCATGAGCGGCGCCATGACCGCGGTGCGCGAGTGGCTCGGCCCGGGCGTGGTGGCACTGCTCTCCGCCGCGGGACTCAACTCGGTGCTCAGCCTGCTCGAGATCCGGCACCAGCCCTGGCTGGTCGCCCTGCTGGTGTGCGTCGTCGTCGCCACCGGGTGGCTGCTGCTCACGGCCCTCGACGCGGCCGAGCGGCTGCCCTGGACCCGACCACGCTCCGACGCCGAGCCGGACACGGGCGAGGACACCCGGACCGCGATGTACCGCCACGTGATCGAGGTGCACTTCAGCGCACACGACCGGGACGAGACCGTGGTCTGGCAGCTGGCCGACCTCGCGGCCCGCAGGTTGCGCCAGGTGCACGGGATCGACCCCGCCGACGATCCGGGCACGGCCGCCGCCCTGCTCGGCGAGCCGCTGGCGAGCTGGGTCGCCGTCGACCGGCGGGACCGCTACCGACCCGACCACCGCTACCCGCGCCACACCCTGGATGAGCTCACCGACGCGGTGAGCAGGATCGAGCGACTGTGACCGACCCACGCATCAGCGCTGCCGCTGATCTCGGCAACCGGGTCCTCGACCGGGTCGGCTCCGTGGTCATCGGCAAGACCGACAGCCTCCGGCTGGTGCTCGCCGCGATCCTGGCCGGTGGGCACGCCTTGCTGGAGGACCTGCCCGGTCTCGGCAAGACGCTGACCGCCCGCTCGTTCGCGCAGGTGCTCGGGATCGACTTCACCCGGGCGCAGTTCACCCCGGACCTGCTGCCCGCCGACCTCACCGGCTCGTTCATCTACAACCAACGCACCCAGGAGTTCGACTTCCGGGCGGGCCCCATCTTCACCGGGCTGCTGCTCGCCGACGAGGTCAACCGCACCCCACCGAAGACCCAGGCCGCACTGCTCGAGGCGATGCAGGAGCGGCAGGTGACCGTGGAGGGGCGCACATTCCCGTTGCCGGCGCCGTTCCACGTGCTCGCCACCGCCAACCCGGTCGAGCACGAGGGCACCTACCCGTTGCCCGAGGCCCAGCTCGACCGCTTCCTGCTCCGCATCGCCTTCGGCTACCCCACCGCCGAGGACGAGTACGACGTGCTGCGCCACCGGGTGGTCCGGCAGACCGAACAGGTGGTGCTCGAGCCACTCACCGACGCCGCAGGGGTGCTGGAGATGCAGGCCGCGGTCGAGCAGGTGGAGGTGGACCGCAGCGTCGCGGAGTACTGCGTGCGCCTCGCGTCCGCGACCCGCGAGCACCGCGACGTACTCATCGGAGCATCCCCGCGTGGCTCGCTCGCTCTGCTGCTGGCCGCCCGGGCCCTCGCCCTCCTCGCGGGTCGTGACTTCGCGCTGCCCGAGGACGTCAAGGCCGTCGCGCCGGCCGCCCTGGCCCACCGGGTCTCCATCAAGCCGGAGCTCTGGATGACCGAGATCAGCGGCGCGAGCGTCGTGGCCGGCCTGCTCCGCGAGGTGCCGGCGCCCAGCGCCCGCGAGCTCGGGCGGGCCACGCCGCCATGACCCGGTGGCGCCCCACCGCCGCCCTGGTGCGGGCAGTCCTCACCGCGGTGGGTGGTGCCTTGGTCGCCGTGCTGCTCGGCCGGCCGGACCTGCTCGTGCTGGTCGCGCCGTTCGGCGTCGCGGCGGCGCTCGCCCTCGCCCACGCACCGACCACCCCCGTCACGGCACGTACGACGGTCGACGACCGCTGGCTGCCGGAGGGGCAGAGCACCACCCTCCGGGTCGCGGCCGAGGGTGCCGCCCTCGACCAGGCGACAGTGACCCTGACGCCCCCGGCCCACGTGCTCACCCGACCCGCCTCGGGCCAGGTGTCGGCGACGGCGGGCCCGCACGAGCAGGTTGAGCTCCCCCTGGTGGTCAGCCCGCGGCGCTGGGGCACCCGACCCGTCGGCACGGTCCTGATGGCCGCCACCAGCCCGTGGGGCGGCTACCGGTGGGGGCCGACCCCGGTGCCGGTCCGAACGCTCGTCGTGCTCCCGGCCGCAACCGCGTTCACCTCCACCGAGGCCCCGCACCCGCTCGGGCTGCTCGGCCGCAACCGGTCGCGGCGACCCGGGCACGGCTCGGAGTTCCGCGGCATCCGGCCGTTCCAGCCCGGCGACCGGCTGCGTCGCGTCAACTGGCGCACCACCCTGCGCACCGGCGTGCTCCACGCGGTGGGCACCAACGCGGAGGAGGACAGCTCGATCCTGCTGCTGCTCGACGCGGTCACCGACGTGGGGGCCAGCGGCGGCGTCGACGGCCCGGCCAGCAGTCTCGACGTCGGCGTACGGGCCGCCGGGGCGCTGGCCGCCCACCACCTGCTCGTGGGTGACCGGGTGGCGCTCCGCGTGCTCGGACCCGGCAACCTCGTGCTCGCACCGGGAGCGGGCCCGCAGCACCACCGCCGTCTCCAGGAGATGCTCGCCCTGGTGCGGCACGGCTGGCCCGAGCTGCTCACCTCACGCCGACTCCGGCTGCCCGCCGGCGCCGGGACGCTCGTGGTGGCACTCTCCCCGCTGCTCACCCCGGAGGTGACCACGGCGCTCGTCGGCCTCGCCCGGCGCGGGCTGACCGTGGTCGTGGTCGACACCCTGGTGCCGGGGATCGCGCCGACGTCGGCGCAGCCGGGCACCACCGCCGGGCTGGCGTGGCGGATGCGGATGCTGGAACGCAACGTGCAGCAGACCGACCTCACCCGGCGCGGCATCCCCGTCGTCGTCTGGCGTGGCCCGGGGACGCTCGACCAGCTGCTTTCCCGGATGCGCAGCCAGCCGATCCGGACGGTACGACGATGAGCGCGCTCATCAGCCCGACGGCAGCTGCCGCGGAGGCGCGTCGGCCCCTGCCGGGGCTCGACCAGCTGGTGCTCCGCTCGACCGTGGTGCTGGGCGCGCTCTGTTGCCTCGTCGCGGTGCAGGCCGCCGGCGCGACGCCGGCCCAGTGGCAGCAGGTGGGCGTGCTGGTGTTCGCCCTTCTCACGGCGGTCCGCCCGGAGTCGCTCGCCGGGGCCGTCGTCACGCTGTGGGTCGTCGGGCTGTGGGCGACCGCGCCGGACCCGACCGTGCCCGCCGTGCTCGGGTGCGCCGGAGGGCTGGTGCTCCTGCACGTCGCCGCGCTGGTCGCCGCCCAGGGCCCGGCCCGGGTCGCCGTCGACGGACGACAGGTGGCGCGCTGGGGCCTGCGTGGGCTCGAGCTGTGGCTCT
>DASSLA010000163.1:0-9716 GCA_035689885.1 Marmoricola sp. | reverse complement strand
CCCCGGGGCGCTGTCCAGCCGCGGCGGCGGCGCGGACGGCGGCGTGCCGATGCACCAGGCCGCGCCGTGGCAGGCGCGCCTGCGGCGGGTGATGACCTTTCCCAACCGGGCCAAGGCCGACGACTTCCTGGCCCGGGTGGCCACGCCGGCGCTGCGCCAGGTGGCCGAGGAGCTGCGTTCACAGGGCCCGTCCACGACGGTCGAGTCGGTCACTGACGAGAGCGGACGGCCCGGTGTCATGCTCACCGCGGACCTCGGCGGGGAGCGCTCCTTCTGCTACCGCATCCAGGAGCGCGTCGTACCCCTCCCGGCGTACGGGCGCTGGGCCCCCAAGGGCGACGACGTCTACTCCCGCCTCGAGGTGCACCTGCACGACGGCGGCCAGGGGTACGACGTGTTCGGCTACACGCACACCCAGCTGATCGATGACGTGCTCGACCAGTACGAGCGTCACCTGGAGTTCATGCGGCTTCAGGACAGCTCGGACTAGGTCGTTGGGGGTGGCGCTCTCGGGAGCCCGGAAGCGCTTGCAACGCCGAGAAGCCGGCGAACCCGAAGGCTCGCCGGCTCCTGCACCAATGGCTGGCGGTGGCGGAGGGATTTGAACCCTCGGTGGGCTTGCACCCACAAACGCTTTCGAGGCGTTCTCCTTAGGCCGCTCGGACACGCCACCGCGGGGAAGGCTACCGGACGTCGTCGGTGCGGCCGAAATCGCGGTGGGCGGCGAAGAACCGGGCCAGCAGCGCGGTGCTCTCGTCGGCGAGGACGCCCCCGAGCACCTCGGGCCGGTGGTTGAGCCGGCGGTCGCGGACCACGTCCCACAAGGAGCCCACGGCGCCGGCCTTCTCGTCGTACGCCCCGAAGACGAGGCGGTCGACCCGGGCGAGCACGGCCGCGCCGGCGCACATCGTGCACGGCTCGAGAGTCACCACCAGGGTGCACCCGCCCAGCCGCCATTCACCGATTCGTGATGCGGCGGCTCGGAGGGCGACCACCTCCGCGTGACCGGTGGGGTCCTGGTCGCGCTCCCGCACGTTGTGGGCGGAGCTGAGCACCTCTCCGGTGGCGTCGAGGACGACCGCCCCGATCGGTACGTCGCCGACCTCGGGAGCGCGCGCGGCCTCGGCCAGCGCCTCCCGCATCGCCGGCTCCCAGCGAGCCGTGGCGCTCACTCGCTGATGCCGACGAGGTTGTCGAACTTCGGCCCGAACCCTGCCCCGTCGGCGATCTCGCTCAGCATCTCGTCGGTGAGCAGGTCGTAGTCGTCGAGCAGCGCAGCCATCTCCTCGGCGGAGACACCGAGGTCCGCCAGGACCGCCAGGTCGCCGACGGGCGCCTGCTCGTCGTCCACGTCGACGTGCACCCCGATGTGGTCGACCGCGGACCGGGCGAGGGTCCAGTCGGTGGCGGCGCTGCCGTCGGAGAGGAGCACGCGCAGCGTCGTACCCTGCACCCGCAGGACGAGCACGAAGTCCTCCGCCACCGAGACCAGCGCGATCGCGCCGTTCTCCGCGGGGTAGCGGCGCAGCTCCTCACCGATGGTGGTGACCGTGTCGAGGCACCGGTCGGGGAGGTCGGCGACGTGCCAGTCGCCGTCGTCGCGGTAGGCCACGACGGCCAGGTCGACCTCGCCGACCTCGGCGTCGCTCATCTCGGCCATGGCGCACCGTCCTCACGCACACCCCGATGGTGGCAGACCACTACGGTGTACGCCATGCGCCTGCACGTCGTGGACCACCCACTCGTCTCCCACAAGCTGACCACCCTGCGGGACGAGGAGACGGCGTCACCCGAGTTCCGTCGCCTCACCGAGGAGCTGGTCACCCTGCTGGCCTACGAGGCCACCCGGGACGTCCGCGTGGAGACGGTCAGCATCACCACTCCCGTGGCGCCGACCGAGGGCCACAACCTGAGTCGCCCGCGCCCGCTCGTGGTGCCGATCCTGCGCGCCGGGCTCGGCATGCTCGAGGGGATGATGCGGCTGGTCCCGACCGCCGAGGTCGGCTTCCTCGGGATGGTCCGCAACGAGGAGACGCTCGAGGCCTCGACGTACGCCGAGCGGCTGCCCGTCGACCTGTCCGGGCGCCAGTGCTACGTGCTCGACCCGATGCTCGCCACCGGCGGCACGCTCGCCGCCGCGATCAAGTTCCTCACCGACCGCGGCGCCGACGACATCACCTGCATCTGTCTGCTGGTCGCGCCGGAGGGGGTCGAGAACCTGAAGAAGGGGCTCGAGGGCGTCGGTGTGCCGGTCACGGTCGTCACCGCGGCCCTCGACGACCACCTCAACGACAAGGGCTACATCGTCCCCGGTCTCGGGGACGCGGGTGACCGCCTGTACGGCCTCGCCGAGTGAGGGTTGAGTGCTGAAGTGGCTCTGCTCCAGGCGGGGCTCAGCACTCAACTCGTGCCGCGACGCGGGACGCCGAGGGCGATCAGGTCCTCGATGACCTCCCAGGCGTCGTAGCGCAGCTCGTACGCCGAGCAGGTGACGACGATCCGGTCCGGCGTGCTGAGCTTGCGGTTGCGCCGGCGGTCGGCGGCGGCCTGGAGCACGTCGTCGTGGAACCCGCCGTGGACCTCGAGGACCAGCGTGCGCCCGTCGGCCAGCGTCCACTCGCAGTCCGTGTAGCGCAGCTTCCCGCTGCGGTCCCGGCGTGGGCGCTGCGCCCTTGGCGGGGCGATGCCGAACTCCCGGCAGGCCCGCCGCAGGTCCACCTCGGCCAGTGACTGGGCTCCGCCGCCGACGTCGCCGAACAGGGCGCGGAACTCCCTGGCCCGCGGCAGCGGGCGCAGCTGCTCGAGCTCGGCACCGAGCCGCTGCACGTCGGTGAGCCGCTGCTGGACCACGGCGGCCAGGGCGCCGTGGGCTGTGCGGCGGCTGCGTCGTAGCCGGCAAAGAGCAGGACCGCAGGCTCGACCCGTGCGAGTGGCAGGTCTCCGCGGGCGCGCATGTCGTCCAGCGATCGCCTGGTGCGGAAGAACCTCACGCCGTCGAGCGGCTCGAAGGAGAGTGGGTTGTCGACCAGCACGGTGACGTCCTCGCGGTCCCAGTTCCTCAGGCCGTGGACCTTGGCGGCGGTGAGTCCGCCGATCAACGCCGTCGTGCCGGCATGCAGCACGGCCCGCCACAGCCGCTGGTCCCGCGACATCGGCCCGGTCGTCGTACTGAACACGTGCGACGTCCGCTGTGCCCAGCGCCCCACCCGGAGGTGGGAGCGGACTTCACTCCGAGTGACGCCCAGACCGGTGAGCTGGGCCTGCGAGAGCATGCCGGCCTGAACCCATGCCAGCGGCTCCCAGGCTCGACCCATGGGTCGGAGTTTGTGCAATTCCCGGGCCGGACGTCCTGGGCATCCACAGTCCCTCGACTTGAGTGCTGGCCTCGGCGGGGAGAGGAGCCACTTCAGCACTCAACCCGCAGGAAGGCTCAGAGCGACTTCACCGCGTTGAGCAGCTTGCTCATCGAGTCCTTGGCGTCGCCGAAGAGCAGGGTGGTGTTCTCCTCGAAGAGCAGCTCGTTCTCGATGCCGGCGAAGCCCGGGCGCATGGAGCGCTTCATGAAGACGACGTGCTTCGCCTCGTCGGCGTTCAGGATCGGCATGCCGTAGATCGGGGCGCCCGGGGTGGTCTTCGCCGCGGGGTTGACCACGTCGTTGGCTCCGACCACGAGCGCGACGTCGGCGTCCTTGAAGTCGCCGTTGATGTCGTCCATCTCGACGAGCTGCTCGTAGGGCACCTGGGCCTCGGCGAGCAGCACGTTCATGTGTCCGGGCATTCGGCCGGCCACCGGGTGGATCGCGTAGTCGACGTTCGCACCCCGCTCGACGAGCAGGTCCACCAGCTCGCGCAGGGTGTGCTGCGCCTGCGCCACGGCCAGTCCGTAACCGGGCACGATGATGATCCGCTCGGCGTAGTTGAGCATGATCGCGACGTCCTCGGGCCCGGCCGACTTCACCGGCCGGTCGGAGGCGACGCCGGCACCGAGCGTCGAGCCGCCCTTCAGCGCGCCGAAGAGGATGTTGCCGACCGAGCGCCCCATCGCGCGGGCCATCAGCAGCGTCAGGAAGGTACCGGAGGCACCGACCAGCGTCCCGGCGATGAGCAGCAGGGTGTTCTGCAGGACGTAGCCGCCGGCCGCGACGGTCAGGCCGGTGAACGCGTTCAGCAGCGAGATCACGATCGGTACGTCGGCGCCGCCCACCGGCAGCACCAGGAGTACGCCGAACAGCAGACCGACCAGGCCGAGCACGATCCCGACCCAGAGCGCGGCGTCGAGGACGAGCTCGGTGCCCAGCCCGACTCCGCCGACCAGGGCAGCACCGAAGACGAGGGCGAGGCCGGGGAAGACCACCGGGGCGGAGGTCATCAGCTCCTGCAGCTTGGCGAAGGTGACCACGGACCCGGCGAAGGAGACCGAGCCCACGAAGATCGTGAAGGCGGTGGCCAGCAGCACGAACCAGCCCGCGTCGTGCCCGGTGTCGAGGATCTCGTCGAGCTCGAGCAGTGCGACGAGGGCCGCGGCGCCACCGCCGACGCCGTTGAACAGCGCCACCATCTGCGGCATCTGCGTCATCTGCACCTTCTGCGCGCCGACGACGCCGGCGACCGTGCCGACCGCGATCGCGCCCAGGATGAGCGGCACGTGGTCGAGGTCGAGGTAGATGAACGGCAGCACGCACGCGACGACCGCGGCGACCGCACCCAGCAGGTTGCCGTTGCGCGCGGTCTTCGGGCCGGACAGGCCCTTGAGCGCGAGGATGAAGCAGACCCCGCCGACGAGATAGGCGACCTGCACCCAGGTTGGCATCTCCATCAGGCGCTGGCCCCCTTGTCGGCCGCAGCGGCCGGCTTCTTCTTCCGGGTGAACATCTGCAGCATCCGGTCGGTGACCATGAAGCCGCCCACCATGTTGATGGCGGCGAGCACGATCGCGACGAGGCCGACCACGAGCGCGACGGTGCTCTCGGTCGTGCCGGTCACGATGATCGCGCCGAGCAGGATGATCCCGTGGATCGCGTTGGCGCCGGACATCAGCGGCGTGTGCAGGGTCGAGGAGACCTTGGAGATCACCTCGATGCCCACGAAGACGCTGAGGATGAAGATCGTCAGCCAGACCACGGCGTCGTTCACTGGTCACGCTCCAGGTCGTAGGGGAGGTCGAGCTGGGGGTCCTCGGCGACCGGCTCGGGCTCGGCCGGTCCCTCGATCGCCTCCCGGGTGGGCTCGTGCACGATGCGCCCCTGGTGGGTGACCGCCGCGCCGGCGATCACCTCGTCCTCGTGGTCGGGGGCGAACTGGCCCTCGTGGGTCATCAGGGTCAGCAGGTTCACGATGTTCTGCGCGTAGAGCTTCGAGGCCGGCCCGGGCATCTGCGAGGGGACGTTCTCCCCACCCCACACCTGGGCGTGCCCGATCCGGACCACCTTGCCGGGCACGGAGCCCTCGACGTTGCCGCCGGACTCCGCGGCCAGGTCGACCACGACCGAGCCGGGCTTCATCTGCTCCACCATCTCGGCGGTCACCAGCATCGGCGCCGTCCGACCGGGCACGGCGGCCGTGGTGATCAGCGCGTCGGCGTGGGCGATGTACGGCGCCAACAGCTCGCGCTGCCGGGCCGCGCGGTCCTCGGTCATCTCTCGCGCGTAGCCACCGGCCCCCTCGAGGGTCTCCAGCTCCAGCTCGATCGCCTTCGCACCCATCGAGCGGATCTCCTCCGCCGCAGCAGCGCGTACGTCGTACGCCTGCACGACCGCGCCCAGCCGCTTCGCAGTCGCGATCGCCTGGAGACCGGCGACCCCGGCGCCGAGCACGACCACCTGGGCGGGCTGGACCGTTCCGGCGGCGGTCATGTTCAGCGGGAAGAAGCGGCGCAGCAGGCCTGCCGCGACGATCGCGCAGCGGTAGCCGGCCACCAGCGCCTGCGAGGACAGCGCGTCCATCGACTGTGCACGGGAGATCCGCGGGACCAGCTCCATCGCATAGGCGGAGACGTTGCGATCGCGCAGCTCGACGACCAGGTCGTGCGAGCCGTTCACCGGCAGGAACGAGATCATCGAGGCACCGTCGCGCAACCCCCGCACCCGGTCGCCGGTCAGTGCGTTGACGCCGACCACGACGTCCGCCTGGGCGAGCGCGTCGTCGGCGATCGTTGCGCCCGCCTCGACGTACAGTTCGTCGTCGTACTCAGCGAGCTCTCCGGCCCCCGGCTCGACGAGCACGTCGTAACCGAGGTCGGTCAACTTGGCGACCAGCTCGGGCACCATCGCCACCCGGGCCTCGCCCTGGCGGGTCTCCCTTGCTACTGCGATCATCACGTGCCCGAACCTAGAGGATGCAGCCTGTGACTCCGGGATTTGAGACCCCTGACCCGCTCACGCCCTCGTCAACGTGAGCAATGTCCCAACGGCTCAGGCGACGCCGACACCGGCGATCGTGCCGATGCCGTAGGTGATCGCCATCGCGATCGTGCCGCCCGCGACGTTGCGCAGCACCGCCGGGCGGGTCGGGGCCTCGCCGATGCGGGCACTCAACCACCCGGTGCCGGCGAGGGCGATGCCCACCGCGATCAGCGTCACCACGGCGCGCAGGTCGGGGCCGAAGCTGACGATCGTGAGCAGGGGCAGCAGCGCACCGACCGTGAACGCGAGCATCGACGCCCACGCGGCGTGCCACGGGTTGGCCAGCTCGTCCGGGTCGATGCCGAGCTCGGCGTCGAGGTGCGCACCGAGCGCGTCGTGGGCGGTGAGCTCCATCGCCACCTGCCGGGCCAGGCCCTCGGAGAGGCCCCGCTGCTGGTAGAGACCGGCCAGCTCGGCCAGCTCCTCCTCCGGCTCCTCGGCGAGCTCGCGCGTCTCCTTGGCGATCAGCGCCCGCTCGGTGTCGCGCTGGGTGCTGACCGAGACGTACTCCCCGGCGGCCATGCTCAGCGCGCCCGCGGTGAGTCCGGCGATGCCGGCGATCAGGATGGTCTGCCGGTCCGTGGTCGCCGCGGCCACGCCCATCACCAGCCCGGCGGTGGAGACGATGCCGTCGTTGGCGCCGAGCACGCCGGCCCGCAGCGCGTTGAGCCTGGTGGCCAGCGAGTCCGAGTGCGGCTCGTGCTCGTGAGGTCCGATCGGGGCGGGCTCTTCTTGCTCGGGAGGCTGGACCGGGGTCGTCATGCCTCCATTCTCGCGCTGGAAAACCCTTGTGCAACGAAGGAAAGGCTGCGCTCACCTGCGCGGATGCAGGTCAGGACAGGACTTCGTCGACCCACTTCGGCACGGTCTCGGTGGCGGGCCCGACCCGCACGTCGGCGAAGTCGCTGACCGGGTCCGGCGCCACGTTGTGCTCCAGAGTGTCCGCGCCGTTGCCGATCGCGAAGTGCACGAACGCCGCGGCGGGGTGGACGATCCCCGACGTGCCGATCGCCACGAACAGGTCGCAGTCGAACAGCACCTGCTCCACGGCCTCCATGTCGTAGGGGACCTCGCCGAACCAGACCACGTCGGGTCGCAGCGCCGTCGCGCCGCACGCCGGGCAGGCCGGTCGGTCGCCGAGCGGCCCGGTCCACTCGTGCCGGCGGTCGCAGGCCGTGCACCACGCCCGCGTCAGCCGGCCGTGCATGTGGTGCACGCGGTTCGAACCGCCGCGCTCGTGGAGGTCGTCGACGTTCTGGGTGACCAGGTAGAGGTCGTCGCCGAGCTGCTCCTCGAGCCGGGCCAGCGCTCGGTGCGCGGCGTTGGGCTGCACCCGTTGCAGCGCCGCCCTGCGCTCGTCGTAGAAGCGGTGCACCAGGTCGGGGTCGGCCGCGAACGCCTCGGGCGTGGCGACCTGCATCGGGTCGTGGCCCTCCCAGAGCCCGTCGGCGTCCCGGAAGGTGGGGAGCCCGCTCTCGGCGGAGACGCCCGCGCCGGTGAGTACGACGATCTTCATCCCTCGCAGGCTACGGACCTGTGATTCACGGCGTCAGCGGTACTCCGGGTTCTGGAAGTCGAAGCGGGCTCCGGCGTCCCACTCCGAGCGCTGGTTGCCGTAGGCCGGGATCCCGCCGGCGTCCTTGAGCATCTTGGCGAGGTGCATCAGGTTCCACGTCATGAAGGTGGTGTTGCGGTTGGTGAAGTCGTTCTCCGGGCCGCCGCTGCCGGGATCGAGGTACGACGGGCCGGGGCCCGCCTCGCCGATCCAGCCCGCGTCCGCCTGGGGCGGGATGGTGAAGCCGAGGTGCTGCAGCGAGTAGAGGATGTTCATCGCGCAGTGCTTGATGCCGTCCTCGTTGCCGGTGATCAGGCACCCGCCCACCCGGCCGTAGAAGGCGTACTGCCCGGCCTCGTTGAGGATCCCCGAGCCGCCGTACAGCCGCTCGATGACCTTCTTCATCACGCTGGAGTTGTCGCCGAGCCAGATCGGGCCGGCCAGCACGAGGATGTTCGAGTCCATCACCTGCCGGTGGATCTCGGGCCACACGTCGCTCGCCCAGCCGTGCTCGCGCATGTCGACGTAGACGCCGGTGGCGATGTCGAGGTCCACCGCGCGGACCACCTCGACGCCGACGCCGTGCTTCATCATGATGGCGGCGCTGGTGTCGACGAGGCCCTCGGTGTGGCTGAGCTCTGGTGAGCGCTTCAGGGTGCAGTTGATGAAGGTGGCGCGCAGGTCGGAGTAGTCGGGAGCGTCCATGAGCCGAGGCTCCACCCGATCGGCGCGGCCCGCCAAGGGTTGCCGGGGCGGTGGTCTAGAGCCCTCAGTAGTACCAGGGGTAGGGCGACCAGTCCGGGTCGCGCTTCTCCAGGAACTGGTCGCGGCCCTCCTGGGCCTCGTCGGTCATGTAGGCGAGCCGCGTGGTCTCCCCCGCGAACAACTGCTGGCCGACGAGCCCGTCGTCGATCAGGTTGAAGGAGTACTTCAGCATCCGCTGCGCCGTGGGGCTCTTGCCATTGACCAACCGGCCCCACTCCAGGGCGGTCGCCTCGAGCTCCACGTGCGGGACCGCGCGGTTGGCCGTGCCCATCCGCACCGCGTCCTCGGCGGAGTACTCCTGGCCGAGGAAGAAGATCTCCCGGGCGATCTTCTGGCCGACCTGCCGGGCGAGGTACGCCGAGCCGAAGCCCCCGTCGAAGCTGCCGACATCTGCGTCGGTCTGCTTGAACCGCGCGTGCTCGGCACTGGCCAGGGTCAGGTCGCAGACCACGTGCAGTGAGTGCCCACCGCCGGCGGCCCAGCCGCTGACCAGACAGATGACCACCTTCGGCATGAAGCGGATCAGCCGCTGGCACTCGAGGATGTGCAGCCGGCCCAACCGCGCTTTGTCCACCGTCTCCGCGGTCTCGCCCTCCGCATATTGGTAGCCCGCCTTGCCGCGGATGCGCTGGTCGCCTCCGGTGCAGAACGCGCGCTTGCCGTTCTTCTCCGACGGACCGTTTCCGGTGAGCAGGACGCAGCCCACGTCGCTCGTCGTACGCGCGTGCTCGAGGACGCGCAGCAGCTCGTCGACGGTGTGCGGGCGGAAGGCGTTGAGCACGTCGGGCCGGTCGAAGGCGATGCGCACGGTGCCGTGCGCCCTGGCCCGGTGGTAGGTGAGGTCGGTGAGGTCGTCGAAGCCCGGCACGGCGTCCCACGCCGAGGGGTCGAAGGTCTCGCTGACTCCGTCGATCGCGCTCATTCGGGGTCCCCGCGGAAGCGCGAGCGCAGCGAGCGATTTCGTGGGGTGTTCATGGCGCTCAACCTATCCGCGC
>DASSLA010000162.1:0-11079 GCA_035689885.1 Marmoricola sp. | reverse complement strand
CACGGTCGGCCTAGTCGGCGACGTCGCCGTAGATGACGACCTGGGTCTCGTCCCGACCGTCCAGCTCGCCGGACGTGCTCACCGAGACGAAGCGGAACGTGTCACCCTCCTGCGGGAGTCGCGAGCCCGGAGTGCGGCGCCAGGTGCCGCACAGCAGGCCCTCGTCGTCGACGCCCTCCTGCTCGCCGATCGCCTCCCCCTCCAGGCACAGCCGGGAGCCCTCCCGGTCGAAGCTCGCCACCTCGGCGGTGGTGCGCTCCGGGGTGCCCGGGCCGAGCACCGAACCCACCATGACACCGGCCAGCAGGCACAGCGCACCGCCGGCCAGGAACACCGGTGTCGGCAGGGTCACGTTTCCCACGTGGAAAGCATGGCACGCGGGGGGCAGGCCCCTCGGCAGCGACCCTCGCGTCCTCCGGGACGGTCAGGAACGAGGACGCAGCGGCACCACCTGCGCGAGCTGCGGGTCGCGCCGGGCGAGGCAGTGCTCCACGGTGAGCGGTCCGTCGGCCCAGCGTCGTAACGTGACCCACTCCCCCGGGCCGGGCAGGCAGCCGCGGTCCCGCGCGATGCGCCCGAGCAGCCCCGCGCCGTACGTCGCACGCACCGGCCCGGCGTCGGTGAGGACGACCACCACTCCGGTCTCGCAGGAGACCACGCAGCCCACCTCCTCGTGGGGCACCGGCTCAGCTGTCAACGGTCATCCCCCTTCGGGCAGGTGGCGGGCATGGCCTCAATGTAGGTCGCCCCCCGGCGGTGCGCACGCGGTTAATCGCAGCGTGGGAAACGCTCAGGCGCCGGGGCTCCCCTTGCTGTCGGCCGCCGGGTCGCTGGCCTCGGCCGAGCGCTCCTCCTCCGAGGCGGCCCGCTCCAGCGACTGGCGCCACGGGAGCACGTTGTCGAGCTTGAGCTTCTTGAGCCGTTCGAGGCGGGCGGTGGTCAGCTCCTTCTGCGGCCAGACCTGGTCGAACGCCGCGTTGAGCGCCGCCCCGATGAGCACCGCGATGGAGAGCAGGTAGAGCCACAGCAGCACCGCGATGGGTGACGCCAGCGGGCCGTAGATCGAGGTCGAGTTGGCAGCCGTCTCGACCAGCACGAGCCGCAGCAGCGCCGAGCCGAAGACCCAGCAGAACATGGTGAAGACGGCCCCCGGCACGTTGTAGCGCCAGCGCATCCGCACCGGGACGGAGACGTGGTAGAGCGTGGCCAGGAAGACGATTCCCAGCACCAGGACGGTCGGCCAGTAGGCCTGGTTCAGGAAGTCGACCCGCTGCGGCAGCCACTCCGCGATCAGGGTCGGACCGGCGACGACGAGGGGGATGGTGACGACCCCGGTGACCATGCCGAGGACGTAGAGCAGGAAGGACAGCGCCCGGGTGGGCACGATGCCGCGCTGCCCGCCCAGGCCGTACATGATCGTGATCGTGTCGACGAACACGTTGAGCGCCCGCGACCCCGACCACAGCGCGAGGATGAAGCCGATCGAGACGACGTCGTAGCGCCCGCCACGCAACACCTCGTCGAGCGTCGGCCGGATGATGCTGTTGACCACCTGCGGCGTCAGCGCCTGGCTGGACAGATTGATGACGGTCTGCCGCACCTCCGCGATCGCGCTGTCGCTGAACTGCGCGAACACGTAGCCGATGGAGCCGGCGAGCGCGAAGACCAGCGGCGGCAGGGAGAGCACCGCGAAGAACGCCGCCTCCGCGGCCAGGCCGGTGACGCGGTTGCGCATGCAGGTGCCGACCGTGGAGACGACCAACCGCCACACGGTGGCCCAAGCGGTCTGCCACGAAAGCGTCCGCAGTCGCGCGAGCGGACTGCTCCCGGCTGTCATGACAACTACGGTAGAGCCATGACGACCGACAACCGGGTAGCCCGCAACCAGGCGCCCCCGCTGGTTGGCCACAACACGGTGACCTCCGACGCCGCGCTCGTCGAGGCGCTCGAGCGGCACGGCTCCGCCGAGACCCTCGGGTCACTGGTGGATCTGGGTGCCGAGGCCGGTACGGCGGAGGCCCGTGAGCACGGCATGCTCGCCAACGAGTTCCACCCCGAGCTGGTGCCGTTCGACCGCTACGGCAACCGGATCGACGAGGTGCGCTTCCACCCCTCGTGGCACTGGCTGATGGAGCGCGCGGTGGGCCACGGGCTGCAGGCCGCGCCGTGGGAGCAGCAGGACGAGGGCGACCCGCACGCGCACCTGCGCCGGGCGGCCGGCTTCTTCGCCTGGCAGACGGAGCCGGGACACGGTTGCCCCGTCTCGATGACGTACGCCGCCGTGCCGGCGTTGCGCGTCGACGACGCGATCGCCAAGGAGTGGTCGCCCAAGCTGGCGGCGCGTTCCTACGACTTCGGTCTGCGACCGCTCGCGGAGAAGTCCGGAGTGCTCGCCGGGATGGGCATGACCGAGAAGCAGGGTGGCTCGGACGTCCGCGCCAACGAGACCGAGGCGCGGCCGACCGCGGTCGAGGGCGAGTACACCCTGCACGGCCACAAGTGGTTCACCTCGGCGCCGATGAACGACATGTTCCTCGTGCTCGCCCAGGCACCCGGGGGGATGAGCTGCTTCGTGGTGCCGCGCGTGCTCCCGTCGGGCGAGCGCAACCGACTGGACGTCGTACGGCTCAAGGACAAGCTGGGCAACCGCTCCAACGCCTCGTCCGAGCTGGAGTTCCACGGCACCTGGGCGCAGCGCCTCGGCGACGAGGGCCGCGGGGTTCGCACCATCATCGAGATGGTCGCGGCGACCCGGCTCGACTGCGTGCTGGGCTCCGCCTCGCTGATGCGCAGGTCGCTGGCCGAGGCGTCGTGGCACGTCGCGCACCGTTCCGCGTTCGGCGGCCTGCTCGCCGACAAGCCCTTGATGCAGAACGTCATCGCCGACCTGGCGGTGGAGTCGGAGGCAGCCACCGCGCTCGCGATGCGCCTGGCGGCCGCGGTCGACCGCCGCACTGACCCGCACGAGGCGGCGTTCCGCCGGATCGCGCTGCCGCTGGCGAAGTTCTGGGTGTGCAAGCGCACCCCGATGACGGTCGCGGAGGCGCTGGAGTGCCTCGGGGGCAACGGCTACGTCGAGGAGTCGGGGATGCCGCTGCTGTTCCGGGAGTCACCGCTGAACTCGATCTGGGAGGGCTCGGGCAACGTCAACGCGCTCGACGTGCTGCGGGCGCTGGGCCGCGAGCCCGAGGTGCTCGAGGCATGGCTCATGGAGGTCGGGCTTGCGCGCGGCGAGGACCCGCGCCTGGACCGGGCGATCGAGGGCGTGCTCTCGATGCTCGCCGACACCACCACGCTGGAGATGTCCGCCCGTCGGCTCGCCGGTCAGATGGCGGCGTGCCTGCAGGCCTCCCTGTTGGTGCGGTTCGCTCCCCCGGCGATCGCCGACGCGTTCTGCGCCACCCGGCTCGGGGGCGACTACAACGGCACGCTCGGCACCCTGCCGGTCGGCAGCGACGTCGCGTCGATCGTGGAGCGCACCACGCCGACGGTCTGAGCTCCAATCAACCCAGCGCGGCGTTGACGACCTCGCGCGCCTCCTCCTGCACCTTCTGCAGGTGGTCGGCGCCCCTGAACGACTCGGCGTAGATCTTGTAGACGTCCTCGGTGCCCGAGGGACGGGCGGCGAACCACGCGGACTCGGTGGTCACCTTGAGCCCGCCGATGGCCGCACCGTTGCCCGGTGCCTCCGTGAGTTTGGCGACGATGGGCTCCCCCGCGAGCTCGGTCGCGGTCACGTCGTCGGCGGACAGACTGGCCAGCCGCTGCTTCTGCTCACGGTCGGCCGGTGCGTCGATGCGGGCGTACGCCGGGTCGCCGTGCCGGTCCACCAGCTCGGCGTACCGCTGGCTGGGGGTCCTCCCGGTGGTGGCCAGGATCTCGGCGGCCAGCAGGGCGAGGATCAGCCCGTCCTTGTCGGTCGTCCACACGCCCCCGTCGCGGCGCAGGAACGACGCCCCCGCGGACTCCTCGCCACCGAAGCCGAAGGAGCCGTCGAGCAGCCCGGAGACGAACCACTTGAACCCCACGGGGACCTCGACCATCGGCGTGCCCAGGGCGCGGGCGACGCGGTCGATCATCGAGGACGACACCAGCGTCTTGCCGATGCGCGCCGAGCTCGGCCAGTCGGGCCGGGCGCCGCCGAAGAGGTGGTCGATCGCGACCGCGAGGAAGTTGTTGGGGTTCATCAGCCCGGCGTCGGGGGTGACGATGCCGTGCCGGTCGGCGTCGGCATCGTTGCCGGTCGCGATGTCGTACTCGTCGCGCCGCTGGATCAGGCTCGCCATCGCCGAGGGCGAGGAGCAGTCCATCCGGATCTTGCCGTCCCAGTCGAGCGTCATGAACCGCCACGTGGGGTCCACGAGCGGGTTGACCACGGTCAGGTCGAGACCGTGCCGCTCGGCGATCTCGCCCCAGTAGGCGACGCTCGCACCGCCCAGCGGGTCGGCCCCGATGCGGACGCCGGCCGCGCGGATGCGGTCGCGGTCCACCACCTGCGGCAGGTCGTCGACGTAGGTGCCGAGGAAGTCATACGTTCCCGCCGCAGCAGCAGCCCTTTCGTATGACGTCCGGCGCACGTCGCGCAGGCCGGATGCGATCAGCTCGTTGGCCCGGCGCGCGATGGCCCCGGTGACGTCGGAGTCCGCGGGTCCGCCGTGCGGCGGGTTGTACTTGAAGCCGCCGTCGGAGGGAGGGTTGTGCGACGGGGTCACCACGATCCCGTCCGCGAGCCCGCGCTGCTTGCCGGCGTTGGCGCGCAGGATTGCGTGCGAGACCGCCGGGGTCGGGGTGTAGCCGCCGCGGTCGTCGACGAGCACGTCCACGTCGTTGGCGACGAGCACCTCGAGCGCGGTGGTCCACGCCGGCTCGGAGAGCGCATGGGTGTCGCGCCCCAGGAACAGCGGTCCGTCGTACCCCTCCTCGCGGCGGTGCTCGCAGATGGCCTGGGTGATCGCCAGGATGTGCGCCTCGTTGAACGCCGTGTCGAGGCTCGAGCCACGGTGGCCGCTTGTCCCGAACACCACCTGCTGAGCGGGGTCCTCGGGGTCGGGCTCATCGGCGAAGTAGGCCGTGACGAGATGGGGCACGTCGACGAGGTCTGTCGGCTGCGCGGGCTGGCCGGCACGGTCGTTGCTCATGCCCCGAACCTAATGGCTCGACCGACGTAGACGCGCGGACCGAAGTCGAAGGAGTGGCCGGTTGCGCGCCAGCTAGATCCGGCGACGGTCATGTTCTGTCCGCGTGTCTACGAGGCTGTGGACGGCGACAGCACAGATCCCGACGGCACGCCATCGTGGACGCGTGGACATGGGCGACCTGCTGGCACGACGGGGCGGCTTCGCCTCCCGCGCGGCGCTCATCCAGGCGACCTCGCGGCGGGACGTCGACGAGGCACTGCGCTCGGGAACCATCGTGCGCGTCGGGCACGGGCGCTACGCATTGCCGTCCATCGACGACGCGGTTGCCCGGGCCGCAGGGATGAACGGCGTCCTGTGTCTCACCAGTGCTGCGCAACACCACGGGTGGGAGGTGAAGGCTCCTGCGGCAGAACCCCACATTCTCGTGCCCAGGAACCGCCGGGTGTCCCCCGATGTACGCAAGGGGGTCGTCCTCCACCGCGGCACGCTGGGGCCTGATGACGTCTCCGACGGAATCGCCACCAGTCGGGAGCTCACCCTCATGCAGTGCATGCGCCGTCTCCCGCACGCGGACGCCCTGTCAGTCGTCGACTCGGCCCTTCGGCACGGCGAGGAGGCGACATTGCGGCGCATCGTCGCGACGGTCCAGGGCGCGGGACGGCAGAGGGTGCTCACCCTCGCCGGGCAGGGGCGTGCGGAGGCCGCCAATCCCTTCGAGTCGTCGACCCGGTCGATAGCCCTCACCGTCCCTGGTCTCCACGTGGAGCCCCAAGTAGTCATCTCCTCGAACCGGGTCTGGGCCCGACCCGATCTCGTCGACGTGGATCGACGCATCGTCATCGAGTGTGACTCGTTCGAGTGGCACGGCGATCGCAAGGCCTTCCGCCGCGACTGTCGGCGCTACTCGTTGCTCGTCGCGGACGGGTGGTGGGTGGTCCGATTCACCTGGGAGGACGTCATGTTCGAGCCCGAGTGGGTACGCCAGGTCCTCATCGCCCTCGTCCACCGCGTAGACATGCAGACCGAAGTCGATCGGCCCGTTCGACGCGCTGCGTGAGCGGCACGTACGCAACTGGTTCGGTCCGCGTGTCTACGACACTGCTCGTCGTCAGGTCAGCTCAAGACCCGGGTAGAGCGGGTGCTTGTCGAGCAGCTCTCCCGACTGCGCGTGCACACGGTCGGCGACCCCGTCGGCCAGCGTGTACGACGCCTTCGAGGGCGTCCCCGCCTTGGTGGTGCCGGGCGTGGTGTTGGACAGCACCTCCACCACCAGCTCGGCCACCTTGTCGAACTCGTCGTGCCCGAAGCCGCGGGTGGTGAGCGCGGGCGTGCCGAACCGGATGCCGGAGGTGTACCACGCGCCGTTGGGGTCACCGGGCACCGAGTTGCGGTTGGTGACCACGCCCGCGTCCAGGAGCGCCGACTCGGCCTGCCGGCCGGTGATCCCGAACGAGGTGACGTCGAGCAGCACGATGTGGTTGTCGGTGCCACCGGTGACCAGGTTGGCGCCGCGGGACAGGAAGCCCTCGGCCAGCGACTTGGCGTTGTCGGCGATGTTCTGCGCGTAGGTGCGGAACGAGTCCTGCCGTGCCTCCGCGAGCGCCACTGCCTTGGCCGCCATCACGTGCGAGAGCGGTCCGCCGAGCACCATCGGGCAGCCGCGGTCGACGTCGGAGGCGAACTCCTCCTGGGCCAGCACCAGCCCGCCCCGCGGCCCCCGCAGGGACTTGTGTGTCGTCGTGGTGACCACGTGGGCGTGCGGCACCGGGTCCTCGTCGCCGGTGAACACCTTGCCCGCGACCAGCCCGGCGAAGTGCGCCATGTCGACCATCAGCACGGCGCCGACCTCGTCGGCGATCTCGCGCATCCTGGCGAAGTTCACGCGGCGCGGGTAGGCGGAGTAACCCGCGACCAGCACCAGCGGCCGGAACTCGCGCGCCTTGGCGGCCACCACGTCGTAGTCGAGCATCCCGGTCTCCGGATCGGTGCCGTACTGCTGCTGGTGGAACATCTTGCCGCTGATGTTGGGCCGGAACCCGTGGGTCAGGTGTCCACCGGCGTCCAGGGCCATCCCGAGCAGCCGCTGGTTGCCGAACTCGTGGCGCAGCGTCTCCCAGTCCTCCTCGGAGAGCTCGTTGACGTTCTTCGCGCCGAGTCGCTCCAGCGTCGGGGTCTCCACCCGGTTGGCCAGGATCGACCAGAACGCGACCAGGTTGGCGTCGATGCCCGAGTGCGGCTGGACGTAGGCGTAGGGAGCGCCGAACAGCTCACGTGCGTGCTCGGCTGCGAGTGCCTCGACGGTGTCGACGTTCTGGCAGGCCGCGTAGAACCGGTGGCCCACCGTGCCCTCGGCGTACTTGTCGCTGAACCAGGTCCCCATGGTGAGCAGCACCGCGGGCGAGGCGTAGTTCTCCGAGGCGATCAGCTTCAGCGAAGAACGCTGGTCGGCGAGCTCCTTGCGGGTCGCCTCGGCGATCCGCGGCTCGACCGAGCCGATGACCTCGAGGGCGGCGTCGTACGCCGACGACGCGGCCTTGGCGTAGGGCAGGGACGAAGACTGGTCGCTCATGCCGGTCACCCTAGTCCTCGGTCCGGGGGTCGATGCAGACCCACGGTCGGTGCGTGGACCTCAGCCGCAGACGTGGTCGAGGAAGGCCAGCATCCTGGCCTGCTGGCGCCTGGCCGGCACCAGGTTGCGCACCAGCGGCTCGTCGTCGCCGACACTGACCCAGACCCGGAAGACGAAGGTCTGTGTGGCCTGGCTGCGACCGTGCTCGTCGCACCGCCCCGGCCGGACCTCGATGGGTACGGCGACCCGGCGCGCGCCACCCTCCAGCCGCCCGGGACCGGTCAGCCCGAGCTCGAACAGCACCGACCCCTCGAGCAGGGTCGTCTCGACGGGGTCGGTCCCCTGCCGTCGCTCGAGCAGGAGCCGACCGCGCATCACGCCGTCCATCCCGGTGCCCTCGCCCTCCGACCACCGGTCGTCGAATCTCACCGAGGCGGCGCGGGCGATCCGCAGCTCGTTGCACGTGGTCCGCCAGATCCGGGCCAGGAATCCCATGCCGTCGCGTGGCATCGGCTGCCGGATGGTCCTGCGGCGGGTGACCACCACCGCCTGCGCCGGTGTGGAGCCGGCCTCGGCGGAGCAGTCCGGGCGGGGAAGGACGTAGCGCAGGTCGACGGTCAGGCCGCCAGGCACGTCGTAGTCGACGCGCTGAGGCCGGCCGGGGAACCCCGGCCAGTCGACGCCGACGCTGCGCACCCGGAGCAGGTCCTCGGTGTGGTTGCCCACCCGCACGTTGGCGCGGTGCGTCCCCTCGTCGTAGCGCTGCTGGATGAAGGACAGCTCGATGCCGGTGGGCTGCGACGGGGTCGAGGAGGGAGTGACCGACCTGCGGGACTCGGACGTTCCTCCGTCGTCGGCACCTTCGGCCGCGCACCCGGCGAGGACGAGGGCGACCGTCGTCCCGGCCACCGCGCGGATGACCCGTCGCCGCCGGTGCAGTCCGTCCATGTCGACCACCCGGCCGAGTGTGGCGTGGGCCACGTCGCGGCGCCAGCCGGGCGGGCCAGTCCGGCGGCTCATCTCACTTGGCGGACACGCGTTCCACAACATGAGATTCCGGTTTGTGGATCGACTGTCCGCACGCTGAGACTCGTCCCCATGATCAGCGGCAGGACGACCATCTGGCTCGTGACTCGACGTCACGTGGACCTCGGTCGTACCCGCAGCATGATGTGTCCTCACCAGTTCTGACCGGCCCTGCCCCTACCTGGCCGCCGCGCACCCGTGACAACGCCGTCCGGCGCCGCTGGCCCCCCGATCTCCAGGACACAGACTGATGACCAGCACCAGCACGACCGCCGCTGAGGCTCGCTCTGGCTCCACTCCCCCCACTGCGGGACGCCTCGGCCGCTCCGGCCGCGCCCGCCCCAAGCGCGGTGAAGGCCAGTGGGCGCTCGGCTACACCGAGCCGCTGAACAAGAACGAGCAGTCCAAGAAGGACGACAACCCGCTCAACGTCCGTGACCGGATCCTGAACATCTACTCCAAGCGGGGCTTCGCCTCCATCGACCCGGCGGACCTGCGCGGCAGGTTCCGCTGGATGGGGCTCTACACCCAGCGCGCTCCCGGCTTCGACGGCGGCAAGACCGCGACGCTCGAGGAGCACGAGCTCGACGACGAGTTCTTCATGATGCGGGTCCGCAGCGACGGGCGGCTCCTCTCCGCGGACGCCCTGCGCACGCTCGGCGGGATCTCGACCGACTTCGCGCGCGACTCCGCCGACGTCACGGACCGCCAGAACATCCAGTACCACTGGATCCAGATCGAGGACGTCCCGGACATCTGGGAGCGCCTCGACGCCGTGGGGCTGGACACCCTCGAGGCGTGCGGTGACGCGCCGCGCGGGTTCCTCGGTTCGCCCGTGGCGGGCATCGCCAGCGACGAGATCATCGACGGGACGCCCGCCCTGGCGGAGATCCGGCGCCGCTACATCGGCGACCCCGAGTACTCCAACCTGCCGCGCAAGTTCAAGACCTCCGTCTCCGGACACCCCTCGCTGGACGCCGCCCCCGAGGTCAACGACGTGTCGTTCGTGGGCTCGGTCCACCCCGAGCACGGCCCCGGCTTCGACCTCTGGGTCGGTGGTGGGCTGTCGACCAACCCGATGCTGGCCCAGAAGCTCGGCGTCTGGGTCCCCCTCGACGAGGTACCGGACGTCTGGGAGGGCGTGATCGCGATCTTCCGCGACTACGGCTACCGCCGGCTCCGGTCGCGGGCCCGGCTGAAGTTCCTGGTCGCCGACTGGGGCGCCGAGCGGTTCCGCGAGGTGCTCGAGACCGAGTACCTGGAGCGGCCGCTGCTGGACGGCCCCTCCCCCGACCTGGCCAGCACGAGCGGTGACCACATCGGCGTGCACGAGCAGAAGGACGGCAAGTTCTACCTCGGGATAGCCCCGACCGTCGGCCGGATCAGCGGGACCGTGCTCACCGGCCTCGGCGACCTGGTCGAGAAGTACGGCGCGGCCGGTGCCCGCCTCACGGCGTACCAGAAGATCGTAGTCGTCGGCGTGGACGGCGAGGACGTCGAGCCGTTCGTGGCCGACCTGGAGAAGTTCGGCCTCTCGGCGCGACCGTCGAACTGGCGCCGGTCGACGATGGCCTGCACCGGCATCGAGTTCTGCAAGCTGGCCATCGTCGACACCAAGCAGCGCGCCATCGACCTGGTGGCCGAGCTCGAGCGCCGCTTCCCCGACATCGACACCCCGATCACGGTCAACGTCAACGGCTGCCCCAACGCCTGCGCCCGCACCCAGGTGGCGGACATCGGCCTGAAGGGCCAGCTCGTCCTCGACGAGGACGGCAGCCAGGTCGAGGGATTCCAGGTGCACCTCGGCGGCGGCATCGGGCTGACCAACGCGCTGGGCAAGAAGCTGCGCGCCCACAAGGTGACCAGCGCCGGCCTCGACGACTACATCAGCACGGTGGTGTCGAACTACCTCGCCGACCGCGAGGACGGGGAGTCCTTCGCAGCGTGGGCGGCTCGTGCGGACGAGGTCCTGCTCCGCGGCGAGAAGGCCCTCGACCCGGTGCCGTCATGAACACCCGAACAGATCGCTCGCTGCGCTCCCGATCCGGGGGCCCCGAGTGAGCGCCCGGGCCGTCCCGTTCCACTGCCCCTACTGCGGGGGCGAGGACCTGCGGCCGCACGAGGTGGTCGACGCCGAGGGCGAGACGTCCTCGCCGCACGGCACCTGGGAGTGCCACTCCTGCCTGCGGGCCTTCAAGCTGTCCATGCTCGGTCAGCTGCGCCGGCCCCCGACCGCGGAGCACGGCCGATGACCGCCCCGAGCACCCTGGCCGCACGCGCCCGTCGCGGGTCGGAGACGAAGGGGCGCACCACCGACGAGCTCAAGGCGATCGTCCAGCACGTCGG
>DASSLA010000161.1:0-7913 GCA_035689885.1 Marmoricola sp. | reverse complement strand
CGCCGCTCGCGTTCGCGGCGACCAAGAAGGCGGTCAACGCCGCCACCCTCGGTGGCCTCGGCGAGGCCTTCCAGCGGGAGCGGGCCGGACAGGCCGTGCTGCTGCGCACCATCGACGTGGCCGAGGGGATGCGTGCCTTCGCCGAGAAGCGGCGCCCCGAGTTCCGGGGACGCTGACGCGCTCACCACGGCTACTGGAACTCCGGCAGCACCTGGTCGTCGACGAGGACGCCGCGGAAGAGGTCGCCGACCTCCTCGATGCGGTCGGGAGCCGTGCGGATCGACCAGCGGTCCGGGCGCAGCTCGGGGTCGTCCAGCTCGTGCCACCCGATCGGCATGCTGACCGGGGCGCCCGGTCCGGGACGCGTGGAGTACGGCGCGACGAGGGTCTTGTTGATCGCGTTCTGGGTGTAGTCGAGCCGGGCCAGGCCCATGCGCTCCTTCTTCTGCCACTTCCAGCTGACCAGGTCGGGCGCGATCCTGCCGATGGTGCGCGAGACGCCCTCGACCCACGCCCGCGTCTCCTCGAAGCTCGGCCCGCGGTGCACCGGCACCCAGATCTGCAGCCCGCGCCGCCCGGTGACCTTGGGCTGGGCGCGCACCTCGAGCTTCTCGAACGCCGTCCTGTGCAATCGGGCGAGGTGCACGACCTCCTCCCAGCTGGTCTTCTCGCCGGGGTCGATGTCGAACAGCGCGTAGGTGGGCCGCTCGGGCTCGTCGGTGCGTGAGGTCCAGGGGTGCCACTCGAGGGCACCGAAGTTGGCGGCCCACAGCAGCGCCGCCGGCTCGTCGGCGACCAGGTAGGTCTGGGTCTCGTCCTCGTCGGCGAGCGGGTTGTCCCAGCGGGGCAGCCACTTCGGCGCGTGCGCGGGCACCTCCTTGTGCCAGAACGACTTGCCCTCGGCCCCGTCGGGGAAGCGGTGCAGGTTGAGCGCCCGGCCGCGCAGGTACGGCACGGCGACGTGGGCGGTCCGGGCGACGTAGCGCAACAGGTCGCGCTTGGTGACCGGGTCCTCGCCCTTCCGTGCCGGGAAGAGCACCTTGTCGAGGTTCGTCACCTCGAGCTTGCGGCCGAAGACCTCCCAAGTGCCCTCCTCGCCCAGGGCGTCCAGCGCCGCCAGCTCGTCGCCGGAGACGGCCTCGGCCACGCCGGTGTCCACCGTCTCGCTCGCCTCGTCGGCCGGCCGGTCGGAGTGCCAGAGCCGGTCGGGGTCGGCCTTGACCTCGTCGTTGGTGCGGCCGGTGAGCACCGAGCGGGGGTGGTCCTCCGGGTCCCACTCGTCGACGGCGTGGTCGTCGTGCTTGTGCAGCAGCAGCCACTGCTCCTTGCCGTCGGAGTCGTCGTCGGGCTTGCCGGTGCGCACCAGCACCAGCCGCCCGCGCAGCTTCTCGCCGTGCACCTCGGCGTGCAGCTCCCCGTCGCGTACGGCGGCCGCCGGGTCGTCGGTTCCGTGCGGCTCCCAGCTGCCGTGGTCCCACACGATCACGTCACCGCCGCCGTAGTCGCCGGAGGGGATCACGCCCTCGAAGTCGGCGTACTCGATCGGGTGGTCCTCGACGTGGATCGCCATCCGGCGCACCGACGGGTCGAGGGTCGGCCCCTTGGGCACCGCCCAGGACGCCAGCACGCCGTCGATCTCGAAGCGCACGTCGTAGTGCAGGCTGCTGGCGCGGTGGCGCTGCACGACGAAGACCGGGGCGTCGTCGTCCCGCGCAGCATCCGGGTCGCCGGCGGGCTCGGAGGTGGAGTCGAAGTCCCGCATCCGGCGGTACTTCGCCAGCCGCGCGAGTGCCGAGTCGCCGGAGTCGCTCGAGTCGTCCACCTCGCGGTCGTACCCACGCGGTCGCGGAGGCATCCGGTCAGCCCATCTGGGCGCCCGCCTGCCGCATCTCGGCCAGGGCGGCCTCCGTGGTCTGCGGCGCCACTCCGGCGCACAGGTCGGTCAGCACCCGGGTGTGGAACCCCTCGCGCACTGCGTCGAGGACGGTGGCGCGCACGCAGTGGTCCGTGGCGATGCCGCACACGTCGACCTCGTCGACCCCCTTGGTGCGCAGCCAGTCGGCCAGCGAGGTCTCGTCGGGGGCGACGCCCTCGAAGCCGGAGTAGGCGGCGGCGTGCTCGCCCTTGCGGAAGATCGCGTCGAACGGCTGCGGGTCCAGGTTGGGGTGAAACGCCTCGCCGTCGGTGCCGACCTTGCAGTGCACCGGCCAGGAGTGCTCGAAGTCAGGGTCGTCGGACCAGTGGTCGCCGGGGTCGATGTGGTGGTCCTTGGTGGCCACCACGACGTCGTACGGCGGGGCCTTGGGGTCCTTGCGCGTCCAGTGGTGCAGCACCTCCGCGATGTCGCTGGCCACCTTCGCGCCTCCGCTGACCGGCAGCGACCCGCCCTCGCAGAAGTCGTTCTGCACGTCGACGACGATCAGGGCCTTCATGTCTCGGCACCCTAGTGGCCCGGGCCGCCCACGTGCAGCGTCTCGATCGCGGGCTCGCCGCGGGACAGCTGACGCGCCTCGATCGGGAGCTCCTCACGGGACCACAGGTGCCGCTCGCGGGCGGCCTCGAGCGACTCCCGTCCGACGACCTCGCCGTCGGTGACGAGCGGCACCAGCAGACTACGGTCGTCGCCGTCGCTGTCCGACGGCCGGTCGATGCCGACCAGCTCGGCCTGTGCGACGCCGGCGGGGGAGAGGCGACGCAGGGCGTACTTGCGACCGCCCACGGAGATCTTGTCCTGGCTCTTCTTCGCCACCCCGACCATCTTCCCGGCGGCCGACTCGCGCGCCACCAGCTTGTAGACGAACCCGGAGGTGGGGTGACCGCTGCCGACGACGAGCTGGGTGCCGACGCCGTAGCCGTCGACCGGTGCAGAGGCGAGCCCGGCGATGGCGAACTCGTCGAGGTCGGAGGTGACGATGATGCGCGTCCTGTGCGCCCCCAGGCCGTCGAGCTGGGTTCGCACCCGCTGGGCGAGCAGGCCCAGGTCGCCGGAGTCGATGCGGACCGCGCCGAGCTCCGGCCCGGCCACCTCGACGCCGACGCGCACCGCCTCGGCGATGTCGTAGGTGTCCACCAGCAGCGTGGTGCCCTTGCCGAGCGACTCGACCTGCGCGCGGAACGCCTCGGTCTCGGTGTCGTGCAGCAGCGTGAACGAGTGGGCGCTGGTGCCCGTCGAGGGGATGCCGTGCTCGAGCCGGGCCTGCAGGTTTGAGGTCGCCGTGAACCCGGCGACGTACGCCGCCCGGGCGCAGGCCACCGCGGCCCACTCGTGGGTGCGACGCGAGCCCATCTCGATGCAGGGGCGGTCGCCCGCGGCCCACGTCATGCGCGACGCGGCCGAGGCGATCGCCGAGTCGTGGTTGTAGATCGAGAGCAGCACCGTCTCGAGCAGCACGGCCTCGGCGAAGGTCGACTCGACCACCAGCAGGGGGGAGTAGGGGAAGTAGGTCTCGCCCTCGGGGTAGCCCCACACGTCACCGGTGAACGTGTAGCCCGCGAGGTACTCGAGGGTCGGCTCGTCGACGATCTCCTCGCGGCGCAGCAGGTCGAGGTGCTCGTCGGTGAAGGTGAAGTCCTCGATCGCGTCCAGCGCGCGCCCCACGCCCGCCACCACGCCGTACCGCCGGCCCTCGGGCAGTCGCCGGGGGAAGAGCTCGAAGACCGACCGGCGCTGGGCGGCACCCGACCGGATCGCGGACTGCAGCATCGTCAGCTCGTAGTGGTCGGTCAGCAGTGCCGTCGAGGTGCCCACGCGGTCAGGGTAGTGATCCGTGCACAATGAGGGCGTGTCCACTTCACCGGTCGAGCTCGAGGAGCCCGAGGTCGACGACGACACCTCGTTGGCTCGTCCCTGGGTGACGATCGTGTGGAACGACCCGGTCAACCTGATGTCCTACGTGACCTTCGTGTTCCAGAAGTACTTCGGCTACCCCAAGCACAAGGCCGAGAAGCTGATGATGGAGGTGCACCAGGAGGGCCGCTCGGTCGTCTCCACGGGCAGCCGCGAGGAGATGGAGCGCGACGTGCAGGCGATGCACAGCTACGGACTCTGGGCGACCATGCAGAAAGCAGACGCTTGATCACCCCACGAAACCGCTCGCTCCGCTCACGCTTCCGCGGGGGCCCCGAATGACGGGTTTCAAACGCCACCGGCGCAGCGGCGCCGCGGTGGCCACGTTCACCGTGTTCGAGGCCGACCTGCTGCGCTCGCTGGCCTCCCAGCTGATCGAGCTGCTGCGCAACGAGGCCGCGACCGGTGCCTCGCAGGGTGACCCGCTGGAGGACCTGCTCGACTTCTCCGGCCCGACCACCGCCCCCGAGGACCCGGTGCTCGCACGGCTGTTCCCCACCGCGTACCCCGACGACGAGGAGGCGGCCGGCGACTTCCGCCGGTTCACCGAGAGCACGCTGCGCGACGGCAAGGCGGCCGGCGCTGCGGCCGTGATCGACACGCTCGAGGAGGCCGGACTCCCGCCCGAGCCCGAGGACGGGTTGTTCATCGACGTCGAGCTCGACGAGGCCGCGGTGATGACCTGGCTACGTGCGTTCACCGACATGCGGCTCGCGATCGCCACCCGGCTCGAGGTCGAGGAGGGCGACGAGGAGTACTGGATGTCGCTGCCCGACGACGACCCGCGCGCGCAGGTCCACGACATCTACGACTGGCTCGGCTACCTGCAGGAGACACTCGTCGAGGCAGCCGCCTAGCAGCCGGATCCGCCACCTGAGCAGGGGTCTTGACCCTCGGGCACCTGCCCGGGAGGGGCTGGGGCGGCCCGTACGCTGGCCCGGTGTTGACCATCAGCCAGGAGCTCCTCGACGCGATCGTCGCGCACGCCCGCCGGGACCACCCGGTGGAGGCGTGCGGGATCATCGCCGGCCCCGAGGGCAGCGACCGCCCCGAGCGCCTGGTGGAGATGGTCAACGCGGCCGGGTCGCCCACGTTCTACGAGTACGACTCCACCGAGCTCCTGGCGCTCTACAAGGAGATGTGGGACCGGGACGAGGAGCCGGTGGTGATCTACCACTCCCACACCTCGACCGAGGCCTACCCGAGTCGCACCGACATCGATCTCGCCAGCGAGCCGGGGGCCCACTACGTGCTCGTGAGCACCCGCGAGGACGGGAATAGTGACGGCCCGATCGAGTTCAGGTCCTACAGAATCGTCGACGGCGAGGTGACCGAGGAAGAGGTCACCATCGTGAAGGAGCATTGAATGGCCATCGAGGTCCGCATCCCCACCATCCTGCGCAGCTACACCGGCGGAGAGAAGGCCGTCGACGCCTCGGGCAACACGCTCAGCGAGCTCATCGAGGACCTGGAGTCGAGCCACCCGGGGATCAAGGAGCGCCTCGTCGAGGACAAGGACGGGCAGGACGACCTGCGCCGCTTCGTCAACGTCTACGTGAACGACGAGGACGTCCGCTTCACCGGCGGGCTGGGCACCGAGCTGAGCGACGGTGACCAGGTCGTGGTGCTGCCGGCCGTCGCCGGCGGCTGACCCGGCCGGCTCCGCTCCGTGCGCTACGACAACCTCCTCGCCTCCGTCGGCGGCACGCCGCTGATCGGCCTGCCGAGGCTCTCCCCGTCGCCCGACGTACGCCTCTGGGCGAAGCTGGAGGACCGCAACCCCACCGGGTCGATCAAGGACCGCCCGGCCCTGCGCATGATCGAGCAGGCCGAGAAGGACGGCGTGCTCCGTCCGGGCTGCACGATCCTCGAGCCGACCTCCGGCAACACCGGCATCTCCCTGGCGATGGCGGCCAAGCTCAAGGGCTACCGGCTGGTGTGCGTGATGCCCGAGAACACCTCCGAGGAGCGTCGCCAGCTCCTGCGGATGTGGGGCGCCGAGATCATCTCCTCGCCTTCCGCCGGCGGCTCCAACGAGGCGGTCCGCCAGTCGAAGGAGATCGCCGAGGAGCACCCCGACTGGGTGATGCTCTACCAGTACGGCAACCGGGCCAACGCCGACTCCCACGAGGAGGGCACGGCGCCGGAGATCCTCGCCGACCTCCCCGAGGTCACCCACTTCGTCGGCGGCCTCGGCACGACCGGCACCCTGATGGGGGTGAGCCGGTTCTTCCGTGCGCACAAGCCGGACGTCCGGATCGTCGCGGCCGAGCCGCGCTACGGCGAGCTCGTCTACGGGCTGCGCAACCTCGACGAGGGCTTCGTGCCCGAGCTGTACGACGAGTCGCTGATCGACGCGCGATTCTCGGTCGGCCCGCGCGACGCCGTACGCCGGGTGCGTGAGCTGCTCGAGACCGAGGGCATCTTCGCCGGCATCTCCACCGGCGCGATCCTGCACGCCGCGCTGGCCCAGGCCGCGAAGGCGGTCAAGGCCGGTGAGCGCGCCGACATCGCGTTCGTCGTCGCCGACGGCGGCTGGAAGTACCTCTCCACCGGCGCCTACGAGGGCACCGTCGACGAGGCCGAGGAGCGGCTCGAAGGGCAGCTCTGGGCGTGACCGCCCTCCAGATCGGCATCTCCGCGGCGTGCCTGCTCGGCGCGCTGTGGCTGGTGGTGCTGATCGTGCGCGACCGTCGCCCCGAGCGCTGGTTCCTCACCGCGATGCTCGTCCTCGAGCTGCTGATGGTGGTGCACCTGGTGCTCGGCGTCGTACGCCTCACCGGCGACGGCGGCGAGGGCGTGGCCGCCTGGGAGTACGTCGGCTACCTGGTCGGCGCGCTGCTGATCATCCCCGCCGGCGTGATCTGGTCGTCGGGGGAGCCGTCGCGCGGTGGCACCGCGGTGCTGCTCGTGGCCCTGCTCGTCGTCCCGTTCATGTTCGTGCGGCTGGCCGACATCTGGGCTGCCGGTGGCTGAGCTCTCGCGCGGCTTCGGGCGCGTGCTGGTCTTCGTCTACGGCGTCTTCGCACTCTCCGCCACCGGCCGGTCGACCGTCCAGCTGCTGACCAAGGCCGACGAGGCCCCGGTGCCCTACGCGCTGAGCGGCCTGGCGGCGCTGGTCTACGTGGTCGCGACCGTCGCGCTCGCCTCCGACCGGCGCCGTCTCGCCCTCGCCGCGGTGCTCGTCGAGATGGTCGGCGTGCTCGTCGTCGGCCTGGCCAGTGTCCTGCTCCCCGAGGAGTTCTCCGACGCAACGGTTTGGTCACAGTTCGGTCGCGGTTACGGCTACGTACCGCTCGTTCTCCCGGTGGTCGGCCTCTGGTGGGTGCTGAGGGGTCTTCCCATCCGGGGGACTCGCACATAGGTTGCTCCCAGTTCGCCCCTTTTGTGAGGGGCATCACAACATCAAACAGGGAGTTTTCTCTTGGGACTCACGAAAAGAATCGCCATCACTGCTGCCCTCGTGATGACGGGTGGGGGACTCGTCGCAGGATCGCCCGCCCAGGCGGCGCCGGACCAGGCGCAGGACCCGCGGTGCAACCGCAACAACAACTCGGTCAGCAAGCTGCTGGAGTGCGTCACGCTCAAGGGGGTGATGGAGCACGAGCACGCCTTCCAGGCCATCGCTGACGAGAACAACGGTCACCGCGCCTCGGGGAGCTCGGGCTACAACGCGTCCGTCGACTACGTGATGGAGCGGATGCGCAAGGCCGGCTACTCGGTCTCGAAGCAGGAGTTCGACTACAACGCCTTCGAGGACCTCGGTGGCTCGACGCTGCAGCAGCTGACGCCCAACGACGTCACCTACGAGGAGGGCGTGCACTTCAGCGCCACCGACCACTCCGAGCCCGGCAGTGCCTCCGCCGCGGTGACGCCGGTCGACATCCAGCTCGGCGTGGGCAACACCTCGACCAGCGGTTGCGAAGACGCTGACTGGGCTGGCTTCACCCCGGGCAACATCGCGCTGGTCCAGCGCGGAAGCTGCACCTTCGAGCAGAAGGGCAACCTCGCGGACAAGTACGAGGCCTCCGGGATCCTGTTCTTCAACCAGGGCAACACCGCGGCC
>DASSLA010000160.1:0-27956 GCA_035689885.1 Marmoricola sp. | reverse complement strand
ACCGCGCGGTGCGCCTCGCGGCGCCACGCGGCTACTGCGCCGGCGTGGACCGCGCGGTCATCACCGTGGAGAAGGCCCTCGACCTGTACGGCGCCCCGGTCTACGTGCGCAAGCAGATCGTGCACAACAAGCACGTGGTGGCCAACCTCGAGTCCCGCGGCGCGGTGTTCGTCGAGGAGCTCGACGAGGTTCCCGAAGGGGCGACCGTGGTGTTCTCCGCCCACGGGGTGTCCCCGGCGGTGCACGAGGAGGCGAAGGAGCGCGGGCTGAAGACGATCGACGCGACCTGCCCGCTGGTGACCAAGGTGCACCACGAGGCGAAGCGCTTCGCCGGCGACGACTACGACATCCTGCTGATCGGACACGAGGGCCACGAGGAGGTCGAGGGCACCTCCGGCGAGGCGCCCGACCACATCCAGCTCGTGCAGGGCCCCGCCGACGTCGCGAACATCCAGGTCCGCGACCCGGACAAGGTCGCCTGGCTCTCCCAGACCACCCTCTCCGTCGACGAGACGATGGCCACGGTCGACGCGATCCGCGAGCGCTTCCCCAACCTGCTCGACCCGCCGAGTGACGACATCTGCTACGCCACCCAGAACCGCCAGCTGGCGATCAAGGAGATCAGCGTCGGCGCCGACCTGGTCATCGTGGTCGGCTCGGCCAACTCGTCGAACTCGGTGCGGCTCGCCGAGGTCGCGCTCGAGGCGGGTGCCAAGGCTGCGCACCGGGTGGACGACGCCGGCGAGATCGAGGAGGCCTGGCTGGAGGGCGTGGACACCGTCAGCGTCACGTCCGGAGCCTCGGTCCCCGACGACCTGGTCGAGGGTGTGCTCGAGTTCCTCGCCCAGCGTGGCTACCCCGACGCCAAGGCGGTGCACACCGCCGAGGAGTCGCTGATCTTCGCGCTGCCGCCCGAGCTCCGCCGCGACCTGCGCAGGGCCTCCGCGGAAGCCTGACCCTCGTGGCGCGCTACTTCGACGTACACCCGGTCGACCCGCAGCCGCGCGCCATCGCGCAGGTGGTGGAGATGCTGCGCGACGACGCGCTGCTCGCCTACCCGACCGACTCCGGCTACGCGCTGGGTGTGCAGCTGGGCAACCGCGACGGGCTGGAGCGGATCAGGCGGCTGCGCCAGCTCGACGACAAGCACCACTTCACGCTGGTGTGCAGGGACTTCGCCCAGCTCGGGCAGCTGGCGCACCTCGACAACGCGGTGTTCCGCGCGGTGAAGGCCGTGACCCCGGGCCCCTACACCTTCATCCTGCCCGCGACGGGCGAGGTGCCGAAGCGGCTGCTGCACCCCAAGAAGCGCACCGTCGGCATCCGCATCCCCGACCACACCGTGGTGCGCGCCCTGCTGGACGCGCTCGGCGAGCCGCTGCTGAGCAGCACGCTGCTGCTTCCGGGCGAGGACGAGCCGATGACCGACGGGTGGCAGGTCAAGGACGAGCTGGATCAGCTCGTCGACGCGGTGATCGACTCCGGCGAGTGCGGGTCGGACCCGACCACAGTGGTCGACTTCTCCGACGGGGTGCCGCCGGTGGTGGCCCGGGTCGGTGCGGGGGACCCCACGCGCTTCGAGTGAGCCGAGGCGACGTGCTGGCGCATCGCCAGCACGGCGAGGGCGAGGAGGTAGCCCACGAACAGTGCGCTCGACCGGTGCGTGAGCCCGGAGACGACGCCCTGCACCAGCCCGTCGCCCGGGTCGGCGACCCAGCCGCGCTCGATCACGGCCAGGGTCACCACGAACCCGAGCAGCAGGAGCGGAGGGAGCACCCCGACGCGGAAGAAGTCCCGGGGGCGTACGGCGAGCGCAGCTCCGACGCACAGCGCCACGAAGCCCACGTCGAAGACCAGGGTGAGCCGGTCGTTGATCGCCACGTCGAGGGCGACCAGGAGCACACCGAGCAGGACCGACAACCGCGTGATGCGGCTACCGGACATCCGGCCCTCTTCCCACAGCGTGGGTGCGCTCACGCCTTCACGGTAGGACGCGCTCAGGCGCTGGGACGGCGCGACTCGCCGGTGGGAGGCTCCTGTTCCTGGGGCTTGGGCACCTCGTGGGGCTCGGGCAGCTCGGGCCGCTCGTCGGCCACCGCCTCGAGCAGCTCGACGGCGGTGAGGGGGCGCGGGGAGTGCGCGACCGGGCGCACCGGGTCGAGGGCTGACCGGGTCACCCCGATGTCCTCGAACTGCCGCGCGGTCACCAGCACGCGGCTCTCGACCGAGCCCACCGCCGCGTTGAACGCCTCCACGGCGCCCTTCAGCGCGCGGCCCACCTTGTCGAGGTGGCCGCCCATCACGCCGATGCGGGCGTGCAGCTCGCGGCCGAGCTCGTGGATCTCGCGGGTGCGCTCGGCCAGGGCCTCGGTCGTCCAACCGTGGGCGACGGTGCGCAGCAACGCGATCAGCGTGGTCGGGGTCGCGATCACCACGTTGCGCTCCGCGGCCCAGTCGAGCAGGGCCGGGTCGGTCTCCAGCGCGGCGGCGAGGAAAGACTCGGCCGGCACGAACATGACCACGAACTCGGGGTGGCCGGGCACGGAGCGCCAGTAGGCCTTGCCGGCGAGGGCGGTGACGTGCTGGCGCACCTGGCGCACGTGTCGCCGCAGGTGGGCGGCAGCCTCCTCCTCGTCCTCGCTGGCCAGCGCGTCGAGGTGCGCGTCGAGCGGCACCTTGGCGTCGACCACCACCGAGCGGTGGCCGGCGAGGTGCACGACCAGGTCGGGGCGCAGGGTGCCGTCGGTGCCCTCGAGGTGCACCTGCTCCCGGAAGTCGCAGTGCTCCACCATCCCGGCCAGCTCCACGGCACGCCGCAGGTGCAGCTCGCCCCACCGGCCGCGCACGTGTGGCCGGCGCAGCGCCGTGGACAGCGCGCCTGTCTCCCGACGCAGCAGGTCGGTGCTGTGGCGCACGTCCTCGACCTGCTGACGCAGCTGTCCCTGCCAGGAGGCGCGCTGGTGCTCGACGTCCATCAGCCGCTCGTGGAGCCGCTCCAGCCCGTCACGGAGCACGGCCTGGTCGTCGCCGCGAGCCGACAGGGCCCGGAGCACCTCGGGGTCACCGCTGCGCCGCGACCACACCAGCACGGTCACCGCACCGAGCAGGAGGCCGATGACCAGGGTCAGCAGGGGGAGTGCAACGTCCATGTGCAGCAGGGTGGCAGCAGGGTCCGACAGAACCCGGGACCTCGGCGGCTCCGGCCGGGCTCAGGACAGGTCGACGACCACCGGCGCGTGATCGCTCGCGCCCTTGCCGGCCCGCTCCTCACGGTCGACGAAGGCGCCCGTGACTCGCTCGGCCAGCTCGGGAGAGCCGAGCACCAGGTCGATCCGCATGCCGCGGTCGCGCTCGAAGCGCTGCCGGTAGTAGTCCCAGTAGGTGAAGGCTCCCGGGCCGGTGCGCGGGCGGACCACGTCGACGAACCCGTCCTCGAGGAAGCCGCGGAAGGCGGCCCGCTCCGGCTCGGTGACGTGGGTGCTGGTCGCGAAGCGGGTGATGTCGAAGACGTCCTCGTCCTCGGGAGCCAGGTTCCAGTCGCCCATCAGCGCGACCTCGCCGGACCACGCGCGGGATGCCTCGCGCAGCTTCGACAGCCAGTCGAGCTTGTAGACGTAGTGCGGGTCGCCGACCTTGCGGCCGTTCGGCACGTAGAGCGACCAGATCCGCACGCCGCCGCAGGTGGCCCCGATCGCGCGCGCCTCCGTCTCCTGGGGATCGCCCCACGTGGGCATGCCGTCGAACCCGACCTGCACGTCCTCGAGGCCGACCCGGCTGATCAGCGCGACGCCGTTCCACTGGTTGAAGCCGGCGGCTGCGACGTCGTACCCGAGCACGGTCAGGCCCATCAGCGGCAGCTGGTCCTCGCGCGCCTTGGTCTCCTGCACCGCGAGCACGTCGATGTCGTGCCGCTGCAGCAGCGCCTCCACGCGGTCGATCCGGCTGCGGAGTGAGTTCACGTTCCAGGTGGCGATGCGCACCGGGCGAGACTATGCGGGCGGCGTGCGCCGTCAGTGCACCGGGCGGAAGCCGGAGCAGAGCACCCGCATCCAGATGATCCGGCCCTCGAGGCTGCGGTAGTACGCCTGCTGCTCCACCCGGTGCGGTCCGTCGCCGTTGACGATCTCGAGCCGGTAGGTGACGCGCCGCGTGTCCACCACGGGCTCGCCCTCGTCCCAGGTGGCTGCGTGAATCCGGTCGGCCTCGGTGAACCAGTTGCCGAGCACGGCCTCGACCACCTCCTGTGGCGTGGTCGCGACCCACCGGCGGCCCGGGGTGAGACCGGCGAAGTCGACGTCGTCGGCCAGGGTCGCCGCCAGCGCGGTCGACGACCGACGGGCCACCGCTCGGGCGAACTCCAGCCCCGGACTGCTCATGCGCCACAACCTAGGGCCAGTCCTCACTCCGCGTCCGTGGTTCGTGCATGTGAAGGGTGGAGATGGGCACCGAGTCCGTGGCCGGGTGACCGCCCGGCCAGCCGATGACACGAGGGAGATGTCATGCCACTTCGAGGCATCCTGAACCAGGTCCTGGGGGGCCGGCGCGGAGCCGTCGGCACCCGTCGACCCGTGGGAGGCACCACCGGCGGCGTCGGTGGTGGGACCACCACCGGTATGGCCGGCGGTGGCCGACGGACGCAGGACGAGGCGATCGGTCGTGGGGTCCGCACCCTGCTCGGCCGGTTCCGCCGCCCCTGAGGACGCACTTGGTGATCGCCCGCTCGTCGGCAACGATGAGCGGGCGATGCCACTCCTCGACTGCCTTCCCGCCACCCCGGGAGGCCCCTCGCCCGACGACCTGTACGACGCCTTCGAGGGGTGGGTCACCGAGCAGGGACTGACCCTCTACCCGGCCCAGGAAGAGGCGCTGATCGAGGTGGTCAGCGGCAACAACGTCATCCTCTCCACCCCCACCGGCACCGGGAAGAGCCTCGTGGCCACCGGTGCCCACTACGCCGCCGTTGCCCAGGGCCGTCGCACCTTCTACACCGCGCCGATCAAGGCGCTGGTCTCGGAGAAGTTCTTCGCGCTCATCGACGTCTTCGGTGCCGAGAACGTCGGCATGCTCACCGGGGACGCCGCGGTGAACTCGCAGGCACCGGTCATCTGCTGCACCGCCGAGGTGCTCGCCAACATCGCGCTGCGTGAGGGGGCGGACGCCGACGTCGGCCAGGTGGTGATGGACGAGTTCCACTTCTACGCCGAGCCCGACCGCGGGTGGGCCTGGCAGGTGCCGCTGCTCGAGCTGCCCCACGCGCAGTTCCTGCTGATGTCCGCGACGCTGGGCGACGTCACCCGCTTCGTCGACGACCTGAAGCGGCGTACCGGACGGGACACCACCGCGGTCACCAGCGCCACCCGTCCGGTGCCGCTCACCTACGAGTGGGCCCTGACGCCGCTGCACGAGACGATCGCGGAGCTGCTGCAGAGCCACCAGGCCCCCGTCTACGTCGTGCACTTCACCCAGGCAGCGGCGCTCGAGCGCGCGCAGGCGCTGACCAGCGTCAACGTCTGCACTCGCGAGGAGAAGGACAGGATCGCCGAGATGATCGGCGCCTTCCGGTTCAGCCCCGGCTTCGGCAAGACGCTCTCGCGCCTGGTCCGGCACGGCATCGGCGTGCATCACGCAGGGATGCTGCCGAAGTACCGCCGCCTCGTCGAGCAGCTCGCCCAGGCCGGGCTGCTCAAGGTGATCTGCGGCACCGACACCCTCGGGGTCGGGATCAACGTGCCGATCCGCACGGTCGTGTTCACCGCGCTGTCCAAGTACGACGGGCGCCGTCAGCGGATGCTGAAGGCGCGTGAGTTCCACCAGATCGCCGGGCGGGCCGGTCGAGCGGGCTTCGACACCGCGGGAACCGTCGTGGTGCAGGCTCCCGACCACGTGGTCGAGAACCACAAGGCGCTGGCCAAGGCCGGCGACGACCCGAAGGCGCGTCGCAAGGTGCAGCGCAAGAAGCCGCCAGAGGGCCAGGTCACCTGGACCGAGGAGTCGTTCCGCCGGCTGGTCGAGGCCGAGCCGGAGCCGCTGGTCTCGCGGATGCGGGTGACCCACGCGATGCTGCTCAACGTGATCGCCCGCCCGGGCGACCCGGCCGCCGCGATGCGCCGGCTGCTGCGCGACAACCACGAGGACGAGCGCTCCCAACGTCGGCTGATGCGGCTGGCCGCTGCCCAGCACCGGGCGCTCCTCGAGGCCGGCGTGGTCGAGCTGGTCCCGCGCCGGCCGGACGGACGGCGGGTGCGTCTGGTCGAGGGGCTGCAGCTCGACTTCGCGCTCAACCAGCCGCTCTCGGCGTACGCCCTGGCCGTGTTCGACACCCTCGACCCCGAGGCCCCGACCTACGCGCTCGACGTGGTCTCCGTGGTGGAGGCGACGCTGGAGGACCCGCGGCCGGTGCTCGGTGCCCAGGAGCACCGGGCGCGAGGCGAGGCGATCGCGGAGATGAAGGCCGAGGGCATCGAGTACGACGCGCGCATGGAGCTGCTCGAGGAGGTCACCTGGCCCAAGCCCCTGGAGGAGCTGCTCGAGCACACCTACGAGATCTACCGCCGGCAGCACCCGTGGGTGGGGGAGGACGCCCTGTCACCGAAGTCGGTGGTGCGCGACATGTACGAGCGTGCGATGACCTTCGCCGAGTACGTCGCGCTCTATGGACTCGCGCGGTCCGAGGGCCTGGTGCTGCGCTACCTCGGCGACGCCTACCGGGCGCTGCGACAGACAGTCCCGGACCGTGTCCGCACGGACGAGCTCGACGACATCATCGAGTGGCTCGGTGCGGTGGTGCGCCAGACCGACTCCAGCCTGCTCGACGAGTGGGAGCAGCTGAGCAGTCCCGACCGGATCCGGGACGAGGCAGCCCCCGACGTACTGCCGCCCGAGCCGGAACGGATCACCGCCAACGAGCGGGCGTTCACCGTGCTGGTGCGCAACGCGATGTTCCGCCGGGTCGAGCTCGCCGCGCGCAACGCGTGGCAGGAGCTGGCGGAGCTCGACGCGGAGGCCGCCTCGGGGCTGGACGCCGAGCGGTGGCGGACGGCGCTGGAGGACTACTTCGCCGAGCACGACAGCATCGACACCGGTCCGGACGCCCGCGGGCCGCACATGTTGCTCATCGAGGAGACCGGCCCCACGTGGGAGGTCCAGCAGATCCTGGGCGACCCGGAGCGGCACCACGACTGGCGGATCACCGCGACCGTCGACCTGGCGTCCTCCGACGACGAGGGCCAGCTGGTGATGGACGTCACCGGCCTCGCACAACTCTGAGGGTTGAGTGCTGAAGTGGCCCCTTCGCCCGTTTGGCCCAGCACTCGACTCGGCACGTAGGCTCCGCCCGTGGCTCTCACCATCGGAATCGTCGGCCTCCCCAACGCGGGCAAGTCCACCCTCTTCAACGCGCTGACCAAGAACGACGTGCTCGCGGCGAACTACCCCTTCGCCACGATCGAGCCCAACGTCGGGGTCGTCGGCGTGCCCGACGCGCGCCTGGCCGGGCTGGCCGACATCTTCGGCTCGGCGCGACAGCTGCCCGCCACCGTGGAGTTCGTCGACATCGCCGGCATCGTGGCCGGTGCCTCGAAGGGTGAGGGGCTGGGCAACAAGTTCCTGTCCCACATCCGCGAGTCCGCCGCGATCTGCCAGGTGACCCGCGTCTTCCGCGACGAGGACGTCACCCACGTCGACGGCGAGGTCAACCCCGAGTCCGACATCTCCACGATCCAGACCGAGATGATCCTCGCCGACCTGCAGACGGTCGAGAAGGCGATCCCGCGTCTGGAGAAGGAGGCCAAGGGCCGCAAGGAGGTGGCGCCGATGGTCGAGGCCGCCAAGCAGGCGCAGGCCGCCCTCGAGGCCGGTACGCCGATCATCTCCACCGACATCGACCGCGACCTGGTGCGCGAGCTGTCGCTGCTCACCGCGAAGCCCTACATCTACGTGTTCAACTGCGATGCCGACGAGCTGGCCGACGAGGAGCTCAAGAAGCGGATGCAGGACCTCGTGGATCCGGCCGAGGCGATCTTCCTGGACGCCAAGTTCGAGGCCGAGCTGGTGGAGCTCGACGACGAGGAGGAGGCGCGCGAGATGCTCGCGGAGATGGGCGTCGACGAGCCCGGTCTCGACGTGCTGGCCCGCGTCGGCTTCGACACCCTCGGCCTGCAGACCTACCTGACCGCCGGGCCCAAGGAGGCCCGTGCGTGGACGATCCGCAAGGGCGCCACCGCCCCGGAGGCCGCCGGCGTGATCCACACCGACTTCCAGAAGGGCTTCATCAAGGCCGAGGTGGTCTCCTTCGACGACCTCGTCGAGGCCGGCTCGATGAACGCCGCCCGGTCCGCCGGCAAGGTGCGCATGGAGGGCAAGGACTACGTCATGCAGGACGGGGACGTAGTCGAGTTCCGCTTCAACGTGTGACTCCGCGCGTGGGCGTCCACCTGGGGTGCACGTTCGCTCCTTCCCACAAGGGGATGCCGACCCTGTCGGGGGAGACGCCGCGGATCCGTTGCTGCGTCAGCCTTCGCCGCCGTAGTCGGGGTCGTCGAATTCGTCATGGCGTTCGTGGTCCAGCGTCGCCCGCTCGTTCACGAGCTGCCACGCACGCGCCCGCACCAGGTCCGAGTCTCCCGGGAGGTCGTACAGCTCGGAGCGTGCAGCCTCCAGGGCCCAAGCCGGCGGGCCAGGACCCGCGGCGGCCTGCTCAGTCACAGCACAGCCCCTCGTGGTGCCACTTCCACCGCACAGACACCTCGCGCGAACAACACCAACAGCCGATCGCCATGCCGGCAGCGAAGCACGCCCGCATCGTCCGACAGGGTGGTGACGACGTGGTCGATCACCTCGGCGTCGCTCCCGGACGCACGATGCTCGTAGGTGACATCCATGCTGCCCCCACCCACGAGCCGGACCCGGAGCACGATGTCGACCATGGTCACGGGCCGATCGCGGTGCAGGCCTGCTGCTGCACCCGACGGGCGGCGTCGCGCGCGGCCTCCTCGCTGGGGAACCAGTCGCCGGACACGGCTACTCGGACGCCTTCCGGATCCCACGCAGCCCATTGCCAGTCCCGACCGGATCTGGTGTTGACCCGATAGTCGGGATCTTCGGCACTCACCCGGAAGTCATGGGCCGCCTGATCGGCGTAGGCGAGGCTGGCGAAGGTCCGCCCGGCCCAGGCCATGACGTGCTCGTCGTCATCGACGAGCCACCACGCCGGGTTGCTCGCCAGGTTCGTCTCGATGATGAACTTCATGGTCGTCCCTCGTCGTCAGGCGTACTGGCCGGTCGAGTCGCCGGCCTCGGCGCCGGATGATCCGTCGACCACCACGGCGGCCGCGACGTGCGCCCACGCGACCACGAGCGTCGCCTCGGAATCGGACCCGGGATCGACGACGGCGAGCTTGCCCGTCGTGGCCGTGCCGACCTGGAAGAGCTGTGCGCGCACCTGCTCCTCCAGACCCGAGGCGATCCCCCAACGCTGCGTCCAGCCGTTCCCGTAGAGCATCAGGTAGGCCACGGTGACCCGCCTGTCCGGAACGAGGGCACAACGCGGCCTCTTCCCCACCAGGAACCGCCGTCGTCGGTCCAGTGGTCGATCGGATCCGTGGCCGGCTGGTTGGTGACCTCCTCGAGGAGGTCCGTGGCCGAGTGCGCGTTGCCAGCGGTGGCCGAGGCCAAGAGGGCCTCATCGCCCTGATCACGGGTGAAACCGGGAGGCACCACCAGCATGCACAGCACCGTCCGGTCCGAGGTCGTGAGGAGGATGACGTGGGTGTCGTCGCGCGGAAACGACCCAACCGTCACGTAGCCCCGTGCGACCGCGATGCGGCGCGGAGCAGGGTCCCAGTCGGGGGGCGAGATCAGGGCACGGACAATCCGTCCCGACCGCGGAGGGAAGTGGTCGGCCAGGTCGGCCAGCTCGACTGCCAGATCGCGGCTGTGCGGCCACCAGCCGCCATCCAGATGTCCGCTGCCCGGGTGCTCCGCCATGCGCAGCCGCAACGGAGCGCGACCAGGCACAGCGACCTCGGGGACGATGCTGGGACTGTTCGACGTCGACATGACGCCCGCCTCTCGACCGGGACACCCTCCGGACGGAAGTCACGTCCCCGGTCAGTCACCACCAACGTACTCCCGGGAGAAAGCTGCTGGCTGCCGAGCGCGAGCGAGGTCGTCGCGAGGTGATCCAACGGAAGTCCACAGGATCCTCCGGCCGAGACCAGGCTCGCCGACCACGTCCGACGGCCTCGCACACGCGTTTTTCGCAGGTCTGATCATGGTCCGATGACCTACAAGCACCGAAGCACCACGAGATCGTTCAGGTTCAACGTGTGACCCTCACCCCTTCGGCGTACGCCGCGGCCTGACGTTGTGCTCGTCGAGCCGCCACCCGAAGACGGTCTCCTCGAGCACGGCCCAGCGGCCGTGCGCCAGGCTGCCGAGGCTGCGCCAGGCCGTCGTGGGCAGTCCGAGGAGATGCCCGACGACGGCGCGGGCGGTGCCTCCGTGGGTGACCGTGACGAGCGTGTGGCCGCCGGGCAGGTGCTCCAGTGCCGCCTCGATGGCCGGCAGGGCCCACCTGGCCACGTCCGCGTAGGTCTCCCCGCCACCGCGACGGACGTCGTGGCCCAGGCGCCAGCGGTGGTACTCCTCGGGGAAGCGCCCCTGCACCTCCTCGCGGGTGAGACCCTCCCACGAGCCGATGTCGGCCTCCCGCAGGCGTGGGTCGAGGACGGGCGGCACGCCCGCGTGCTTCGCGAGCGCCTCTGCTGTCTGTGCGGCGCGGGTCGCGTCCGAGGAGACCACCACCGTCGGGTCGAGCCGTCCCAGCCGCTCCCCGGCCGCGTGGGCCTGCTCGGTGCCGACGTCGTCGAGGGGGACGTCGGTGCGGCCCTGGAAGCGTCGCTCGACGTTCCACGCCGTGCGTCCGTGCCGCAGCACCACGATGCGTCGGCGGCCGCCGCTCATCGCGCCCACGCTCAGGGGGTGTGCGCCTGACGTCATGCACCGATGGTGACCCGGGGACGAAGCGGGCACCAGAGGACTAGGACCATCGGCCAACCGCAGCGGCGCGGCGGCACGCCCACCGGTCCACCGTCCGCAGCTCATCGGCCGACCGGCGCTAGCGTCGAGCGATGCTTCTGCGCGGGCTCCGGGTGGTCCTGACGGCGGCGCTGGTGGTCCTGCTGGCGGCCGGCGAGTCGTCGCGGCCAGGCAGCGGTCCCGCCGCGGCGACGAAGCGGACCGAGGTGGTCGACACCACCGCGGTTGCCGCGACCCAGACCGTACGGCAACCCCGGCAGAAGCGTTTCCAGTGCGACGGCGTCGAGCACCGTGAGGTGAAGGGGCCCGGCCCGGCGTACACGCGGAAGAAGCTCGTGGTGCACCGCAACCACAAGCGGGTCTGCCACGCGACGTGGATCCCGAAGCCGCGGAAGCGGTTCGTCCCACAAGGCCTGGCAGTCGCCGGCTCCACCGCGTGGATGACCGGCTTCCTGTACAGCGAGGGCTACGGGGAGCGGCCGTGTCGGCTGCTGAGGATCGACGTCCGCACCGGGCGCCAGCTCAGCCGGCAGGGCATCGTCGGCCGAGTCGGCACCCGCCCTGCCACTTACTGCCGTCACGGCGGTGGCGTCCTGAAGCGCGGCAAGTGGCTGTGGATCGTCGAGAAGAACCGGCTCTGGCGCGTGGACTCGACGATCCGGAGCCGCACCATCCGGGCCACTCGCGTGTGGCGGCTGGAGTCCCCGGTGCGCGGATCGACGGTGGTCGCCACGTCGAAGCTGCTGGGCATCGTCCCCTTCCAGGAGTCCGGCCGTCCCCGGATCCACTGGTTCCCGTTCCGCGCGCTCCACCGCGAGGGAGTCCTCGAACTCGCCCGACGGGACAAGGGCCGCAAGCAGCTCGGAGCAGCGGTGCGCACCCGCATCCCGACGCACGTCCAGGGCGCGACCCTGGACTCTGAGGGGGACCTCTACCTGGCCCGATCGAACCTGAAGTGTGGCGAGCTGGTGACGCCACGACGCCGCATTGCGATCGTGCCCGGCGCCGAGGGCATCGACCTCACCAGTCGCCGGCTGTGGGTGGCCAGCGAGTCCGGCTCACGTCCGTACGCCGAAGGGACCCGCAAACCGCTGACGGCCGGCGTGACGGCCTTCGAGTGGCCAGGGCTGCAGCTGGCCAGACGCAGCCTCTGCAGGTTCTAGGGGCAGGGCCTCGAGGGGATCTCGAACCACACCTCGGAGCCGCCGGCCGGCACCGAGTCGATCCCCACCCTCCCGTCGTGGTTCTTCACGAGCCGGGCAACCGTGGCCAGCCCGATGCCGTGGCCGGGCACCGCCCCCGTGGCACGGGTGAACAGGGAGAAGACGTCGACCCGCTGGTCCTCGGGGATACCGGTGCCGTTGTCGATCACCGACACCCGCCACCCGTCCGCGCTGGGTCGCGCGCGGATCCGCACCTCGGGCGGCACCCCGGGACGGGTGTACTTCACCGCGTTGGTGAGCAGGTTCTGCAGCACCGAGTACATCTCGTCGGCGTCCGCCCGCACCACCGGCAGCTCGCCGAGCTGCACGGAGGCGGAGGCGGACTCGAGCATGTGCGCCGAGTCGTGGAGCAGTTGGTGGGCGACCTGACCGAGGTCGACCGCATCGAGGTGCCTCTGTCCGGTCCGGCCACGGAACCGCATGCTCTGGTCCAGCATCCGCGCCATCCGCTCGGTCGAGCGCATGGCCCGCTCCATCAGGGGCTCGGCGGCCGGGTCGGGGTGCTCCTCGAGCGCCTCCTCGAGCATCTCGATGCTCGCCACGATGGCGGCCAGCGGCACGCGCAGGTCGTGGGTGAGCTCGGCGGCGAGCTGGCCCACCACCGTGTCCGCGGCGTGCCGCCCCTCACGGGCGGTGAGGGCGCGGGTGCGCTGCAGCAGGCGCAGCTCGATCAGCTTGGTGATGCTGAAGGCGAACATCTCCAGGGAACGCAGCTGCAGCCGGGAGAGCTGCTTGGGAGCGGAGTCGATGACGCACAGCCGGCCGACCATGTGGCCGGCCGAGGCGTAGATCGGCGCGGAGGCGTAGAAGCGCACGTGGGCGAGACGTCCGTCCACCCAGCCGATGTCGGTGAAGCGTGGGTCCTGGCGCGCGTCCTCGATGGCGTAGACCCCGTCGGTGGTCATCGTGAACTGGCAGAAGGTGTCGTCGGCCGGGCAGGTCAGTGGCAGGATGCCGTGGGTGATGAGGGCTTGGTACTCGTCGTCCTTGAGGACGGTGATGCCGGCGGCCTCGGCCTCGCAGGTGCGCGCCACCAGCTCGACGATCTCGTCGAGCTCACTGTCTCCGGGGTGGGACAGGATGTCGAGGACGTCGTTGATGACGGGCTCCGGCACGGCACTCCCAGTCGCCATCTCCCACCCCCCTGGTGATCAGGCAATACCGAACGTATCCGACGAGGAGGACATCCGTGAAGATCGGGATCGTGGTGGGCTCGACCCGGCCCGGGCGCAAGGGCAGCGCCGTCGGACGCTGGGTGTACGACGCGGCGAAGCAGCGCAGCGGTGCGGAGTACGAGCTCCTCGAGGTCGCCGACTACGACCTCCCGCTGCTCGACGAGGCGGTCGACGCCGGGGCCGCGAACCGGCAGTACGAGCGTGAGGCCACCCGGGTGTGGAGTCGCAAGGTCGACGAGCTCGACGGCTTCGTGTGGGTCACCCCGGAGTACAACCACGGCGTCCCGGCCGCGATGAAGAACGCCGTCGACGTGCTCTACCCGGAGTGGAACAACAAGGCGGTCGGCTTCGTCGGCTACGGCTTCGACGGCGGCACCCGCGCGGTCGAGCAGTGGCGGATGATCCTCGCCGCCACGGTGATGTTCACCATCCGGCGCCAGGTCTCGCTGCTCAACTTCGGCGACTGGGACGGCGACGTCTTCACCCCGATCGAGCGTCGGGCCGGCGAGCTCGACCGGCTGCTCGACCAGCTCGAGCAGGCCACCGCAGCCATGCTCACCATGCGGGAGTGAGCCGAGGTCCGGCTAGTCTGGCGCGGTGGAACACGTTCTAGAAAGCGCTCCGGACGTCTTCTCGCCGACCCGGATCGGCCCGCTGACGTTGCGCAACCGCATCATCAAGGCGGCGACGTACGAGGGACTCAGCCACGCCTCGCGGGTGACCACCGACCTGGTCGACTTCCACCGGTCCTTCGCCGCCGGCGGCGTGGCGATGACCACCGTGGCCTACTGCGCCGTCGCGCCCGACGGGCGGACCGCGCCCGACCAGATCCTGTGGACCGACCAGGCGATGCCCGGCCTGCGGGCGCTGACCGACGCCGTGCACGCCGAAGGGGCGGCTGTCTCCGCCCAGATCGGCCATGCAGGTCCGGTGGCCGACCCCCGCGGCAACGGGTTGCCCGCGCTGTCGCCGAGCACGCGCTTCCCGAACATGTCCGGTGGGATCTCGCGCAAGGCCACCGTCGCCGACATCGACCGGATCACCCGCGCCCATGCCGACGCCGCCCTCCGGGCGATCGAGGCCGGCTTCGACGCGGTCGAGGTCCACCTCGGGCACAGCTACCTCGCGAGTGCGTTCCTGAGCCCGAAGATCAACCACCGCAAGGACGAGTACGGCGGCTCGCTGGCCAACCGGGCCAAGGTGGCGCGGGGGATCCTGCGCGCGGTCCGCGACGCGGTGGGGGACCGCATCGCGATCCTGACCAAGCTCAACATGACCGACGGGGTGCGCGGCGGCATCACCCTCGAGGAGTCGATCCGGACCGCGCGCTGGATCGAGCAGGACGGCACCGTCGACGCCTTCGAGATGACCGCCGGCAGCTCGCTGCTCGACCCGATGTACCTGTTCCGCGGAGGCGCCCCGGTCGACGAGTTCGTGCGGGTGATGCCGCAGCCGGTGCGTACCTTGATGCGGCTGGTCGGCCGGCAGTTCATCCGGGAGTACCCCTACCGCGACGCCTACCTCCTCGAGGACGCCCGCCGGGTCCGGGCGGAGATCTCGCTGCCGATGGTGCTGCTGGGCGGGATCACCGACCGGGCCTCCATGGACCTCGCCATGGAGGAGGGCTTCGAGCTGGTCGCGATGGCCCGGGCGCTGCTGCGCGAGCCGGACCTGGTCAACCGGGTGCGCGCCGACTCGTCGACCCCGTCGCTGTGCATCCACTGCAACCGCTGCATGCCGACCAACTTCGTCGGCACGCACTGTCCGGTGGTCGCCTCCGGGAGCTCGCGCGGCCCCACGTGGGGAAGACCCGAGGGCTACGCCGCACCCGCATGAGCGGGCCACGACCGCGTCCGTAGGCTCCCGGCCCATGGACTACGAGTTCGATCGCGCCGTGGCCGTCACCCCCACCGGTGAGGGCGAGTACGCCGCCGAGCTCGACCCGGGCTGGATCGTGGGCGGCGGCCTCAACGGTGGCTACCTGCTCGCCGTGATCGGCACCGCGATCCGGGCCGAGGTCGGCGCCTCGGGACAGGTCGACCCGGTCAGCGTGAGCTCCTACTACCTGTCCCCCTCGGTGCCGGGTCCGGCCCTGGTCCGGGTGCGCACGATCCGGGTCGGCGGCCGGCGTACGACGGTCGCGGCCAGCCTGGTGCAGCAGCAGGACGGCCAGGAGGTGGAGCGGATCACCGCCCTCGCCGTGTACGGAACCCTCGAACCGGACGTCTCGGTCGACCGGCAGATGACACCGCCGGACCTCCCGCCGATCGAGGCGTGCGTCGACTCCCGCATGGCGCCGGAGGAGGTACGCCGCGTCGCACCCCTGCTCGAGCGGTTCGGCACGCGGCTCGACCCGGCTCACGTGGGGTGGGCGGTCGGCAAGCCCAGCGGCGAAGGCGTGATCCAGGGCTGGTTCCGGCTGGTCGACGACCGCCCGCTCGACCCGGTGGCCCTGCTCATGGTCGTCGACGCGCTCCCGCCGGTGACCTTCGACCTGGGCCTGCCCGGGTGGGCGCCGACGCTGGAGCTCACCGTGCACGTGCGGGCGCGTCCGGCCCCGGGGTGGGCCGTCGTGCGGCACGCGACGCGCAACGTGTCCGGAGGCCACTTCGAGGAGGACTGCGAGGTGTGGGACTCCACCGGGACGCTGGTCGCCCAGTCGCGCCAGCTGGCCCTGCTGCCGCGCGGGACCTGAGGCCGGACCAGTCACCGGACCAGACCACCGGGCCCGCCTCGGACCCCGTTTCTCGCGCGAGGTCCGAGTCCGGCGGGGCCGCCGTACCGTGGCTGGCGTGCGGTTTTACGATCCTTCCACGCGTCGAACAGAGACTCGGCTCGTGACGAGTCCCGTGATCCGCTCTGCCGCTGCCTGCCTCCTGGCACTGGTGCTGCTGTCCACCGGCAACGCCGCCCGGGCGATCCTCCCGGACGACCAACGGGATGCGAAGGCCGAGGTCACTCCGGAGCAGGTCGAGACCGCCACGCTGGCATCCCTGCCCGCCCTGCGCGACGCCGTGCAGGTCCGGAGCGCGACCAACCTGAACTCGCGTGGATGGCACCCCACCTCGGCCTCGCTTCCCCGGAGCGACGTCGAGCTGCCCAACGAGCTCCTCGACGCCTACTGGCGCGCCGTGACCGTCGCCCCCGCCAGCTGCCGCGTGGACGTGCCGCTGCTCGCGGCCATCGGGCAGGTTGAGTCGAACAACCTCGAGGGCCTGCCGATCGACGAGGCCGGGACGGTCGTGCCTCCGCTGATCGGCCCGCCGCTCGACGGCTCGCCGTACAGCGCCTTCCCGGACACCGACGCCGGCCTGCTGGACACCGACAAGAAGTGGGACCGCGCCCTCGGCCCGATGCAGCTGGTCCCCGCGGCCTGGCGCCTCGTGGGGGTCGACATGGACGTCGACGGGGTCCGTGACCCGCAGAACGCGTACGACGCCGCGGGTGGCGCGATGGTCTACCTCTGCGCCGGCAGCCGGGATCTCGCCGATGCCGCCGACGTCAACGAGGCCGTCCTGGCCTACAACGGCTCGCGGGCGTACCTGCGCGAGGTGCTCGCCTGGCGCGCAGCCTTCGAGAAGAACGACCAGATCACCGGCTTCGCGCCGGTGACGGCGACCATGGCGATGGCCCTGGGGAGCTTCGTCTCTCAGTCGGAGCCCGCCTCGGCCAGGCCCACCGCGCTGGCGACCACCGCTCCCGCCCTGGTGGGCACGACCACGCCGGTGCCCGCGAGCGCGAGCGGCGTGATCCCGCTGTCGCAGCTCAGCCCGTCGCCGTCGGCGAGCCCGACTCCGTCGGCGCCCGGCACTCCCGGGGCGACGCCGACACCAGGATCCACCCCCGCGGCCGGCTCCGGGTCCACTCCCGGGTCCACTCCCGGGTCCGCTCCCGGGTCCACCCCCGGAGCCACTCCGGACCCGACCCCGAGCACCCCGTCGACACCGGACCCCGGTCCCACCACGAGCCCCGACCCGACGCCCGCGCCCCCGCCCGCGCAGGAACCGCCCCCGGCGTCTGAGCCTCCTCCCGCGCAGGACCCGCCGCCCCCGCCGCCGGACCCCACGCCTGACCCGACCCCGACCGAGCCACCGCCGACGTGCCCGACGCTGACGCCCGGGACGGAGCTCCCCGAGCTCCCGCTAGGACCGGACGGCCTGCCGACGGTGCCGCCCGGGTGCCCGACGCTCGAAGAGCTCGCGCTCCAGCAGGAGACGGTCGCCCCCTGAGCTCGGCGCCCCTCAGTGGTCGAAGGTGGACCTGGCCATGCAGAACACGTAGCGGTGCCCTGGGTACTCCGTCACCGACCACAGCCGGTCGGTCGACGGCCAGTAGGAGATGTCCTCCGGGCCCACGGGGATGGCCTTGCGGAATGCCCGCCACTTCCCGGGCCGGCCGACCCGCACCGTGCCCAGCCCCCACCGGCCACGGCTGTTGGTGACGTACCAGGTGTCCCGGACGATCGTGGCGCCCTGCATGTGCCCGACCCCGCCCTCGTCGAGCCCCGCAGGTCGGGAGGTGCCGTCCTCGTGCGCCGCGAGGTGCCGGGTCTCGCGGTCGAGGGCGTAGCGGACGAGGCGTCGGGTCATCTTCCCGCGGGCGTACTCCCCGGCCACCAGGTGCGGCGGCTCGGTGCCCCGGTCGAGGGAGAGGAAGGAGTAGCGCATCGGCTCCACGCCGTCGGTGGCCGCGGCGTCGTACGCGAACCGCACCGGCAGCACGTAGCGGTAGCCGAAGGTGTCCTCGGTCGAGTCCACCCGGATCAGGTCGTCGAACAGGCAGGTGAAGAGGCCGCGCCGTGTGCCGGCGACGTGCAGGTAGTGCCCGTACCAGACGAGTCCTCCCGCGTGGGCGAGCAGCGGCTGCAGGGTGACCCGGCCGAATCGTCTCGTCGGCACGACCAGCAGCACGTGGCGGTAGCGGAGGGTGTCGAGGTCGACCACCGTGACCCGGCTGCCGTGGTTGTCCCCGCCCATGTCCTTGCTGTACCAGCTGGTGACCAGCAGCCGGTGGCCGGCGACGTCCTCGTCGTCGTTGGCGTCGGCCGACGTGGTGATCCCCTGTGGCCACCACCGCTGGGAGCGAAGGTCGTCTTCGTTCCACCGGAAGCCCCAGTCGACCGCCCGGCCGGGCACGGGGACCTGCTGCGCCGAGCGGTTGAGGTCGGCGATCACCCCGTCGATCCCCACCCGGCGGCCCCACCGTCGGGTCGCCTCCGCGATCTCCTCCACGTTCTCCTGCGTGCGCCGCAGGTGGATGGTCGACAGGGGGTCGTGGCTCACCGGGTCAACGTAACCACCTAGATTCCGGCCCATGCGGGTCGAGGTACAGCACGTGGTGGGAGTGGCGCTGCTCCACCGCGGCCGGGTGCTGGCCGCCCGTCGCGCCACCCCACCCGAGCTCGCCGGGGGCTGGGAGCTGCCCGGGGGCAAGGTCGAGACCGGTGAGGACCCGGCTGCGGCCGCGGTCCGCGAGATCACCGAGGAGCTCGGCTGCACCGTCGAGGTCACCGGCTGGCTCGACGGATCCTCGGCCATCTCCACCGGCCTGTCGCTCAGGGTGGCCACGGCACGCCTGGTCGACGGCGACCCCGTGCCGACCGAGCACGACGCCGTCCGCTGGCTGCGCGCGGAGGAGCTCGACGACGTGGGCTGGTTGCCTGCCGACCTGCCGTTCCTGCCCCGCCTGCGGGAGGTGCTCGAGCCGTGAAGGGCGTGTTCTTCGACGAGGACGACGCGGAGGCCGCCGTCGCGCGGCTGCGGCGCGAGGGCTACGACGCCGACGTCGAGCGGGTCCGCTACGCCGGGGAGGACGACGACGAGGACCACCCCTGGGCGGTGACGACCGACGCTCCCGAGCTGCTGCTGGAGCTGCTGGTCGAGGAGTACGACGGCTGGCTCGAGCAGAACCCGCCCCCCGCGCCTCCCACTCCGCTCGAGCTCCCGGACGCACCCCGGCGGGTCAAGAGGCCACCTCGGGGAAGCGTGGGACCGGACGCCTAGGCTTCGGGGCATGGACAAGCACCTCCTCCTCGTGCACGCCCATCCCGATGACGAGTCCATCGGGCAGGGCGCCACGATGGCGCGCTATGTCGCCGAGGGCGTCGGGGTGACGCTGGTGACCTGCACCGGCGGGGAGATGGGCGAGATCCTGGTGCCCGAGATGGCCCACATGGCCGCCGACAAGGACGACACCCTCGCGGACCAGCGCCGCATCGAGCTCCACAACGCGATGAAGATCCTCGGCGTGACCGACCACCGCTACCTCGGCGGGTTCAAGCGCTACCGTGACTCCGGCATGCAGTGGCACGAGGACGGCCACGCCGTCCCGGCCGACGACGTGCACGACAACGCGTTCTGGAACGCCGACCTGACCGAGGCCGCCACTCGCCTGGTCGAGGTGATCCGCGAGGTGCGTCCGCAGGTGATGATCACCTACGACGAGTTCGGCGGCTACGGCCATCCCGACCACATCCAGGCCCACCGGGTCGCGACGTACGCCGCCTCGCTGGCCGCGGTCGAGAGCTACCGCCGCGACCTCGGCGAGGCGCACGACATTGCCAAGATCTACTGGGGCGCCATGTCGGCCACCAAGATGCGCGACGGGCTGCGGGCGCTCCGCGAGGCCGGCGACACCACCACCTTCGAGGGGATGGACCCCGACGGCCCGCTGCCGAAGTTCATGGTCGACGACGCGGACCTCTCCGCGGTGGTCGAGGCCGACGCCCACGTCGAGAAGAAGATGGACGCCATGCGCGCCCACGCCACCCAGATCGAGGTCGACGGGCCGTTCTTCGCGCTGTCCAACAACCAGGGCAACGCCATCTGGGGCTCGGAGTACTTCCGGATCGCGAAGGGGGTGCGTGGGCCGCTCGGCGACGACGGCCTGGAGCACGACCTGTTCGCCGGGCTGGAGTGAGCGTGGGACGACGCGACGAGGCCCCCGGCCTCGGGGGCAAGGTCGCCGGCTTCACGATCCTGGGACTGCTGGTGCTGCTGGGCGCTGCCTACGTCGGCATCGCGCTCTACGCTGGTGAGACCGCTCCGCGCAACGCGGCCGTGGAGGGCATCAGCATCGCCGGCCTCGACGCCGACGAGGCGGAGCAGAAGGTGCGCGAGGGCCTGGCCGAGCGCGAGCGCGAACCGATCCGCGTCGCCTTCGGTGACGGCCGGAGCGCGGAGATCGCGCCGGCCGACGCGGGCCTGGCCGTCGACCACGCGGCCTCGGTCGAGCACGCCACGGGGGGCGGCACCTTCGGCCCCCGTCGGATCTGGCAGGTCCTCATCGGCGGCCGCGACCACGACGCCGAGGTGACCGTCGACCAGCAGAAGATGCAGGCGGTGCTCGACCGCCTGAACCGCTCGCTGGGACAGCGGCCGGTCGAGGGCAACATCGTGTTCCGCGAGGGGCGAGCGATCCCGGTCCGGTCCCGGCCGGGCACGGTGGTGTCCCGCAGCGCCGCCCAGGCCCTGCTGGAAGGGCAGTTCCTCCACCAGGGCTCCCGCAAGCTTCCGACCCAGACCCGTGACCCCTACGTCGACGACGAGGCCGTAAGGCGGGCGATGGTCGAGTTCGCCCGCCCGGCGATGTCCGGACCGGTCACCCTCGTGCTGGCCGGACAGCGGGTGCAGGCGCCGCCGCAGCTGTTCGCCGCGGGCCTGTCGATGATCCCCGACGAGGGCGAGCTGGTGCCGCGCGTCGACGGCAAGAAGATGCTCGAGGCGCTCGAGCCGGTGATGGCCACGGTCGGCACCGAGCCCAAGGACGCCCGGATCGAGGTCGTCGACGGCAGGCCGCGGATCGTCCCGGCCAAGGTCGGCGTCGAGCTCGACCCCGCAGAGATCGAGAGCAGGTTCGCCGACGTCGCCGTGCAGCGCGGAGCCCAGCGGCGGCTCGCGGTCGAGGGCAAGGTGACCAAGCCGGCGTTCACCACGGCCGAGGCCCGGGCGATGAAGGTCAGGCGCCGGGTGAGCACGGCCACGACACGGTTCCCCTATGCGGAGTACCGCAACGTCAACCTGACCCGGGCCGCCGAGCTGATCGACGGCATCCTGCTGAAGCCGGGGGAGACGTTCAGCCTCAACGAGACGGTAGGGGAGCGCACCGCCGCCAACGGGTTCACCGAGGGCTACATCATCTCCGACGGCATCTTCAAGAAGGACTTCGGCGGTGGCGTCTCGCAGATCGCCACGACGACGTTCAACGCGATGTTCTTCGCCGGGCTCGAGGACGTCGAGCACAAGCCCCACTCGGTCTACATCGACCGCTATCCGGTCGGGCGCGAGGCCACCGTGGCGTGGCCGAGTGTCGACCTGAAGTTCAAGAACACCACGCCGTACGGCGTACTCATCAAGGCGAGCGTGAAGAAGTCCGCCCCGGGCGGCGAGGGGTCCGCGACCGTCTCGATGTACTCCACGAAGCGCTGGGACATCACCTCGCGCAACGGGCCGCGCACCGACGTCCGGGAGCCGAAGACGCGCTACCTCACGGAGGAGGACTGCGAGGAGGCGACCGGGACCCGAGGTTTCACCATCAACGTATTTCGGTACTTCCACCCTGTCGGCTCGGACCGGGTGCAGCGCACGGAGAAGTTCCGCACCGTCTACATCCCGGGTGACATCGTGAAGTGCGGTCCGCCGCCGAAGCAGAAGCCACAACAGGACTGATCTCGAGGAGACCTGATGCGCCATCACCTGTCCCGAAGCCTGGCAGCACTGGCGGCGCTGGTCGTCGCGGCGACGCTGCTCACCGCGTCAACCGCCCGCGCGGAGGACGCCCCCACGCTGCCCACCGCGGGTGCCAACGACTGGTCATGCCGGCCGTCGGCCGAGCACCCCTCCCCGGTGGTGATCGTGCACGGCACCTTCGGTGACTCCCGCAGCCTCCTCGACCGGCTGTCGTGGAGCATGAGTCGCGCCGGCTACTGCGGGTTCTCCCTCGACTACGGGAATCGCGCCACCGGCCCGATCGAGCGCTCCGCCGAGCAGCTGTCCGCGTTCGTCGACCGGGTGCTCGCCGAGACCGGCGCCGCAAAGGTCTCGATGGTGGGTCACTCCCAGGGCGGGATGATGCCGCGCTACTACATCAAGTTCCTCGGTGGGGCCGACAAGGTCGACGACCTGGTGGGGCTGGCGCCGTCCAACCACGGCACCTCGCAGCCGCTGGCGCTGTTCCCCGGGATCGACCACTTCTGCACGGCGTGCCGGCAGCAGCAGACGGGTTCGGAGTTCCTGCGCAACCTCAACGCCGGCGACGAGACGCCCGGTCCGGTGAGCTACACCAACGTGGTCACCCGCTACGACACCGTGGTGCTGCCCTACACCTCGGGCTACCTCACCGGTGACAGCACCACCAACGTGACGCTGCAGGACAAGTGCCCGTTCGACGCCACCGGGCACGTGCTGATCCCGACCGACGGGCCCGCGATCCGGCTGGTCCTCAACGCTCTGGGCAGGCCCGGGCCCGCCGACCCGGCGTACCGCCCGTCCTGCCTGCCCTAGCTGGGGCCTCGGCGCCGCCGCGGACGCGGCGGGACCGGCTTGCCCGACACGATGTCGGCGACCGCGATCTCGACTTCCGTGCCGTCCTCACGTCGTACCGTCACGACGCCGTCCTCCCAGGACTCGCAGGTGCCGAGGACGTCGGTCATCGCCGGTCCTCCTGACGGGCCGGTCTCGCCCCGGACCACGCGACGGACCACCACCCGGTGGCCCACGACGTGGGGGCCCAGTGTCGGGCTCAGGGGTTGCTGGCCTGGGGGCGTCCCGTGTCGGTCCTCGGGCAGGTGATCCGCAGCCACGGTGGGATACTAGGCTGGCCACTGCCCGGGACGGACCGAACCTCTGGAGGATCCTGGTGACCTACGTCATCGCCCAGCCCTGCGTCGACCTCAAGGACCGCGCCTGCGTCGACGAGTGTCCGGTGGACTGCATCTACGAGGGCAAGCGGATGCTCTACATCCACCCGGACGAGTGCGTCGACTGTGGTGCCTGCGAGCCGGTCTGCCCCGTCGAGGCGATCTTCTACGAGGACGACACCCCGGAGGAGTGGAAGGACTACTACGACGCCAACGTCCACTTCTTCGACGACCTCGGCTCGCCCGGCGGCGCGGCCAAGATGGGTGAGATCGACAAGGACCACCCGATGATCGAGGCGCTCCCGCCGCAGAACCAGGACTGACTTGGGTCCCGGTCCTGACCCGGCCCGATCACCCCGCAGGGGGCGCGGCGGAGTCTCGTCCCGGCTCCCCGACTTCCCCTGGGACAAGCTCACGGCGTACGCCGAGCGGGCGCGTGCCCACCCGCACGGGCTCGTCGACCTCTCGGTCGGCACACCCGTCGACCCCACGCCCGAGGTGGTGCAGGAGGCGCTGCGACGCGCCACTGACGCCCCCGGCTACCCGACCACCATCGGGCTCCCCGAGACCCGGCAGGCCTGCATCGACTGGCTGCACCGGCGGTTCGGGGTCACCGGACTGGGCCTGGGCAGCGTGCTGCCCTCGGTCGGCTCCAAGGAGCTGATCGCCGGCCTGCCGACGCACCTCGGCCTCGGACCCGGCGACCTGGTCGTGCAGCCGCGACTGGCCTACCCGACGTACGAGGTTGGTGCGGCGCTGGCAGGGGCCGAGATCCTCGCGGCCGACTCGATGACCGCGATCGGCCCCCGCAACCCGGCGATCGTGTGGGTCAACTCCCCGAGCAACCCGACGGGCCGGATCCTGCCGCCGGACCACCTGCGGAAGATGGTGGAGTGGTGCCGCGAGCGGGGGGCCCTGCTCGTCTCCGACGAGTGCTACCTCGAGTGCGCGTGGGACGCCGAGCCGGTCTCCGTGCTGCACGAGGACATCAACGGTGGCTCGCTCGACGGCATCCTCACGGTGCACTCGCTGTCCAAGCGGTCCAACCTCGCCGGCTACCGATGCGCTTTCGTGGCCGGTGACCCCGAGGTGGTCGGCGAGTTGCTCGCCGTGCGCAAGAACCTCGGCCTGATGATGCCTGCGCCTCAGCAGCACGCGATGGTGGCCGCACTCGACGACGACGCCCACGTCGAGGAGCAGCACGCGCGCTACGCTGCCCGTCGGGCCACGCTGCGCGCCGCCCTCGAGGGCGCGGGCTTCAGGATCGACCACTCCGAGGGCTCGCTCTACCTGTGGGCCACCCGCGAGGAGTCGTGCTGGGACACCGTCGACCACCTCGCCGGCCTCGGCATCCTGGTCGCCCCCGGTGCCTTCTACGGCCGAGCCGGCGAGCAGCACGTCCGGGTCGCATTCACGGCCACGGACGAGCGCATCGAGGCCGCCGCCGCCCGCCTCGCCTGAACCCCGCCGACCGGGCAGTTCTGGTTGCTCCAAACCTGCCGACCGGGCACAAATGGTTGCTCCGAACCCGCCGACCGGGCACAAATGGTTGGTCCGAACTCGCCGAGCGGGCACAAAGGGTTGCTCGCGGGCTTCTCCGGCCAACCAGAGCTGCCCGCTCGGCGTACTTCCACCAACCAGAACTGCCCGCTCGGCGCACTTCAGGCAACCAGAGCTGCCCGGTCAGCCCATCGAGATGCGGACGCGCTCGCGGCCGGCCCGGGGGGCGTCCTGCCAGCCGTCCTCGGAGGGGCGGCCCGTGCGCCACTGGCGACCGTCGTAGGCGACCTGCGCGGGTCGGAGGCGTACGCCGTGCGCGACCAGGAACTGCGCCACCGACCAGCCCAGGCGTCGTCCGGACTCGTCACCACCGACGCTCACAGCGAGGTCTTGCCGGGAGCCCGTGCGCTGCACGTCGAGCTCGCCGTACGTCCGCCCCAGCAGCCGCTGGACCTCGGCGGCGGTCTGCCGCTCCTCGCTCTCCTTGACCACGCAGGTGAACCGGCCGCCCGGGCTGAAGCCGGTCAGGATGGAGGCCAGCGTGCGAGCGTCCGCGGCGTGGTCCTCGTAGGCCTCGGGGAACCCGGACCGCTGCACCCGCTGCGCGGCCTCGGTGATCCGCATGTCCTGGTAGCCGTCGATCTTCTGCAGCGCGTCGTAGAACGCGTGGGTGGCGAAGTGCGGGTCCTGCAGCTGCTCGGGTGTGCCCCATCCCTGCGAGGGCCGCTGCTGGAACAGCCCCAGCGAGTCGCGGTCACCGTGGTCGAGGTTGCGGATCTTGCTCTCCTGGTACGCCGTGGCCAGGGCGATCGACACCGCCCGGGCGGGCAGACCGCGACCGACCCCGATGGCGGCGATCAGCGAGGCGTTCTCCGCCTGCTCGGTGGAGAGCACCACCGTGTGGGCTCCCAGTCGTGCCTTGCACTGCTCGGGGTCGGGGAGCGGGCCGGAGCCGCGCCAGAGCGCCACTCCGGTGCCCACCACGACGGCGAGCACGACCAGGAACACCAGGACCTTGCCGATCCTCACCTGCCACCGCGTCTCGTCACGGGGAGCACGTCGCCCCCATCCGGTCCCGAGACACGACTAGTTGGCGTGCAGCACGGCGTTGAGCGCGATGCCGTCGCCGCTCCACGGGACGGCCTCGATCGCACCGGACACCGAGTTGCGGCGGAAGAGCACGTTGTCGGCCCCGGAGAGGTCCGCGGCCTTGATGACCTTGGGCTTGGAGTCGATGTCCTTCACGGTCACCTTGGTGCCGGCGGTGACATAGCAGCCCGCCTCCACGACGCAGTCGTCCCCGAGCGAGATGCCGATGCCGGCGTTGGCGCCGAGCAGGCAGCGTTCACCGATGGAGATGATCTCCTTGCCGCCGCCGGACAGCGTGCCCATGATCGACGCGCCGCCGCCGATGTCGGACCCGTCGCCCACCACGACGCCGGCGCTGATCCGTCCCTCGACCATCGAGGCGCCGAGCGTCCCGGCGTTGTAGTTCACGAAGCCCTCGTGCATCACCGTGGTGCCCTCGGCGAGGTGGGCGCCCAGACGGACCCGGTCGGCGTCCGCGACCCGTACGCCGCTGGGCAGCACGTAGTCGGTCATCCGCGGGAACTTGTCGACGCCGTACACCTGCAGCGGGCCCTCGGCGCGCAGCGCGAGGCGGACCTCCTCGAAGCCCTCCACGGCGCACGGGCCGGCGCTGGTCCAGACGACGTTGGCGAGCTTGCCGAAGACACCGTCGAGGTTCACGCCGTGCGGGCGGACCAGCCGGTGGCTGATCAGGTGGAGACGCAGGTAGACGTCGAAGGAGTCGGCGGGCGGCTCGGCGAGCTCGGAGGAGACGGTGACGACCTCGGTGCGCACCCGACGGCGCGCGTCCTTGCCCTCGAGGCCGCGCAGCTCCTCGGGTGCCTCACTGCCATCGTGCTCACCCAGCGCGGGGCGGGGGAACCAGGTGTCGAGGACGGTGCCGTCATCGGTGATCGTGGCCAGGCCGTGGCCCCAGGCGTGGGTGGCGGCACCGGAGCTTCCGGGCAGGCTTGAGTCAGGGCTCTGCTGGGACATGCGGTTCAGGCTACCCAAGCGGGTGTACGCCGAACCGCCCCTCGCGGCCTGACAGGATGACTCGCATGCAACTCGACCTGGAAGCCGACGTCGTCGCCCTCACCGAGGCCGTGGTCAACATCGAGTCGGTGAGCCGCAATGAGCAGCGACTCTGCGACGAGATCGAGCAAGCACTGCGCCAGCTGCCGCACCTCGAGGTGACCCGCATCGGCCACTCCCTGGTCGCGCGCACCGACCTCGGCCGCGCGGAACGGGTGGTCGTCGCCGGCCACATCGACACCGTTCCGCTCAACGACAACCTGCCCGCGCGCAACGACGGCGCCCTGCTGCACGGCCTGGGCAGCTGTGACATGAAGGGCGGGGTGGCGGTCGCGCTCAAGCTCGCGCACGACCTCGTCGAGCCCAACCGCGACGTCACCTACGTCTTCTACGAGGCCGAGGAGATCGACGACGTCTACAACGGGCTCGGCATCATCGCCGCGCAGCGTCCCGACCTGGTGCAGGCGGACTTCGCGATCCTGATGGAGCCCAGCGACGGGGTCGTCGAGGCCGGCTGCCAGGGCACCCTGCGGGTGGACGTCACGACCCGCGGCGAGCGGGCGCACTCCGCGCGCTCCTGGCGTGGCAGCAACGCGATCCACGCGGCGGGGGAGGTGCTGCGCAGGCTCGGCGACTACGAGCCGCGCAAGCCGGTCATCGACGGGCTGGAGTACCACGAGGGCCTCAACGCCGTGCACATCAGCGGCGGGGTGGCCACCAACGTGCTGCCGGACGAGTGCGTGGTCACGGTCAACTACCGCTACGCGCCGGATCGCTCGGAGGCGGAGGCACAGCTGTTCGTCAAGGAGTTCTTCGACGAGTTCGAGGTCGAGGTCACCGACTCGGCGCCAGCCGCGCTGCCTGGACTGGAAGTCCCCGCGGCGAGCGCATTCGTGGAGGCGGTCGGTGGCAAGGTCAACCCGAAGTTCGGGTGGACCGACGTCGCCCGGTTCACCGGCCTGGGCGTGCCGGCGGTCAACTACGGCCCTGGCGACCCGATGCTGGCGCACAAGCAGGAGGAGTTCGTGCCGATCGAGCAGCTGCACGCGTGCGAGGACACGC
>DASSLA010000159.1:0-2094 GCA_035689885.1 Marmoricola sp. | reverse complement strand
AGACCTCGCCTGGGTCCAGGACCAGTTCAACGACCGCCCCCGCAAACGCCTCGAATACGCTGCACCCTCAGAACTGATCAACACACTGTTGTTGCGTTGACCCTGCGAGCCGGCCCAGTGAAACCGCCACTTCCCCACCGTTGCAACGTGGGGGGAGTGGCAGTTCCGTGTGGTCAGTCAGACGGTGCGCTGGGTCGCCTCTGCCGCGAGCGCACTGAGCGCGGCCCGGCCATGCGCTGTCACGTCGGCTGCGTCGAGCGCCCGCAGCGACCGCTCGGTGAGCTGGCCGATCACCGCCTCCACCTGCTGGCGGGCGCCGGAGGAGTCGATGAGGGTGCGCAGCTCGGCGACCTGGGCCTCGGTGAGCGGGGTGCCGAGGCTGGTGTCCAGATGCTTGGCATCCGCCGACGGCAGCGCGTCGAGCGCGAGCGCCACCAGCACGGTCCGCTTGCCCTCCACCAGGTCGTCACCGGCCGGCTTGCCGGTCACGTCGGGGTCGCCGAAGACACCGAGCAGGTCGTCGCGCAGCTGGAAGGCCTCACCGAGCGGGAGGCCGAACCGGCTGAGCTGCGCGATGTGCTCGGGGGTGGCGCCCGCGAGGGCGGCGCCGATGTGCAGCGGACGCTCGATGGAGTACTTCGCCGACTTGTAGCGCAGCACGGTCATCGCGGTGTCCACGTCGGCGGCGCCCCGGGCCTGCGCGGAGACGTCGAGGAACTGGCCGGTGACGACCTCGCTGCGGGTGAGGTCGAAGTAGCCCAGCGCGTCGAGCACCCGCTGCGCCGGCAGTCCGCAGGTGCGCAGCAGCTCGTCGGACCAGCTGAGCAGCAGGTCGCCGAGGAGGATCGCCGCGGCCGCGCCGTACTGCTCCGGGTCGGCGGCCCAGCCGCGGTCGCGGTGCAGCTGCCCGAACGCACGGTGGGTCGCCGGTCGTCCGCGACGTGTGTCCGAGGCGTCCATGTAGTCGTCGTGCACCAGCGCGCTGGCGTGCAGCAGCTCCAGGGACGCGCACGCCCGCAGCAGCGCGGCAGGATCAGAAGGCTCACTCACCGCGACGTGGCCCCACCAGCAGAACGCCGCCCGGAAGCGCTTGCCGCCGGTCACGCTGGTGCGCGCGTGCTCGACGAGGGCCCGCGCGTCGGGCCCCAGGGAGTGCAGCCAGGAGGCCTGCTGCACGACGAACTCGTGCAGCGTCGCCTCGATGTCGGCGCGGAACCGGGCGGGGTCCCAGACGCCGTCCCACGAAGCGTGCTGCGAGGTCACCCGGCGAGCGTAGACCGTATCCTCGCGGACATGACCACAGGTAGGGGTGTGCGCATCGGGGACCTGCTCACGCGGGGCGTCCGCTCGTTCTCGTTCGAGTTCTTCCCGCCCAAGGACGAGGCCGGCGAGGAGGTGCTCTGGCGCTCCATCAGCGAGCTCGAGCCGTTGAACCCGACCTTCGTCTCGGTCACGTACGGCGCCGGCGGCACGACCCGCGACCGCACCGTCGCGATCACCGGGCGGATCGCCCGCGAGACCTCGATGCTGCCGATGGCCCACCTGACCTGCGTCGGGCACACCACCGAGGAGCTGCAGCGCATCCTGGACTCGCTGCGCGACGCCGGGGTGCGCAACGTGCTGGCACTGCGCGGCGACCCGCCCGGCGGCCCGGGCACCGACTGGGTGCCGACCGAGGGCGGCCTCGACTACGCCTCGGAGCTCGTGGAGTTCATCCACCGCAGCGCCGAGCTGTCCATCGGGGTCGCCGCCTTCCCGGAGGGCCACCGCGACGCGGCGTCGTTCGACGAGGACGTCGAGGTGCTGAAGGCCAAGCGCGACGCGGGCGCCGAGTTCGCGATCACCGAGATGGTGCTGCGCTCCAGCGACTACTTCTCCCTGGTCGAACGGGCCCGCGCGGCCGACGTCGACTTCCCGATCATCCCGGGCATCATGCCGATCCTGAACTACCGGTCGATGGCGAAGATGGTCGAGCTCTCCGGGCGCGACATCCCCGACGAGGTGCTGGCCCGGCTCGAGCCGCTCAAGGACGACCCCGCCGCCGTACGCGCCGAGGGCATCGCGATCGCCACCGAGCTCTGCGACGCCCTGCTC
>DASSLA010000158.1:0-12574 GCA_035689885.1 Marmoricola sp. | reverse complement strand
CAAAGGGGAGGGGTTGCTGCGGAAGCGGACCAAGAGTCGCGCAGGGGAGAGGACGCTTCCGCTCCCACCGAGCGCCCTGGCGACCCTGAGGCGCCGGTTCATGGCTGGCGCTCGGCTCGACCAGCCGCTCTTCCCGAGCGTGCTCGGCGGCTTCCGCGACCCGGCCAACGTGCGCCGAGAACTTCGTGAGGCACGGGGCGCGGAGACGCTGGCGTGGATCACATCGCACACGTTCCGAAAGACCGCTGCGACGATCCTCGACGAAGCCGCGCTGTCCGCTCGCTTGGTGGCGGACCAGCTCGGGCATGCGCGCCCGTCGATGACACAGGACGTGTACCTCGGCCGTCGCGCGGTCGACTCGCAGGTCGCGGCCGCCCTGGAGCTCGCGTTAAGGGATTCGGCCGGGCTGGACGAAAACCATGGCAAAACCATGACCAAAGAAGAAGGTCAGGCACCGTGATGGCGCCTGACCTGCGGGTTTGTGCGCCATCAGGGACTCGAACCCCGAACCCGCTGATTAAGAGTCAGCTGCTCTGCCAATTGAGCTAATGGCGCGTGAAGCGTGTGGAACCTTAGCAGCGACCTGACAGCCGACGAAATCGAGGATCGGTGTCCTGGGTCACCTCGCGGCGAGCACCGCCTGGGCGGCGTTGTGACCGCCCAGACCGCTGACCGCGCCGCCCCTGCGGGCGCCGGCGCCGCAGAGCAGGACCGAGCCGATGTCGGTGGAGACGCCCCACTGCTGGGCGGGGGTGTCGAGGGCCTCGCGGCTGCTCGCCCAGGGCCAGGACAGGTCTCCGTGGAAGATGTGGCCGCCGGGCATCGCGAGGTCGGCCTCGACGTCCTGGGGCACCTTGGCCTCGATGCACGGCTTGCCGTTGGGCCCGATGAGCACGCAGTCCATCAGCGGCTCCTCGAGGTGCTCGTCGACCGCCGCGATCGCCCGTCGTACCGCCTCCGCCTTCTGCCGGGCCAGGTCGCCGGCGAACAGCGCCTCGGGCATGTGCAGCCCGAAGTAGGTGAGCGTGTGCACGCCCTGGTCGGCCAGGTCGCCGAGGATCGTGGGGTCGGTGAGCGAGTGGCAGTAGAACTCGCCGGGCGGCGAGGACGGGATCGAGCCCGAGCTGGCCTCCTTGTAGGAGCGGGCGAGCGCGGAGTACTCCTCGGCGACGTGGAAGGTGCCCGCGAACGCCTTGGCCGGGTCGTCGCCGCTCTTCAGCTTCGGCAGCCGTGACAGCAGGAAGTTGATCTTCAGCTGCGCTCCCGAGGGCTTGAGGTCCTCCTGGTCGTCGCCGAGCAGGATTCGCAGCACCCACGGGGCGACGTTGGACAGCACGTGCCGGGCGCGCACCGAGTGCCGGCGCCCCGGGGTGTCCCAGGTGACCTCGGCGCCGTCCTCGTCCCCGCGGATCGAGCTCACGCCCGCCCCGGTGAGGATCTCCGCGCCACGCTCCACGGCGGCGCGGTGCAGCGCCTGGGTCACCGCGCCCATCCCGCCGACCGGCACCTTCCACTCGCCGGTGCCGTTGCCGATCAGGTGGTAGAGGAAGCAGCGGTTCTGCACCAGGGAGGGGTCGTCGAGGCCGGCGAACGTGCCGATCACCGCGTCTGTCGCCACCACGCCGCGCACGAGGTCGTCGGTGAAGCGCTGCTCGATCACCTCGCTCAGTGGCCGGTGCACCACCGCGTCCCAGATTCCGGGGTCGACCTGCTTCTGCAGCGTGCGCGCCGGGGGCAGGGGCGAGGTCAGCGTGGGGGCGATGACGGCGGCCATCGCACCCACCTCGGAGTAGAACGCGCGCCAGGCGTCGTACTCCTCGTCGCTGCCGGTGAGGGCGCGGAACGACTCGCGGGTCTCCTCGCCGTCCCCGTGCTCGATGAACAGCCCGACGTGCCCGCCGTCCCGGACGGTGGGGGAGTACGACGCCACGCCGCGCGAGCGCAGCTCGAGGGGCAGCGCGAGGTCACGCACGATGCGCTCCGGCATCATCGAGACCAGGTAGGCGTAGCGCGACAAGCGGGCGCCCAGGCCCCGGAACGCCTCCGTGCTGATCGCCGCTCCGCCCGTGTGGTCGAGGCGCTCGAGCAGGAGCACGGACAGGCCCGCCTCGGCGAGGTAGGCCGCGGCGGTGAGGCCGTTGTGGCCGCCACCCACGATCACGACGTCGTAGCTGGCCCGGGAAGCGGAGGCGGAACTCATGGCACGCACGCTATCGGGCGCCGGGAACAGGCAACCTTCTACCGCGGTTGCACCAGGGGCATACTCGAGAGCCCCAGCCGGAGGTGCCCCGTGCCCGCTGTCACCGTTGCCGACCTGACCGTCCTCGACCGGCTCCGGTCACCCGGCCTGGGCGACACCGTGCGCCCGGTGCGGCACGTCATCGACGCGCCGAAGGGCTACGAGGGCGAGGGCTTCCCGGTGCGCCGCGCGTTCGCCGGCGTCGACCTGCGCGACCTCGACCCGTTCGTCCACATGGACCAGATGGGCGAGGTGGAGTACGCCCCCGGCGAGCCGAAGGGCACGCCGTGGCACCCGCACCGCGGCTTCGAGACCGTCACCTACATCATCGACGGCGTCTTCGACCACCGCGACAGCCACGGTGGCGGCGGCAGCATCACCAACGGCGACACTCAATGGATGACTGCCGGCAGCGGCTTGCTGCACATCGAGACACCGCCCGAGTGGCTGGTGCAGAGCGGCGGTCTCTTCCACGGGATCCAGCTGTGGGTCAATCTGCCGCGCGAGGCCAAGTGGAACCCTCCGGCCTACCAGGACATCCGCTCCGGCCAGGTCGGCCTGGCCACCTCCGCCGATGCCGGTGCGCTGGTGCGGGTGATCGCGGGTGAGGTCGGCACGAGGCGCGGGCCCGGGTCGACGTACACCCCGATGACGCTGGTGCACGCGACCGTGGAGCCGGGTGCCCGCCTCGACCTGCCGTGGGACGCCGGCTACAACGGGCTGGTCTACGTGCTCTCCGGCCACGGGACGGTGGGCGACGAGCAGGTCCCGGTCCGTACCGGCAACACCGCCGTGCTGGGCGCCGGCGACTTCGTCACGGTCCACGGTGCTGCCCGCCAGGAGAGCCGTACGCCGGCCCTCGACGTGCTCGTCCTCGGTGGCCGCCCGATCCGCGAGCCGGTGGCCTGGGCGGGGCCGTTCGTGATGAACACCAAGGCCGAGGTGGTCGCTGCCTTCGAGGACTTCCAGAAGGGCAAGCTCGGCACGATCCCGGTCGAGCCGCTCGACGTGCACGGCGCACCGACCACGCCGGTCTCCACGGACGACTCCGCCGAGCCGGACGCCGACTCGCCCCGGACGTGAAGGACGGCCCTCCCCCGAGGGAAGGGCCGCCCGGAACGGGGATCGCAGGTCAGTAGACCGTGCGGACACCCTGCCCGTCGTAGGAGCTGAACTGCAGGTTCGACGAGCCGCCGTTGCACTGCGGGTAGTGCATGATCGACACCGAGTCGTACGGCGTCAGCGGCCGCCAGTTGTTGTCCTCGAAGCAGGTGCCTGCCTCGGGGCGGGTGTGCTCGTGACGGAACCCGAGGGTGTGGCCGAGCTCGTGGCCCATGATGTTGCCCGGGGTCCACGAACCGGCGTTGGTCAGCTGCACCGGGTTGACCAGGATGTTGCGCTGCGAGTCGGGGCTGCTCGGGAAGAACGCCCGCGCGATGTACTGCGTCGTCGAGGTCGGCTGCACCGGGAACAGCACCTGGTTGTTGCTGGTGCGGCACTTGGAGTTCTGCGAGGAGTCGTAGATGAAGTTGACGCGGCCCGAGGTCGCGTTCTCCCACAGTGCCGCGCCCTGTGCCATCGCGTTCACGATCGTCGAGTGGTAGGTGCCGAACTGGGTGCTCACGCAGTAGGTGAGGTTGCGGGCCTGGGTGGCGGACCAGAGGTCGTCACCGCTGTAGGTCCGGTTGACGATGAGGCTCGCCGAGCTGTCCTCCTGGGCGGCCACCATCGCGTCGTAGTAGTCGCGCAGGATGGCGCGGTTCTTCAGCGGCTCGTCGCCATTGACGACGTACTGCCCGTCGACATCACGGAAGGTCTGGGCCTCGAACTCCTGGAAGGTGGGTACGTCCTCCCGCTCGGTGCCGGCGCTGCTGGACGACGCTCCAGCCGGCGTGGCCGCCAGTCCGGCGGCCAGGACGCAGCCGGCGACGGCCGCCACCAGCTGCGTGATGCGCGTGCGCTTCATCGGTTCTCCTCGTTGATCGGTGGCGCCGGCGATCTGCCCGCACCGGAGGTCACCGGGGTCGGGTACGACGACCGGGGCCTCGTGCGCATCGCCGGGTGCTCCCGAGAGCCCGACGAGGGGGAAGCGCACGATGCGAAGCATTGGTCGCGCTCGTCACGGCGGTAAAGAGGATCGTGAGTACACGTTGGTGCACTGCACAGGTGCGCAAGCGTGCTGGGAAACTGCCTCAGGACAGACCGACGATGGTCCCGTCGTCGAGGAGGTCGATCCGCGAGGCGGACGGTGTCCGCGGGAGGCCCGGCATCGTCATCACGTCACCGCAGACGAGCACGACGAACCCCGCGCCGGCCGAGAGCCGGACCTCGCGCACGTGCAGGTCGTGCCCGGTGGGTGCACCGCGCAGGGCGGGGTCGGTGGAGAAGGAGTACTGCGTCTTGGCGACGCACACCGGCAGCCCGGCGTACCCGTCGGCCTCGAGACGCTCGAGGCGCCGCTTGGCCCTCGCGTCCCAGGTGACGATCGAGGCGCCGTAGAGCCGGTGGGCCACGATCTCTGCCTTCTCGGTCAGTGACGCGTCGTCGGGGTAGACGAAGGAGAAGGTGGAGGGGTCCGACTCGTCCAGCAGGTCGAGCACGCCCTTGGCCAGGTCGGTGGCTCCGACACCACCGTCGACGAAGTGCGTGGCCGCGAAAGTGCGTACGCCGAGCGCGTCGACGAGCTCGGTCACCAGTGCCACCTCGGCGTCGGTGTCGGCGGGGAACCGGTTCAGCGCCACCACGCAGGGGATGCCGTAGACGTCGCGCACGTTGCGGAGGTGGCGCTCGAGGTTCCTCATGCCGCGCTCGATCGCACGCAGGTCCTCGCGCTCGATGTCGGCGAGCTCGACGCCGCCGTGGTACTTCAGCGCACGGACCGTGGCCACGAGGACCGCGGCGTCCGGGCGCAGGCCGGACTTGCGGCACTTGATGTCGACGAACTTCTCCGCCCCCAGGTCGGCGCCGAAGCCGGCCTCCGTGACGACGTAGTCCGCGAGCCGCAGCGCCGCCCGCGTGGCCACCACCGAGCTGCACCCGTGGGCGATGTTCGCGAAGGGGCCGCCGTGCACGAAGGCGGGCGTGTGCTCCAGGGTCTGCACCAGGTTGGGCGCCAGCGCGTCGCGGAGGAGCACCGCCATCGCGCCGTGGGCGTCGAGCTCTCGCGCCGTGATCGGCTTCTTCGCCCGGGTGTAGGCGACGACGATGTCGCCGATGCGCTCCTTGAGGTCGGCCCACGACTCGGTGAGACAGAAGATCGCCATCAGCTCGGAGGCGACGACGATGTCGAAGGCGTCCTCGCGGGGGTAGCCGTTCGCGAGCCCGCCGAGCCCGACCACCACGTCGCGCAGGGCGCGGTCGTTGAGGTCGACCACGCGGTTCCAGTGCACCGCGCGCACGTCGATGCCGAGCGCATTGCCATGGTGGATGTGATTGTCGACCAGCGCCGACAGCAGGTTGTTGGCAGCAGCGAGCGCGGCGAAGTCGCCGGTGAAGTGCAGGTTGATGTCGGTCATCGGGACGACCTGGGAGTGGCCGCCACCTGCGGCGCCGCCCTTCATCCCGAAGACCGGTCCCATCGACGGCTCGCGCAGGCAGGCCATCGAGGACAGGCCGAGACCGTGCAGGGCGTCGGCGAGTCCCACGGTGGTCGTGGTCTTGCCCTCCCCGGCCGGCGTCGGTGACAGCGCCGTCATCAGGATGAGCTTGCCCATCGGCCGGTCGGCGAGCGACTGGAGGTAGCCGAGGTCGACCTTGGCCTTGTGGTGGCCGTAGGGCACCAGGTACTCCGGGTCGATGCCCAGCTCGTCCTGGGCCACCCGGGTGATCGGGTGCAGCTCCGCGGCGTTGGCGATCTCGATGTCCGACAGCATTCAGTCCCTCCGTCCCACTCCCATGCGTCGCAGCAGCCCCGACCGCTCCTCGGAGGTGGGCAGCGCGCGCAGGTTGGACTCGACGTTCATCCGGGCGATGGCCGCCCCGGCACGGGCCACCTCGCCGGCGGCGACCAGGTCGGCGAGCAGGCCCCGGCGGGCCAGCGGCTTGAGGCGGTCGGAGAGCACCAGCACCTCGACCGCGGTCTCCACCACGCGGGCCTGCGGCTCGGCGGCGTGCAGCAGCGCCTCGTCGATCGCCGCGCGCCGGGCGTGGTTGTCGTCCGCCGTACCGCGGGGGAGCGCCCACGCCGCAGCCACGGCCGAGAAGGCCTTCTCGTCGTCGCGGGCCAGCTGCTGCCCGCGCTCGACCAGCCGCATCGCCTGCTCGGCCAGCGGCTCGGCCTCGCAGTAGCGCGCCACCATGGCGACCAGCGCGGCCGCCTGCGCGGTGCACAGGGCCGCGACCGAGCCACCGGCCGGGGTCGGGCTCCGTGCCGCGAGGCGGTCGAGGAAGTCCGCCACCGTGCCGCCGTCGGCGGCTGCGTCGGTCACCACGCCGCCACGCTAGACCCGGGAGCGGGGGTTCGTCAGCGGGTCGGCGAAGCCGGGCCACTCACGCCCGTACCTTGTCGACGGGGTCGTCCGGCTGGGGTGGGCGAACGTCCTGCACAACGGTCGTGCCCCACCGGGTCGTCCTGCGATCAGGCAGCCACGGCAGCCGCACCGCAGGACGTCCGCGCTCACGCGGCCAGTTCGCAGGACGTACGGCGCCACGGCGCCACGACGCCACAGGTGCCGGGGGCCCGGGGCCGGGGTCGTACGGATCTCGAGGTCATGGACAAGCCAGAAGGCCGCAGGCGAACCTGCGGCCTTCTGCCACGTCTGGGGTGAGTGACGGGGCTTGAACCCGCGACCCTCGCGACCACAACGCGATGCTCTACCAGCTGAGCTACACCCACCAGGAGGCTCCCTGAAGCGGGAAGCCGGAGAGAGTCTAACGGCTCACTCGGGATGCTCCGAACCGGGCCGGACACCGGTCAGCGAGCCGCCGTGGCGGGCCGCGATCTCCTTGGCCACCGCCGACTCCGGGCCGGGGGAGGGCACGAAGATCGCCTCCCGGTAGTAGCGCAGCTCCTCGATGCTCTCCTGGATGTCGGCCAGCGCCCGGTGGTTGCCGGACTTCGCCGGCGAGTTGTAGTAGGCGCGGGGGTACCACCGGCGGGCGAGCTCCTTGACCGAGGAGACGTCGACGATCCGGTAGTGCAGGAACTGCTCGAGCTCGGGCATGTCCCGGGCCAGGAAGGCACGGTCGGTGGCGACGGTGTTGCCGGCGAGGGGAGGGCGACTGCCGTCCTCGCAGTGCTCCTTGACGTAGGCGAGGACCTGGGACTCGGCGTCGGCGAGGGTGGTGCCCTCGGAGAGGACGTCGATCAACCCCGAGGTGATGTGCATCTCCTTGACGAATTCGACCATCTGGTCGAGCGACTCCTGCGAGGGCTTGATGACGATGTCCACACCCTCGCCGAGGACGTTGAGGTCGAAGTCGGTGACCAGGGCCGCGACCTCGATGAGGGCGTCCGCCCTGAGGTCGAGTCCGGTCATCTCGCAGTCGATCCACACAAGTCGGTCGGTCACGGCGCCGAGCCTACCCACCGGGTCTGAGCGCCCCTCCCTAGAGTGGACCGCGTGAGGAGCGGTGGCTAGATGGAGGTCGAGCGCGTCCAGCGCTGGGTGATGTCGGCGCTGCTGGTGACCGTGCTGTTCATCTTCGCCGGCGGCATGGCCATCCTCAGCGGCACCTCCGAGCAACCAGGCGCCCGGCCGGCCCTCCTCGTGGTCTCCAGCGTGGTCGGCGTGATCGCGATCCTCGGGGTCCGGGTGATCCACGCCAAGCCGCTGCTGACCCCGTGGGTGCTCGCCGGGCTCCTGCCCGCGGTGCTCGGGTGGCTGCTGACCCGTTGAACCCGGTGCTGCCATGCTGTCGCCATGCTCGAGCGTCCCGACCTCACCGACTTCATCGCCCGACTGCCCAAGGCCGAGCTGCACGTCCATCACGTCGGCTCGGCGTCGCCGCGCATCGTCTCCGAGCTCGCCGAGCGCCACCCGGGCACGGTGCCGAGCGATCCGGAGGAGCTCGCGGAGTACTTCGCGTTCCGCGACTTCGGCCACTTCATCGAGGTCTACCTCTCGGTCGTCGACCTGATCCGCACCGCCGAGGACGTCCGCCTGCTCACCTACGAGGTCGCCCGCGAGATGGCCGAGGGTCAGCAGGTCAGGTACGCCGAGCTCACCTGCACGCCGTACACCTCGGTGTTGGCCGGCGTGCCCATCCAGGAGTACACCGAGGCCATCGAGGAGGCGCGGCTGGCCGCGGAGCGTGACCTCGGCATCGTGCTGCGCTGGATCTACGACATCCCGGGGGAGAGCGGTGTCCCGGCCGCCGACGCGACCCTGGCCTACGCGCTGCAGCACGCCCCCGACGGCCTGGTCGGGTTCGGGCTCGGCGGGCCCGAGGTCGGTGTCGGCCGGCCGCAGTTCAAGCCGCACTTCGACGCCGCCCGGGCCGCCGGGCTGCGCAGCGTGCCGCACGCGGGGGAGACCACGGGACCTGAGACGGTCTGGGACGCCCTGCGCGTGCTGGGCGCCGAACGGATCGGCCACGGGACCTCGGCCGCCGCCGACCCCGAGCTGCTCGCCCACCTGGCGGCGGAGGGGATCCCGCTCGAGGTGTGTCCCTCCTCCAACATCGCCACCCGTGCGGTCGCCTCGCTCGAGGAGCACCCGATCCGCGAGTTCGTCGATGCGGGCGTGGTGGTCACCATCAACAGCGACGACCCGCCGATGTTCGGGACCACCCTCAACCGGGAGTACGAGATCGCCGCTGCGCTCCTCGACCTCGACCGGGCCGGTGTCGCTGACCTCGCCCGAACTGCGGTCCAGGTCTCGTTCGCGCCGGACGAGGTGAAGGCGCGCGTCATGGACGAGATCGACGCCGAGCTGGACTGAGCTGTCGGTCGTGCCGAGGCCCCGGGAGCTCATACTTCCCGGGGCCGCTTCCTTTTCTACGGGAGCGCACCGGGGCCCGTCGGGCATGACACGCTGGGCAGGTGAACGAGATCACCGGGATCCAGCAGATCGGGTCCGCATGAGCGCGCCGACGGCCCTCGCCGCGTGGCGCCGCGTCGTCGAGGCCAGGGACGCCGCCCTCCTCGACCAGCTCCTCGCCGAGGACTGCGTGTTCCGCTCGCCCGCGGTGCACACCCCGCAGGAGGGCAGGGCGCTCACCACCGCCTACCTCACCGCAGCGCTGGCCGTGCTCGGCCCGACGCTGACCTACCGGCACGAGTGGTCCGATGCCTCGTCGGCTGTGCTGGAGTTCGAGGCCGAGCTCGACGGGCTGACCGTGCACGGCGTCGACATGCTGCGGTGGGACGACGAGGGCCGGCTCACCGAGTTCACCGTGATGGTGCGGCCCTACAAGGCGTTGAACAAGCTGATGGAACGGATGCTCGCCGAGCTGGCGTGACGCCGTCGCACGTAGGCGCCCCCGGCAGGACTCGAACCTGCGACCTAGAGATTAGAAGGCTCTTGCTCTATCCAGCTGAGCTACAGGGGCAGGGGACCTGCTGGGTCCGCCGGGGCAAGTATGCCCGCCGCCGCACGGTCCCGTGCGGACCCCTGCGAATCACCGCCGCGCGCTGACCGCGCCCAGCCACCCCGCCCGGCGTACGGCGAGGGCGGCGACGTCGTCCTCACGGGTGTGGTCGCGCGTCGACTCGACGATGGCGCTGAGCGCCTCGTCCAGCGGCATGTCACCGAGCATCGGCACCAGCTCCAGCAACCGGCGCTGTCCCTCGTCGATGTCCTCGTCGCGGCGCTCGATCAGCCCGTCGGTGAAGGCGACCACGGTGTCGCCGGGGTGGAAGGGGACCTCCACGATCGAACGGCCCTCGGCCCCCAGCCCCAGGGGCGCTCCCTCCGCCATCGGAAGCTGCTCGGTCGCGCCGTCGACCCGGCGGACCACGGGCGGGGGATGGCCGGCGTTCACCACATGGAGGGTGTCGCGGCCGGGGTCGGCGACGGCGTAGACGAGGGTGACCAGCTGCCCGATCCCATAGGTGCGGAAGAACTTGTCGAGCCGCTCCACCACGCTGGCAGGGTCCGGGTCCACCGCGATGTAGGCGCGGATCGCGGCGCGCATCTGGGCCATCGACGCCGCCGCCGCGACGCCCCTGCCCATCACGTCGCCGACGAAGAGCGCGAGACGGCCCTCGGACATCGGGATGGCGTCGAAGAAGTCGCCGCCGACCTCGGTGCGCCCCGAGGGGCTGTAGAAGTGAGCGACCTCCCACCCGGGAATCTCGGCGCCGAGCTCGGGCAGCACGGCGTCCTGCAGCCGGACGGCGGCCTCCATCGTCTGGCTGTAGAGCTGGGCGTTGTCGATGGCGAGGGCGCAGCGACGGGCGAGGTCCTCGGCGAACTCCACGTCGTCGGTGGTGTAGTGGCGGCCGGACTCGGCGGCCACCCAGGTGATCACCCCGAGCACGCGGCCGCGGGCGGTCAGCGGTGCCGCGATCGCGCTGCGCAGGTTGAGCTCACGTGCGATCCGGAGGTGCTCCTCGTCCTGCGCTCCGGCGACGAGCATCTCGTCGGTCACCTCGGGGATGTGGCTGCTCCGGCCGGTGCGGATGACCTCCCAGGGCCCGCCAGGTGAGTCGGGGTCCGGGGGGTAGCGACGCTGCAGCTCGTGGGCGAACTGCACCTTCGCCGGGTCGACGTGCTCGACGGCCAGCCGGTGCAGCCGGTTGTCCTCCACCAGGTCGATGGCGCACCAGTCGGCGAAGTTGGGGACCGCGAGCTTGGCCACGCGGGTCAACGTCTTGGCATAGTCGAGGCTCCTGGACAGCTCGGTCGCGGCCTCGGCCAGGTAGCGCACCCGGGCGGACTGCTCCTCGGCCTCGTCGCGGGCGCGCACCCGTTCGAGCGCCTGCGCACAGGAGTCCGCGATCAGGCCGAGGAACTCCAGCTCGGCCGCGTCGAGGTCGCGGTGTCCCGGGAAGGACAGCGTGAAGATCCCGAGCATCGAGCCGACCACCCGCAGCGGCAGCGCAAGCAGGGTCCGCGGTCCCGGCGCGGCGCTCTCCAGCCCGGGGTAGCGGCGCGAGATCTCCTCGTCGTCCAGCAGCATCATCTTGCCGCTGCGCACCACGTCTCTGGCAGGCGTCGGGTCGTCCAGCGAGAAGGTCGACCACCGCTCGGCAGCCCCGTCGAGACCGCCGCGCAGGCCGAGCAGCTGCATGGTGTGCTCGTCGACCACGAGCCCGATCGAGGCGACGGTGGCCCCGACGGCGTCCGCGGCCTCGGAGACGACGATCTTGCCGACCTCGTCGGAGTTCTGGGCGGTGGCGAGCTCGGCGGCGACGTGGGCCAGCCGGGTCAGCCGTGCCTCGAGCCGGCGGGCCTCGCGCGCGGCGCCCTCCTCGCCGACGTTGTCGTCGACGATGCAGACCAGGCCGACGACGTCGTTCGAGTGCGAGAGCGGGTAGACGGACACGTCCGCGGGCCGCACCGAACCGTCGATGCGGCGTACGTCGAGACGACCGCTCCACGGGTCACCGGCCAGCGCCTGGGCCGCGATCTCGTCGAAGATCTCGTGCTGTCCCTCGGCCAGCAGGCCCTGGGTGAAGCCGACCCGGGAGAGGTCCTCGCCAAGGAAGCGGTAGAGCCGTCGCGCGGTCTTGTTGGCGAAGATGATCTGGCCGGCGCGGTCCGTGGCCAGGGCCGCCTCGCTGAGGCCGTTCAGATGGGCGAGGTCCCCGATCCACGACGGGACGTCTGGGATCGGCATGGGGCCATCATCGCAGGCGTCGGGGCCGCCGTCCCGGTTTCAGGACGCGATCTCAGGCGCGCAGTCGGGCCATCCAGGACTCGACCTCGTCGACCTCGCGGGGCAGTGCCGCGGAGAGGTTGCGGACACCGTCGGAGGTGACCACCACGTCGTCCTCGATGCGAATGCCGATGCCCCGCAGCTCCTCGGGGACGAGCAGGTCGTCCTCCTGGAAGTAGAGCCCCGGCTCCACGGTCAGGACCATGCCCTCCTCGAGGTCGCCACCAGGGTAGATCCCGGTGTCGGCAGCCGCGCAGTCGTGCACGTCCATGCCGAGCATGTGGCTGGTGCCGTGCAGGGTCCACCGGGCGTAGACCCGGCTGTCGGGGGCCAGCGACTCCTCGGCGCTGACCGGCAGCAGCCCGAGGTCCTCCAGCCCGTGCGCGAGCACGGACATCGCCGCCTCGTGGGGGGCGCGGAACGCTGCACCCGGACGTACGGCGTCGAGTCCGGCCTGCTGCGCCTCGAGCACGAGCTGGTAGAGGTCGCGCTGGACAGGGGTGAAGGCGCCGTCGATCGGCAGCGTGCGGGTGACGTCGGCGGTGTAGAGCGATGACGCCTCGGCGCCCAGGT
>DASSLA010000157.1:0-6787 GCA_035689885.1 Marmoricola sp. | reverse complement strand
GCTCCTGGTCGTCGAGCACGATCACGGCGCGGTCGCCGGCCGCCTCGGCACGGGCCTTCGCCTCCGAGGTCCGCTCCCCGATCCGGGCGGTGGTCGGGTGCCGGAGCTCCACCTCGTCGATGCGGGACAGGCTGAGCTGCTTGAGCGAGGAGCCGGCGCCCACGAAGTCGGCGACGAAGTCGTCGGCCGGGGCGGCGAGGATCGCCTCGGGGGTGTCGTACTGCGCGACCTGGGCGCCCTCCTTGAGGATCAGGATCCGATCGCCGAGCTTGATCGCCTCGTCGATGTCGTGGGTGACGCAGACGATGGTCTTGCGCAGCTCGCGCTGGATGCTCAGCAGCTCGTCCTGCAGGCGCTGGCGGGTGATCGGGTCGACTGCACCGAACGGCTCGTCCATCAAGATGACCGGCGGATCCGCCGCGAGGCCGCGGGCGACCCCGACCCGCTGCTGCTGGCCGCCGGAGAGCTCGCGGGGGTAGCGGTCGCGGTAGCGCACCGGGTCCAGGCCGACCAGGTCGAGCAGCTCGTCCACCCGCTCGGCGATCCGTCCGGCGTCCCACCCCAGCAGCTTGGGCACGATGCCGATGTTGCGGGCGACCGTCATGTGCGGGAACAGGCTGCCGCCCTGGATCACGTAGCCGATGTGCCGGCGCAGCTCGTCGGCGCTCTGGTCACGCACGTCCTGCTCGCCGATGTGGATCGCGCCCGAGGTCGGCTCGATCAGCCGGTTGATCATCTTCAGCGAGGTCGTCTTGCCGCACCCCGACGGTCCGACGAACATCACGATCTCGCCGGCGGGGATGACCAGGCTGAGCCCGTCGACCGCGGCGGCCTTCTGCCCGGGGTAGCGCTTGGTGACGTTGTCCAGCCGGATCTCGGCTCCGCTGATCTCCTTGCCGGTGTCGGGGGTGGTGGCCTCGGTGGTTGCGGTCATGTCAGGCCCTGATTCCCTTCGAGATGGTGGCGCGACCCAGGAGCAGCAGGAGCAGGTCGAAGACGAGGGCGATCACCACGATCGCCAGAGTCGCGGTCAGTGCGTAGTTGACGCCGTTCTTGCCGCCGGTCTGGGCCAGGCCCAGGAAGATCCAGCTGCCGAAGCCGGGGCCGAGGACGTAGGCGGCGATCGCGGCGACGCCCATGGACATCTGCATCGAGACGCGGACGCCGGCCAGGATCACCGGCCAGGCCAGCGGCAGCCGCACCCGCAGCAGCGCGCTGCGCTGGCTCATCCCCATGCCGGTCGCCGACTCGAGCAGGCTGGGGTCGACGCCCTGGAGCCCGACGACGGCGTTGCGCAGCACCGGGAACACCGCGTAGAAGCCGACGCAGAGCAGTGCGGTCCAGAAGCCGAGCCCGAACGCCGGGAGCAGCAGCCCCACGAGCGCGAAGGACGGGATGGTCAACCCGATCGAGCTGATCGCGTTGGCGACCGGCTCCAGTCGCGGAACCCTCGTCACCACGACGGCGGCCGCGATGGCGATCACGGTCGCGACGAGCACCGCCACCACGACGAGGAGCGCATGGCCCCACGCGAGCGCCCACGCCTGGTCAGCGCGGTCGACCAGGAAGTCCCACAAAGCGATTGCCCCCGCCGAGTCGGTGAACAGGTGAACGTGAGTGCCGCAGTCCACAACCCAAGCAGCAAACGTCCGCATTGACCAGATCGTGCCGCCCTGCGAGCGCGTGAGCGCACTAGCGTGTGCTGCGTGCCGACCTCCACCTCCCTGGTGCTCCCCGTGCCCGAGGCGGGGTCGGTCGTGGACGACCCGCACATCGTGCTGCTCGCACCGTTCCTCCCCGTCGGCCAGGTCGACGACGGCGTGCTGGCCGAGCTGCGGCAGTTCTTCGCCGAGGTGGTGCCGTTCCCCTTCGTGCTCGGCGAGGTGGCGCGGTTCCCCGGTGGTACGCCGTACCTGCCGCCCCAGCCGGTCGTGGTCTTCCGCCGGCTCACGCATGCCCTGCGGCAGCACTTCCCCGAGACGGCGCCCACGGCGACCAATCTCGAGACGTGGGTGCCGCACCTGCGCGTGGGTGAGAACGCCGAGACCAGCGGGCCGATCGAGGCCCACGCCCGCGAGGCGCTGCTGCGGGTCACCGACCCCGACGGCACGAGGGTGCTGGCGACGTTCCGGTTCGGCACCTCGGCCGCCTGAGGGGAGGCGCGGCCGTCCGCCCGTCTGCATGTAACGCGGAGTTATGGATGCTTAGTGCACCGCCGGCCGTGCACTAAGCAACGTGAACTCCGCGTTACATGCGAGTTGTACGCCGGCGAGTTGTACGCCGGCTCACCGCAGCGAGCGGATGTTCACCACGAGCACCGAGCCGAGCACGCTGACACCGGCCGCGACGACGTACAGCGTGGAGTAGCCGAGCCCGAGTCCGAGCACGCCGGCGGCGACCACGGGGGCGAGCACCTGGGGCAGCGCGTTGGCGATGTTGATGACGCCGAGGTCCTTGGCCCGGTCGTCGGCGGAGGGGAGCACCTCGGTGATCATCGCGAAGTCGACCGCGGTGTAGATGCCGAACCCGACACCGAGGACGACCGCGCCGACGAAGGCACCGGCCCAGGTGGTGACGAAGGCGAGCAACAGGAGGGCAGCTGCCGCCACCAGTCCGGAGGCGATCACGAACACCTTGCGCCGGCGCAGTCGGTCCGACCACATTCCGCCGAGGACCGCGGTGAGCACGGTGCACAGCCCGTAGACCCCGGTGAGCACGAAGACGCCGTCCTCGGCCTCCTCGTCGGTCAGCTGCACCGCGTCCTTGAGGTAGTAGAGGAGGTAGAGGATCACCAGGGCGTTGCCGAGGTTCATCAGGAAGCGGGTGATCCACGCCCACGCGAAGTCCGGGTGCTGCCGCGGCGAGATCCAGAACGACGCGACGAAGCGCCGGACCTCGAAGGGCTCCCTGAGCTCGAGCGGCATCGCGATGTCACGGCTGTCGAGGCAGTAGGGCAGCGCCAGCAGGACCAGCGCGCCGGCCGTGGTCAGGTAGCCCGCCGCGATGCTGCCCGTCGCGGCGGCGATGCCCGACCCGGCGACCACACCGATCGTCTGTGCGATCGCCAGCCAGCCGCCGACCGTGCCGCGCTGCCGGCGGGGCACCTGGTCGGGCACGGTCGCGGTGATCGCGGCCAGCATCGCGTTCAGCGCGCCCTGGGCCAGGGCCCACCCGAGCACCATCACCAGCACGCTGCCTGCGGTGGAGAGCAGCAGCATCGCGACGACCGCGCCGACGAGACCGCCGAGCACCCACGGCAGCCGGCGGCCGACCCGCAGCACGGTGCGGTCGGAGAACGCTCCCCACAGCGGGTTGAGCACGGTGGAGACGAGCGCGCCGACGCCGGTGACCAGCGAGAGGGTGGCCTCCTTGTGCTCGGGGTTGAGCGCCTCGGCCTGCTGGGCGAGCAGCACCTGGATCGGGCCGAAGAAACCCGACCACACCCCGACGCTGATCAGCGCCAGCCACAGCACCCAGAGCCGGCTCACCGGGCGGGTGGGCTCGGCCAGCGCGGCCAGGTCTGCCGGTGCCGCGGGCGGGCCCCCGGTCGGGATGCTCACTCCCGGGTGGCCCGGATCAGCGCGGCGTACCAGTCGTAGGACGCCTTCGGGGTGCGCTTCAGCGTGTCGTAGTCGACGTGCACGAGGCCGAAGCGCTGGGTGTAGCCCTCGGCCCACTCGAAGTTGTCGAGCAGCGACCAGCAGTAGTAGCCGCGCACGTCGGCGCCGTCGCCGATGGCGTCGGCGAGGGCGCGCAGGTGGGCGTCGAGGTAGGCGATGCGCGCCTGGTCGTCGACCCAGCCGTCGGCGTCCGGGCCGGTGGCGTAGGAGCAGCCGTTCTCGGTGACGTAGAGCGGTGGGAGGTCCGGGTAGCGGTCGCGCAGCAGCCCGATCGTCTCGCGAAGGCCCTCGGGCACGACCGGCCAGCCGAAGTCCGTGGTCGGGTAGCCGGCGAGCTCGCGCTGCTCGAACGGGATCTCGGCGCCATCGGGGGCCGCCGCCACGCTCATCGGGTTGTAATAGTTGAACCCGTAGAAGTCGAGCGGCTGCTCGATGAGGCGCAGGTCGTCCGCGGCCCCGTCGGGCATCAGATCGAGAAAGCCGTCGGGATAGCTGCCCAGCAGCATCGGGTCGGCGAAGATCCGGTTCCACAGCTGGTCGAACAGCTCGGCGGCGCCCCGGTCGGCCTCGTTGTCGGAGGCGGGCCGGACCGGCTGGTGGTTGGTGGCGGTGCCGACCTCCTGGGCACCGTGGGCGCGCAGGGCCTCGACCGCCCGGCCGTGCGCGAGGTTGAGGTGGTGGGCCACCGGCAGTGCCCCGAAGCCGAGCTGCTTGCCGGGGGCGTGCTCGCCGATCCCGTGCCCGAGCAGCGTGACCACGTTCGGCTCGTTGACGGGGACCCACTTGACGACCCGGTCACCGAGCCGGTCCGCGCAGATCGCGGCGTACTCCGCGAACCGCTCGACGGTGTCGCGCTGCAGCCAGCCGCCGGCGTCCTCGAGGGCTTGGGGCAGGTCCCAGTGGAACAGCGTGGCCATCGGCTCGATGCCCGCCGCTGCGAGCTCGTCGACGAGCCGGTCGTAGAACGCGAGCCCCGCCGCGTTGGGTCGGCCGGACCCGGTCGGCTGCACCCGTGGCCAGGCGATGGAGAACCGGTAGGCGTCGGTGCCCAGCGCCGTCATCAGCCGGACGTCCTCGGCGTAGCGGTGGTAGTGGTCGCAGGCCACCGCACCGCTGCTGCCGTCCCTGATCCGGCCGGGCTGGGCGGTGAAGGTGTCCCAGACGCTGGGGCCGCGGCCGTCCTCCTCGGTGGCGCCCTCGATCTGGTACGACGCGGTGCTGGTGCCGAACGTGAAGCCGGCGGGCAGCCCGGGGACGTCCTCTCGCATGCCCGGCATTATGGACCGGGTGATCGACCACCGCGCGGCCTCGGAGCGGTTCGTCACCCGCGCCGAGGGACGCACCACCTGGCACTCGTTCTCGTTCGGCGCCCACTACGACCCCGCGAACGTGGGCTTCGCCCGCCTGGTGGCGCACAACGACGAGCGGCTGCCCGCCGGCACCGGCTATCCCGACCACCCCCACGGGGACCTCGAGATCGTCACCTGGGTGCTCTCCGGAGCGCTGCGGCACACCTCCGACGTCGGGAACGGCGTCGTCGGGCCGGGACAGGTGCAGCGGTTGTCCGCGGGGCGCGGGGTGGTGCACGCCGAGATGGCGGACGGACCAGAGGAGACGCGGTTCCTGCAGTCCTGGGTGCGGCCCGACGAGCCGGGCGCGGAGCCGGACTACCGCGCCGCGGACGTGCCCACGGGTCCGGAGCACACCGGCTGGACCCGTGTCGCGAGTGGCGACGGCGACGGCGTCGTACCGCTGGGGACGCGGGGTGCCGCCCTGCACGTCGCGCTCCTGGACGCCGGGCAACGGCTCGCACTGCCTGACGCGTCGGGGCTGCACGTGTTCGTCGCCGACGGCTCGGTGCGGCTGGGCGAGCGGCTGCTGCAGGTCGACGACGCCGCCCGGCTGACCGAAGAGGGCGGCCGCGAGGTGGGCGCGGAGACGCCGGCGCAGCTGGTGGTCTGGGCGTTCGGCTAGGGGATGAGCACCCCGGGGTTGAGCACGCCGGCGGGGTCGAGCTCCTCCTTGAGCGCGCGCAGCATCCGTACGCCGACCGGGCCGATCTCGCGGGCCAGCCAGGGCTTGTGGTCCTGGCCGATCGCGTGGTGGTGGGTGATCGAGGCGCCGTTGTCGACCAGCGCGTCCGAGGCGGCGGCCTTGGCCGCGAGCCACTGGCCGACCGGGTCGTCCGACTGCTTCGTGGCGACGGTGAAGTAGAGCGAGGCACCGGTCTCGTAGACGTGCGAGACGTGACACAGCACCAGCGTCGACTCCCCGAGCGACGCGGTGAGCGCCTCCTTCACCGCGGTGTAGACCCGGTCGAGGCGGGACCAGAAGGTGACCGTCTCCAGGGTCTCGACCAGGACGCCGACGTCGAGCAGCGAGTCGCGCAGGTAGGGGCCGTGGAAGCGGCCGGAGGCCCACTGGGCGTCCTCGCCCATGGCCGTGGCGCCGAGCCCCGGCAGGAGTGCGGTGCAGGCGTCGCGGCGGGCGGCCACCGCCGCCGGGGTGCCCTCGTAGCCGGTCACCATCAGGCAGCCGCCGCCCGTGTCGCCGCCGACCTCGGCCGGCTTGGCCAGGTTGACCGCGGTCTCGGCCTCGTCGGAGAGCCGCAGCACGGTGGGCAGCAGCTGCGCCTGGGCGAGGGTGCGCATCGCGCCGACACCGTCGTGGAACGAGTCGAACCGCCAGGTCTCGTAGACCTTCACCTCGGGGATCCGGCGTACCCGCACGGTGACGGCGGTGACCACGCCGAAGGCGCCCTCGGAGCCCATCACCACCTCGCGGAGGTCGGGCCCGGCGGCGTTGGCCGGTGAGCTGCCGAGCACCAGCTCGCCGCGCGGGGTGGCGACCCGCAAGCCCACCACGAGGGAGTCGAACCGGCCGTAGCCGGCCGAGGACTGGCCCGAGGACCGGGTCACCGCGAAGCCGCCGATCGAGGCGTACTCGAAGGACTGCGGGAAGTGGCCGAGGGTGAGGCCGTGCTCGGCCAGCAGCTCCTCCGCGCGTGGTCCCCGCACACCGGGCTCTAGCGTGACGGTCATCGAGTCGACGTCGACGGCGAGCAGCCGGTCGAGCGCCTCGATCCCCTCGGCGGGGGCGATCGCGCCCGGTGTCCGCGGCGCCACCGTCGCCGTTTCCGCCCCGGGGGTGAGCCCGGCGGACACCGC
>DASSLA010000156.1:0-5329 GCA_035689885.1 Marmoricola sp. | reverse complement strand
GCGTCGCGGCCCGGCATCGTCGCCTGCACGGCCTCGAGCGCTCCACTGAGTACGACGCCCAGGAGCACCCAGCGCGCGAGCGGCCACCGCGACCGAACCAGTGCGCCGGCCACGCCGAGCGGCACGAACAGCAGCACGTTGAGCACTCGCTCCCACCGCACCGCCGAGGTCAGCCACGCGGGCGCACCGGCGTCGCGCAGCGCGTTGACCAGCAGCCACATCAGCTCGCTGGGCAGCGTCGAGGTCGGCAGCAGCAGGACCACGCCGACGCCGGCGAGCGCGGCCAGGCCGACCACACCGCCGAGGCGGGGTCGCTCAGTACGCGCCACGGCTGCCGACGACGGCGCCGAAGGTGCGGGCCAGGATGGTGAGGTCCTGGACCATCGACCAGTTGTCCACGTAGTACAGGTCGAGCCGGATCGCCTCCGACCACGCGAGGTCGGAGCGGCCGGAGACCTGCCACAGCCCGGTCATGCCGGGGCGGACCCGAAGGCGGCGCTCCATCGCCTCGTCGTACTGCGCGACCTCATGGGGCAGCGGCGGCCGCGGGCCGACCAGGCTCATGTCGCCGCAGAGCACGTTGACCAGCTGGGGCAGCTCGTCGAGGGAGAACCGGCGCAGCCACCGGCCGGGTGCCGTCACCCGCGGGTCGTTCTCCATCTTGAACAGCCCGCCGGTGTAGCCCTGCTCGGCGTGCAGCTTCGCGAGCAGTGCCTCGGCGTCGACCACCATCGTGCGGAACTTCCAGCAGCGGAACCTCCGGCCCTCGATGCCCACGCGGGTCTGGCGGAACAGCACCGGACCCCCGTCGTGGCGCCAGATCTTCCATGCCGCGAAGGCGAGGACCGGCAGGAGCGCCACCAGCAGGGTCAGCGACCCGACGATGTCGAAGGCGCGCTTGGCCCGGCGTACGGCGGCCGCGGAGCGGGGCTTCTCCAGGTGCACCAGCGGTAGCCCGCCCACCGGGCGGATGCTGACGCGCTCGTGCGAGACGTCGGTGACGCTCGGCGCGATCACCACCGAGACGTCCTCGTGCTCCAGCTCCCAGGCAAGGGTGCGGACCTGCTCGGCGGAGTCGAAGGCGCCACCGGCCAGGAAGACGATGTCGGCCTCGGCCTCGCGCGCGCAGTTGGCGACCGAGTCGCACTCGCCGAGCAGCGGGATGCCCGAGGACGTGCAGGAGCGGTGGCTGCGGGCCGGGATCACCGCGCCGACCACGTCGTAACCGAGCCACTGCTCGCGGCCCAGCACGCCGGCGATCTCGTCGACGTGTCCCTCGGAGCCGACGATGACGACGCGGTGCAGCAGGGCGCCGCGGCTGCGAGCCCGGTGCACGCTGCGGCGCAGCGACCAGCGCCCGACCAACAGGCAGGGCACGCCGACCGTGAAGGCGAGCAGGTAGAAGCCGCGGGAGAGCTCGAAGTGGAGCAGGTAGCAGGCGATCCCCACGGCCGCCGCGGTGGCGAGCGAGGAGGAGATGACCCGCTTGTACTCGTCGAGGCCGGCGCCGAACACCGAGGGCCGGTAGCCGCCGAACAGCACGATCGCGACGATCCAGGCCGCCACGATGGCCGGGCCGGCGTGCACGAGGCGGGCGCCCAGGTCGATCGGAGCCTCCTGCACGGGCAGCACGATGCTCTCGCGGCCGGCGATCGCGGCGAGCACCGACACGGTGACCACGAGGAGATCGAGGCCGAGGGCGACGACCGGGATGTAGCGCAGCGCCCGGACGCTGCGGGCTGCGTGTCGGGGCATCGCCGGCGCCAGGGTGCGCGCGGGCACCAGCGATACGGACATGGGCTCAATCCTCGAGAGACGTCTGGGCGGACGGTCTGTAACACGTTCTTACGAGCGAGGCGGCCGGAGGTTACGCGCCGGTACCAGTCCCCGGAACAGCTGATCGCGGAATCGGACAAATCGTCCGAACCACCTAGACTTCGTGAGTGCTCACGGAGGGGGGTCCGCGGTGAGAGTTCGTCGTACGACGTGGGACGACGCGCTCCTCGAGGAGGAGGGCAGCCGCGTCTTCGTGGGCGGCCTCGAGGTCAAGGTCTCGCCGATCGCCACGCTGATGCTCGACCGGACCGACACCGAGGTGTGGACCGACGTCCGCGACCTGGTGACGCCGGTCGAGGAGACGTACGGTGCTCCGCCGCACACCGACACCCTGACCGCGCTGCGACACACCGCCCGCGAGCTCGCGCGGGTCGGCATCGTCGAGGTGGAGGACGCGGAAGAGGACCCCGGCAGCTAGGTCGTGGACTTGCTCTTCGACGCGGCCTTCTGGCCGTTCTTGCCGTTGGGGTCCGGGAGTCGCCAGGCGGCCGCGTTGTTGTCGAAGGCGGGCAGTCCACGGGTCTGTCGGATGAAGCCCCACACCAGTGGACCGAGGAGCAGCAGTCCGGCGCCGATGATGCCCACCCACTCCGGCGGGACGCCGAGCATCTTCAGGCCGGTCAGCGTGAGCACGATGACGATGCCGCGGCGGATCACCGACTGGGAGACCCAGGCGGCCATCCGCGCGCCGAGGAAGGTGCCCGGTGTACCGCCGAGGATCAGCGGGATGAGTACGCCCCACTCGACGCCCTGGGTGACCACGTGGCCGATGGCGGCGGCGAGCACGAGCGGGACCGCCTGCACCAGGTCGGTGCCGACCAGCTTGACCGCGGAGAGGGTCGGGTAGATCAGCAGCAGCGAGACCATGATCAGCGAGCCGGAGCCGACCGAGGTGATGCCCACCAGCAGGCCGCCGACGGCGCCGACCAGGATCGTCGGGACCGCGCGCACGTGCGGGTCCTCCTGCTTGAGCACGTTGCCGGCGGTGACGTAGCGCAGCTGGAGGTACATCCGCAGCGCGTAGGTGAACGCGGTGAACAGGAGCGCGTAGCCGATCGCCGTGGTCAGGAAGCTCTGTTGCTCCTCGTCCCCGCCGACCGCCTGCACGATGAAGCCGCCGGCGAGCGCGAACGGCACCGAGCCGATCATCAATAGCCCGGCGAGCTTCATGTTGGGGGCGCCGTGCTTCCAGTGCACGCTGGCGCCGACGGTCTTGTTGACGCTCGCCGCGACCAGGTCGTTGGCCACCGCAGCAGTCGGGTTCACGCCGAGAAAGATGAGGGCGGGCGTCATCAAGGCTCCACCGCCCATGCCGGTCAGGCCGACGACGATGCCGACGCCGAAGCTGACGATCAGCACCGACAGCGCCGACACAGTGAGGATCTCGTCCATCAGTCGCGCTCCCGGTGGAAGGTGAGGTGTGGCATCAGCTCGTCGAGGCACTCCTCGACGGACCGGCCGGTGGTGTCGATCGTGACGTCGGCGTCCTCGGGCTCCTCGTAGGGGCTGGAGATGCCGGTGAACTCGGGGATCTGTCCCGCCCGCGCCTTGGCGTAGAGGCCCTTGCGGTCGCGCCGCTCGCACTCCTCGAGCGGAGTCGACACGTGCACCAGCACGAAGTCGCCGCCGCCCTCCTCGACCATGACGCGCACCTGCTTGCGGGTCTCGTCGAACGGAGCGATGGGGGAGCAGATCGCGATGCCGCGGTGGTGGGCGATCTGCGCGGCCACCCAGCCGATCCGGCGGATGTTGGTCTCGCGGTCCTCGCGGGAGAAGGTCAGGCCGGCGCTCAGGTTCCGTCGTACGACGTCGCCGTCGAGGCTGGTCACCGTGCGGCGCCCGTCCTCGAGGATCAGGTCGTGCAGCGCGCGGGCCAGCGTGGACTTGCCGCTGCCGGAGAGCCCGGTGAAGAACACGACGAAGCCGCGCTCGTCGTCGCCGGGCTGGTCCTGCTCGACCACGGCCGCGACCTCGGCGGGCAGCTCGCCGCGTCCGGAGACGGCGGCGACTCCGGCGGTCGCGTAGTTCTCCGCCACCCGGCGACCGAGCTCGTGGTCGAGCTCCGGGTCGCCGTGCGACGGCAACGGGCAGACCACCACGGCGACCTTCACACCGCGGTCGCCGAGCAGGCGAGAGGCGGCGAGGGTGGTGCGGACCAGCCCGACCGGGGTGAGCCCCTGGGGCGTGCCGACGCCACTGAGGGCGAGCAGCAGCACGTGCCGGCCCTGCGACACCTCGGCGATCTCCTCGAGGTCGCCGTCCGTGAGGGGCGCGGCGACGGGGACGACCACGGCCTCGCCGTACTGCTCCCGCGCCTGCGCGGGCGTGAGGTGCAGCCTCCGGAACGGGCCGTACGACGGGGTGGCCAGCGGCTCCAGCCGGTCGGGGGTCCACCGCGCCAGCGGCGTGCCCTCCGGGTCGACCAGCTCGACCTCGCCGGCGTCGGCGAGCTCGGCGGGCAGGACGAGGGTGACCGGGTCCGCGAAGTGGGTCAGCGGCGCGAGCGCCCCGCCGAGCAGCAGCTCGAGGTCGTCGAGCTCGCGCTGGGAGGGGCAGTGCTGCGGGGGAGGCACCGGGCAATCGTGCCAGAGGGCAGCATCGGTACGGTCCAGCCATGCCTGCAGCTCCCGACGCGTCCCCCGCCGTCCGCCCCGTCGTCGTGGCGGAGGTGGTCCGCTCGGGATTCGTCGAGGGGCACCACTACGGCTCGTGGGTGGTGCTCGACGCCGACGGCTCGATCCTCGCCTCCGCGGGCGACGTCACCGGGCCGATGCTCCCGCGCTCGTGCAACAAGCCGATCCAGGCGCTCGGCATGCTCGAGGAGGGACTCGACCTCGACGGCGAGCTGCTCGCGCTGACCTGCGCGTCCCACTCGGGGGAGGCCTTCCACATCGACGGCGTACGCCGGATCCTCGACTCGGCCGGGCTGTCCGAGGCGGACCTGCAGACCCCGCCCGACCACCCGCTCGACGACAAGGCCCGCGAGGCCGCCCTGCGGGCGGGCGTGGAGAAGTCGCCGCTGCTGATGAACTGCTCGGGCAAGCACGCCGCGATGTTGGCCACCTGCCGCGCCCAGGGCTGGCCCATCGACACCTACCGCGAGCCGGCCCACCCGCTGCAGCAGGCGATCCTGCGCACCTTCGAGCGGATGACCGGCGAACCGGTCGCGCACACCGCGGTCGACGGCTGCGGGGCACCGCTGCTGTCCACCTCGCTGACCGGGCTGGCGCGAGCGTTCTCCCGTCTGGCCCAGGCGACGCCGGACTCCTCGCCGAAGGGCTTCGAGCACAGGGTCGCCACCGCCATCCGCGAGCACCCGGAGTACGTCTCCGGCACCACGCGTGACGAGCTCGCCCTGCTGCGCGCCATCCCCGGCGCGATCGGCAAGGCGGGGGCCGAGTCCTGCTACGCCGTGGCGCTGCCCGACGGCCGCGCGATCGCGACCAAGACCGACGACGGTGCCGCCCGGGCGCGGCCCGTGGTGATGGCCGCG
>DASSLA010000155.1:0-5802 GCA_035689885.1 Marmoricola sp. | reverse complement strand
GCCCTGCTGCGCGCCATCCCCGGCGCGATCGGCAAGGCGGGGGCCGAGTCCTGCTACGCCGTGGCGCTGCCCGACGGCCGCGCGATCGCGACCAAGACCGACGACGGTGCCGCCCGGGCGCGGCCCGTGGTGATGGCCGCGCTGCTCGAGGGCCTCGGCGTGACCGAGCTGCCCGGGGTGGACGGCGACGAGGTCCGGCGTACCGGCGAGGCGCCCGTCCTCGGCGGTGGCCGTCCGGTGGGTGAGATCCGCGCGGTCGCGCCCATGTGAATGCAACCAGCTAGCACGCTCAGCGGCCCGATTTCGCTGTAGTTACCAGCACTTGTGACTCGCTTCACCGCCCCGCGGGTTGATCTTGCTTGCAACTGTTAGCACTATTGGGGCCATGGCAAGGACGAAGGTCGGCAAGACCGTCGAGTCGCTCGGGGAGTACCTCCGCGAGCAGCGCGTCGCTGCCGAGCTCTCGCTGAGGCAGCTGGCGGAGCAGACCGGGGTGTCCAACCCGTACCTGAGCCAGATCGAACGAGGACTGCGGCGACCCTCTGCCGAGGTCCTGCAACAGCTCGCGAAGGCACTGCGCATCTCAGCCGAGCAGCTCTACGTGCAGGCCGGGATCCTCAAGCCCGACGACGGACAGGTCCGCAGCGTGGAGCTGGCCATCCTGGGCGACCCGGTGCTGAGCGAGCGCCAGAAGCAGTCCCTGCTGGACGTCTACCAGTCGTTCCGGCTGGTCGCCGAGAGTGCCCTACCCACCGAAGCCGTCGAGCCCTCTCCCGACGAGGAGATCCCCGGGCTGACGGAGACCCGAGAAGGAGAATGAACGTGGCCAAGACCAAGTTCGACATCGAGACCCTGCGCACCGAGGCCGTGAAGCCGCTGTACGCCGTGGCCGGCGCCACCGAGGTGGCCTACGAGCTCGCCCGCGGCTACGCCGCCGAGGCGCAGAAGCAGGCCGCCGAGCGGTTCGGCGACGTGCAGTCCCGCGTGGCCAAGGTCGAGCGTGACCCCAAGGCGCTGCAGAACCAGGCCCTGAGCGTGCTCAACGCCCGCATCGAGGAGCTCCAGAAGGAGGCCCGCGACGCGCAGGCGAAGTTCGAGAACCGCGTCGAGGAGCTGCAGAAGGACGCGAAGGCCTACCCGGCCAAGGTCCAGGCTCAGGTCGAGGACGCCCTCGAGGACCTCGTCAAGGCGTACGCCGAGCTCACCCAGCGCGGTGAGAAGCTCGTCGCCGCGGTACGCAAGGACGGCGTCAAGGCGCTGACCGCGGTCCGCACCGCGCCGAACAAGTCCACCGTCGCGCGCCGCCAGGCCGCCAAGAAGGGCGCCGCCCGCAAGGCTCCGGCCTCGAAGGCCGCCGCCACCAAGGCTGCGGGCAACAAGTCCAAGCCGGCCGCCAAGAAGGCGACCTCGCAGGGTGGCGCGCGCAAGACCAGCACCGCCAAGAAGGCCCCCGCCAAGAAGGCGACCACCGCGTCGTCCTCCACCGGGTCCTCGACCTCGGGTACCGGTTCGACCTCTGGGTCGACGGCGTCGGCCTGAACAGAACACTCGTCACCGACGGGTGACGAGCAGCTCGCGCTCTGGTGACCCCTCCCTTCACCGGAGCTGTCGAGCCGACGGGCCCCCGGGTTCTCCCGGGGGCCCGTTGCCGTGTCCGGGGGGATACGGCGCCTCGTACGCAGGGGCGCTCCGCTTCCCAGCAGTTGCTGAGGAATCGCGTCCGGATCGGCCGACTGGGCCGTCGTACGTCAGCATTTGCGGGATTTCTGCAGCCCCACACCCCTCCCACCCACGGGATATCCTCGTCACGTGCAGGAGATCTTCGAGTTCCGCAACCTGGTGATGAGCATCGCCGCCCTCGCCCTGATGGCGGTCAAGGTGTGGGCCTTCGTCGATGCCATGCTCCGCCCGGCCGAGGCCTACGCGGCTGCCGGCAAGCTGACCAAGCCGGCCTGGCTGGTGATCCTCGGCATCACCGCCGTGTGGACGCTGATCGATCCCTCGGTCTTCGGGCTGATCTCGATGGCCGGCACGATCGCGGCGTTCGTCTACATCCTCGACGTCCGGCCGGCCCTGGTCTCCATCACCCGGCGGGAGTAGTCGCCGCGCGCCCCTGTCCCTGCGATGTGGCACGTTGGGGACATGAGGTGCGAATTCATCCCCGCTTACCTGCTCGAGCGGCTCGCCTCGGCTGACGACGAGGTCGCCGAGTGCTGTCGCCGCACGGCCGTGATCGACGCCGAGCTCAGGCGTCGGCGTACGACGGCCGCGCCGACGGTCGTCGCCGACGGGGCGTGGAAGGTGCACGACGCGCACAACGGCTCCGAGCTGCCCGGCACGCTGGTGCGCTCGGCCGGCGAGCCGGACACCGGGGACATCGCCGTCGACGAGGCCGCCACCGGCTTGACCGCGTCGCTGGAGCTGTTCGCCGACCTCGGCCGCACCTCCTACGACGACGTCGGCGCGACCGTGCTGGCGACGGTGCACTACGAACGGAACTACGACAACGCGTTTTGGGACGGCACCCAGCTCGTGTTCGGTGACGGCGACGGCCGGATCTTCGAGCGGTTCACCAAGCCGATCGACGTGCTCGGCCACGAGCTCTCGCACGCGGTCATCCAGCACACCGCAGACCTGACGTACCAGGGCCAGTCCGGTGCCCTCAACGAGTCGATCTCCGACGTCTTCGGCGCCTGCATCAAGCAGCGCCACCTCGGCCAGGACGCCGCCTCGGCCGACTGGCTGGTCGGCGAGGGGATCTTCCTGCCCGGCGTCAACGGCCGGGCGCTTCGCTCGATGAGCGAGCCCGGCACGGCGTACGACGACCCGCGGCTGGGCCAGGACCCGCAGGTCGGCACGATGTCCGACTACATCGAGACCACCTCCGACAACGGTGGCGTGCACCTCAACAGCGGTATCCCCAACCGGGCGTTCGTGATCGCTGCCAGAGCGATCGGCGGCGAGAGCTGGCAGGGCGCCGGCCGCATCTGGTACGCCGCGCTGACCTCCGGCCTCGCCCCCCGCACCGACTTCGCCACCTTCGCCCGGGCCACCGTCGCTGCCGCGGCCGAGCACGCGAGCATCGTCGAGGACGCCTGGCGTGAGGTCGGCGTGCTCGGTGGTGCACAGCCCGTACCGGCCCCCGTGCCCGCGGACTCCGAGGTGCGCGTCGCCCGCACCGGCGGCTTCGCCGGCATCACCAAGGAGGGCGTGGTCGACCTCGCCTCCGACGACCCCCGGGTGCCCCAGGTGCAGCAGCTCGTCGAGCGCATCGACCTCGAGAAGGTGCACCCCAGCCGCCCGCAGCCGGACCGGTTCGTCTACGTCTTCCGCGTCGCGAGCACCGAGGTGCAGGTGCAGGAGCAGGAGCTCACCCCGGAGCTGGGGGAGCTGGCGCGGCTGGTGCTGGAGGACTGAGGGGTTGGCGCCGGGTCGCTGCGCCAATTCAGGTACCAGTTCGGGATGAGACGTGGCTTTGCCACGCTCAGCTCACCGTGACGGCGGACGAACTGGTACCTGAAGTGGCGAGGTGGCACGGGTCGAGCTCGGCTCGACCTGATCTTGCTGCACGCGGCTCATCACGCGAGCGCGCCAGCGGCGCGGGTCCTGATCGCCACCAGGTCGGCGATCACCTCCCGCACATGGTCGGGCTTGTGCATCACGTCGTCCCAGGTGAACCGCACGACCAGCCAGCCTCGCCGGACCATCGCGGTGTAGCGGCGGATGTCGTAGTCGAACGCCTCCCGCAGCCCGTGGAACTCCCAGGACTCGGCCTCCAGCGCGATCCTGAGGCGTACGTCGGCGACGTCGGCATGGCCCACGCCCGGCACCGGTCCCTGGGGCTCTGCGGAGAAGCCCGGAACCTCGAGCGCGATGGCACGGAGAACGGACTCGAACGGGTTGGCGGCGCGGCCGTCGGCCAGCTCGACGAGCCGGCGCGCCCGGGACCTCCGCGTCCGCGGACTGGCGTCGACAGCCCTGCGCAGCTCGTCGCGCGTGATCTTCCGTGACCGCAGTGCCGAGTCGAGCACGGCCAGTGCTTCGTATGGTTCCAGCCAGCGAGCGCACTCGACGACGGTGTGCACGAAGGTGGTGACCCCGGCGCGCAGCTCCGCCTGGTTGACCTTCCCGAAGCGCAGGTCGATCCCGACCCGGCGCTCTTCCTCGACGTTGCGCCCGCGGGGCACCAGCACCTGCGGCTCCCGCGGTGGCACCTTGACCGGCAGCTGCCAGTGGCGAGCAGCGGAGAGCAGGGTGAGCGCACCGCCGACCCGAGCAGCGGCGCTGCGGTGCTCGTCCACGTCCGGGAGCGAGTAGGCACCCCAGCCGACTCGCACGATGCGCCCGGCCGCGAGCGCCGTACGGAGCTCGTGCCGGCTCACCGCGCGCCGGAGCACGGCGGCCGGGGCTACACCGCCGACCACGAGCAGTGCTCGCTCCACGTCCACCCGGACACCTCACCGACGATCCGCCAGGCCGGCAACTCGCTCTCCACAGGCCCCACGGGGGTGCCGACCGCCAGTTCAGGTACCACTCCGTCCGTCGTCACGGTGAACTGAGCGTGGGGACGCCGCGTCTCATCGCGAACTGGTACCTGAAATGGCGCCGCAGGGCTCAGTCGCCACGCTCACCCCGGCCCGCGCGACCCGCGTCGAAGCAGACGGCGTCCCTACGCCCGCCGGGCCCTCGCCGCGGTCTTGGCCCGGTCGTGGGCGTCGAGGTGCACCTTGCGGATCCGCACCGCGTCAGGGGTGACCTCGACGCACTCGTCGCTGCGGCAGAACTCCAGGGACTGCTCCAGGGAGAGCTTCTTGGGCGGAATCAGCTTCTCGAAGTTGTCGGCGGTGGAGGAGCGGACGTTGGTCTGCTTCTTCTCCTTGGTGATGTTCACGTCCATGTCGTCGGCGCGGGAGTTCTCCCCGACGATCATGCCCTCGTAGACCTCGGTCGTGGGCTCGACGAACAGCACACCGCGCTCCTGCAGGTTGGTCATCGCGTACGCCGTCGCGGCGCCCGAGCGGTCGGCGACCAGCGAGCCCTGCGAGCGGGAGCGGATCTCGCCGGCCCACGGCTCGTAGGCCTCGAACACGTGGTGGGCGATGCCCGTGCCGCGGGTCTCGGTGAGGAACTCGGTCCGGAAGCCGATCAGCCCGCGCGCCGGCACCAGGAACTCCATCCGCACCCAGCCCGTGCCGTGGTTGGTCATCTGCTCCATCCGGCCGCGGCGCACGGCGAGCAGCTGGGTGATCGCGCCGAGGTACTCCTCGGGTGCGTCGATGGTGAGCCGCTCGACGGGCTCGTGCAGCTTGCCGTCGATCTCGCGGGTCACCACCTGCGGCTTGCCCACGGTCAGCTCGTAGCCCTCGCGGCGCATCTGCTCGACCAGGATGGCCAGCGCCAGCTCGCCACGGCCCTGCACCTCCCAGGTGTCCGGGCGCTCTGTCGGCAGCACGCGCAGCGACACGTTGCCGACGAGCTCCTTGTCGAGCCGGTCCTTGACCAGCCGCGCGGTGACCTTGGTGTTCTTGGTCGGGCCGCGGCCGGCGAGCGGCGAGGTGTTGGTGCCGATCGTCATCGAGATCGCGGGTTCGTCGACCTGGATCAGCGGCAGCGCGACCGGGTTCTCGACGTCGGCGAGGGTCTCGCCGATGGTGATGTCGGGGATGCCGGCGATCGCGACGATGTCGCCAGGGCCGGCCTCCTCGCCGGGCTTGCGCTCCAGTGCCTCGGTGACGAGCAGCTCGGTGATCTTCACGTTCTGCTGGCTGCCGTCGCGCTTGAGCCACGCCACGGTCTGGTTCT
>DASSLA010000154.1:0-11378 GCA_035689885.1 Marmoricola sp. | reverse complement strand
TGGCGAGGGCGCGCAGGTTGCGGCCCAGGCCGCCGGTGAGGTCGCCGCCGCCCTCGCCGCCGACGATCACGGCGGTGCCGTGCGGGGTGAGCGCCTGCCGCAGCCGGGCGATGCTCGGGTTGCCGCCGATGTCGAGGATCAGGTCGTACGTCGCCCCGGTGCGTGCGAAGTCCTGCCGGGTGTGGTCGAGGACGTGGTCCGCGCCCAGCGTGCGGACGAGTTCGAGCTTCGCGGTGCTGGCCACGCCGGTCACCTCCGCGCCCAGCGCCTTGGCGATCTGTACGGCGTAGCTGCCGACCCCACCGGACGCGCCGATCACCAGCACCCGTTGGCCCGCCTCGACGTGGCCCTTGTCGGTGACCGCCGTGAGCGCGGTTCCCGCGGAGATGGGCACGACTGCGGCCTGCTCGAACGAGAGGCGCTTGGGCTTGGGCGCGAGCCGGTCGGTGCGGGCCACGGCGTACTCCGCGAACGACCCGCGCCCGACGCCGTACACCTCGTCACCGACCGCGAAGTCGCTGACCCCTGGTCCGACTGCCACGATCGTGCCGGCCAGGTCACGCCCGAGGACGCGGTCCTTGGGGCCGCGGAACCCGAGGCCGGCGATGCGCATCAGGTAGGGCTTGCCGGCCATCAGGTGCCAGGTGCCGCGGTCGAGGCCTGCTGCGTGCACCCGGACGAGGACCTCTCCGTCGCCCGGCTCCGGGCGCGGCACCAGCTCCTGCCTGAGCATGTCGGTGTCGCCGTACCGGTCCTGGACCACGGCGCGCATCCGCGCGGCTTCGGGCGTGGACGGCGAGCTGGTGGCCGGGGTCTGTGCTGCTGTGTCGCGATGCATGGTGGTTCCTCGTGTCGGGTGTTCGTACTTAGTACGAGAGGGTATCGTACATAGTACGGCGACACCATGGCCCGAACTGACTAGTGCTGAGGGAGGACGATGACCGCGACCACGACAGACGATCCCGGAGGTCGGTCCCGGTTGAGCCGGGAGCGCGTGCTGCACGGCGCCATGGCGGTCGCCGACGCGGGAGGGATCGGCTCCCTGACGATCCGTTCGCTCGCCAGGAGCCTCGAGGTGAAGCCGATGTCCGTCTACCACTACGTGGCGAACAAGGAGGAGATCCTCGACGGCATCGTCGACCTCGTCTTCAGCGAGATCGAGCTCCCGGCGGTGGACGGCGACTGGCGTGCCGAGATGATGCGCCGAGCGGAGTCGGTGCGCCGGACGCTGCGCGCCCACCCCTGGGCGATCGGGCTGATGGAGTCACGGACAAGTCCTGGACCGGCAACGCTGGAGCATCATGACGCAGTCATCGCCACGCTCCGCGCCGCGGGCTTCTCGCAAGCCCTGACTGCACACGCCTATGCCCTGATCGACAGCTACGTCTACGGGTTCGCCCTGCAGGAGGTCGGGCTTCCGTTCGAGGGGGCGGGCACGGCCGCGGACGTCGCGGAGCCGATGATGACGAACCTCGGAGACGGCGACTACCCGCACCTGGTCGAGATGAGCACCGACTACTACCTCTCGCCGGACTACGACTTCGGGGACGAGTTCATCTGGGGTCTCGAGCTGATCCTCGACGCGCTCTCGGAACGGGTCGACTGACCCACCACGGACGAGCGGTGCCGGTGGGCGGCGAGGAAGGCCTCGGGTCCCGGCAGGTCGATGTCACCCCGGTCGATCCAGCTCATGGAGGCCTTCCGGGACCGGTCGATGAGCTCAGCGGCGTGGCCGAAGTCCATGGCCGACGTGCGCAACGGGCACAGCGGCGGGAGCAGCTTGATCGAGGCGGTCCCGGCGAGATGGGCCATCTCCGCGGCGGTGCGCTGCTCGATCAGCAGGGTCAGGGCGTGCAGCGCGGTGCCGAGCGCGGACCTGGGGGCGGCAGGGAGGGCACACGGTGCACCGGTGGGCAGCACGTAGATGTCTGTGGCGCCCAGCTCGACCGCCCGGGACACCCCGGTGTGGTGGGCGACTCCACCATCCACGAGGAGTCGGCCGTCGCGTAGCACGGGTGGGAAGACTCCCGGGATCGCGGCGCTGGCGAGGACGCCGTCGACGAGCGAACCGCCGGAGACCGTGACGGTCAGGCCGCTGAGGAGGTCCGCAGCGACCAGGTGGACCGGGATCCGCGCCTCCTCGACGAGGTCGATGCCGGCGCACGCCGCGACCAGCTCGCGGAGTCGATCAGGAGAGGTCACGGCCGGGCCGAGCCCGAGGAGGCCGCGCAGGGCGGTGCGCACGCGGACCGGGAAGACGTCGCGTCGACGCAGCCGGATCCACACGCCCGCGAGGGCGGACAACGAGTCGGCCGACGTGCCGTGCGCCGCGACCCAGGCCGCGTTCATCGCGCCGGCAGAGGTGCCGACCAGCAGGTCGGGCTCGACGCCGTGCGCGGCGAGGGCCTGCAGCATGCCGACCTGGACGGCACCGAGGCTGCCGCCCCCGGAGAGCACGAACGCGGTGGTCACGACGTGCCTCGCTGCTCAACGTGCCGAGGCGCGGAGAAGCTCGCGCAGCGCCTCGGCCTCCTCGGCACAGGCGCCGCACCCGGCGAGGTGGGCCTCCATCGCGACGTCGCGGACCTTCGGGTCGGCGAGGGTCCGCTCGACGTACTCGTCGATCCGCTCGAAGCAGTCGTCGCAGGAGAGGTAGGGGCTGGTGTCGGCCAGCAGGCTGGTGATCGTCTCGGCGCTGAGGCCGCGGGTCGCGTCGTTCATGGGGTGCTCCGGTCGGGGCGGTTCTCGAGATGGCCGCTGTCGACGAGCGCCGCGCGGAGGCGGCGACGGGCGTCGTGCAAGGTCTTGTAGAGCGCGTTGCGGTTGCTGCCGAGGCGATCGGCCAGCACGTCGATCGGCACCTCCTCGACGAGCAGCGCGAGCACCACCCGCCGCTGGTGCGGGGTGAGCTCGGTGACGATCGCCGCCCGCACCGCCCGGGCCACCTGCGCGGCCTCGCTGACAGCGCTCGGCGAGGGACCGTTGTCGACGAGCGGCAGGGCGTCGGGCAGGGGCACCTCGCGATGACGCCAGGCCTGGCGGCGTACGGCGACGCCGGCCTGCAGCACGCCGAACTTGTAGGCCCAGGTGGTGAAACGGCTGCGCCCCTCGAAGCTGTCCAGCCGACGCAACACCGCCACGAGCGCGTCGTTCGCGGCCTGCTGGGCGAGGTCCTCGAGGTCTCCGTCCCCGGCGCCGGGCAGCAGGCCGCGCAGCCGCCACACCTGGTGCCGGGTGGCGCGCAGCAGAACTTCCCGCAGGCGGGTGAGCGCCTCGTGGCCGGCCGGGCCGTCGTCGGTCAGGTCGGTCAGCCAGACAGCGTCGGACGGTCGTGGTGCGACCTCCGAGGTCGTCGGGTTCACGGTGGTCACGGCGCAGCCGCCCGCGGGAGCGGGGCCAGGATCCGGACGGCCAGCTCGGGAGGACAACCGCGGTCCACCAGCTGCAGGAGGGCGTGCAGGTCGAACCTCGGGTCGGCGGCCACCCGCGCGGCCTCGGCCGGGGGGAAGCCGGCCTCGACGAGGCGGCTGCGGCGCCACGCGCGGACGTCCACCGGCGGTCCGCCGGAGAGTCCGGCCGCGGCCGGTGACCTGTGTCGGCTCATGTGATGTTGGTGTCGCCGGGACGCGGTGGTCTTACCCGCGCCGAGAACCGCGGGTAAGGGTCCTGCGGCCGTCGACACCAACATGGGCATGGTCCTCTCAACCACGCCATCATCGGCACCCGCCGAGTCGCGGGTCAACGCCCGGCAGAACGCACGGCCGAGCCGCTGGGAGGCCGACGTCTGCGCCCTGGTGTGCGCCGCCTCGGCCGGCGTGCACGGCGCCCTCGTCGTCCCGCACGCCGCCGAGTCGACCCTGATGGCGGCGGCCTTCGCCCTCGCCACGGTCGCCCTGGCGATCGCCGCCCTGGAGATGGCGCTCGCCCCACGACCCGCGGCCTCCGCCGCCGTCGCTGTGCTGTTGCTGCTCGTCGCCGCGGCGTACGTGCTGTCCCGCACCAGCGGCATCCCCGGTCTCACCGAACACCCCGAGTCGTTCGACACCCTCGGCGTGGGCACCTCCGTCCTGGAGGTGGCTGCGGCGGTGGTGGCGGTGCGGCACCTCAACCGAAGGAGAAGCAGATGAGTCCGTCCGCGCAGACCCGCAGCCGTGGCTGGTTCGTCACCCTGCTCGCCGGCCTGGCGCTCGCCACCGCGCTGGCGACCGGCCTGTTCGACACGGGCCACCCGGCTGCCGCCGACGCCGGGCACCGGCACGCCCACGCGACGGTCACCAAGGGGCGAGCAGCGGCGTTCCAGGACGACATGCGCAAGCTGTGGGAGGACCACGTCACCTGGACGCGGCTGGCGATCGTCACCTTCGCCGACGGCTCCGCCGGATTCGACGCCACCGCGGACCGGCTGCTGAAGAACCAGGAGGACATCGGTGCCGCCATCGATCCCTTCTACGGCAAGGCCGCCGGTGACCGGCTCACCGCGCTGCTGAAGGACCACATCGGGGTCGCCGTGGAGCTGCTGCAGGCGGCCAAGGGCGGGGACGACGCGGCCTTCGCCGACGCCCACACCCGGTGGTACGCCAACTCAGACGACATCGCCGACTTCCTCGCCGAGGCCGACCCGCGGAGCTGGCCGCAGGCCACCATGCGCGCCGCGATGCGGACCCACCTCGACCAGACGCTGGCGGAGGCGAGCCACGAGCTCACCGGCCAGTACGCCGCGAGCGTGGCCGACTACGACGAGATCCACCAGCACATCCTGATGATGGCCGACGTGCTCAGCTCGGGCATCGTCAAGGCCTTCCCGAGCCGGTTCCGCTGACGGGTTCGGAACCGGCAGGGCTGGGTAGGGTCGGGCCGTGCCCGGGAGCCCTGCCGCGATCGACCGCCTGCTCGAGGAGTGTCGACGTGACCTGAGGCGGGTCGCCCCGGCGGACCTCGAGACGGTGGCGGCCGCCGGTGCGCTGGTCGTGTACATCCGTCCCGTCGAGCAACGCTCCCGCGACGGTGAGCTGCCCGGCGCCGTGGCGGTCGACCGCAACGTGCTCGAGTGGCGACTCGACCCGACCAGCCCGCACCGGCTGCCGATCGCCGACGTCGGGGACCGGACGATCGTGCTGGTCTGCAACGAGGGCTACCAGTCCAGCCTCGCGGCCTGCACGCTCCAGCAGCTGGGGCTGCGCCACGCCACCGACCTCGCCGGCGGTTACCAGGCCTGGGTCGCGCTGCGGCCAGACACCGAACGGGTCACCTGACGCTCCGCCGGTCGTCGGGGTGTCGGGTGGTCAGGCTCCGGCTGTCCAGTCGTGCGAGCAGGGGGAGCACGACCCGCCGGGTGGTGGCCAGCCGCTGTCGCGCGGCGCTGGTCGTGAACGGCTGGTCGAGCTCGGCGAGCCACCGGGCCGCCACCAGGTCCGCTCCGGGCAGCAGCACGATTCCGGAGCCGAGGTCCAGCAGGCGACCTGCCCGAGCCGCCACCCCGATCGCCTTCGGGTGCAGGCCCAGCTCACGGAGCCGGTCTGCGGTCGGTGCCTCGAACGGCGCATCGGCGAGGTCGTCCTCGAGGGTGCGGACGGCTCGTTCGATCTCGTCCGGCAGCCCCGTGCGCGGTGGTGTCGACGTGACCCGGCCGGCTTCCAGGCGCAGGGGCTCGGCCACCAGCCGGGTGATGAGGTCGGGCGAGGGCAGCGCGAGGGCCCGCGCGAGCGCAGGAACGGGCATCCCGGGCGCGAGTGGGTGCTCGTCGTCGTACGTCTTCACGACGTCGAGCATCCGGGCGCGCGCCAGGTCCGCTGCCTCCGCGCCGACGAGCCACTCGTCGGCGTCCGCGGGCACCGGCACGCCGATCTGCCGCAGCAGCCTGGTGGACACGACGCCGCGCCGGTCGAGCTCCTCGTCCAGGGACGACCGCCCGGTCGCCGTCGCCAGCAGGCGTGCCCGGCGCGCCCCGGCACCCCGGCGACGCAACTGCGGCGGGGCCGGGTCGAGGACGGTGACACCCCAGACCCGGCGGCTGCCCGGGTCGCGCAGGAGCGCGCGGTCGCCGACGCGCAGGGGCAACGGACGGGTCAGGGTCAGCCGGGCCGTGGTCTCGTCGAACGGTCGCAACCGGGTGGGGACGCCGACGGCGCCGACGTGCAGGTCGGACTGCTCGGGCACCCGGCCCTCGCCGTCGCCGAGTCGCACGTCCACGGTCTCGGTGAAGTGCCAGCCGCCCGGGGTGACCAGCACGCTGTCGCGGGCCAGGCCGGCGTCGTCGCCCACCACGTTGAGCGCCACCCGGGCCACGCTGGAAACCGCCTCCCGCGGTCGTCCGAGCGACTGCACGCCGCGGACGCGCACGCTGCCGTCGCCGGTCGTCAGCCGGTCGCCCACCGCCACGGTGCCGGCCGGAAGCGTGCCGGTCACGACCGTGCCCGAGCCGCGCACGTGGAAGAGTCGGTCGACCCAGAGCCGCACGTCGGCGTCGGGGGAGGGGGAGCCGACCGACCGCACCAGCTCGACCAGGGCCATGCGCAGGTCGTCGAGCCCGGCTCCGGTGACACCGCTGACCGCCACCACCGGAGCACCGCGCAACGTGGTGCGCTCCACCTCGTCGCGGGCCCGGGCCAGCATCGGCGCCGGGTCGGCCAGGTCGGACCGGCTGACCGCCACGACGCCGTGGCGCACGCCGAGGGCGTCCAGGGCGGCCAGGTGCTCGGCGGCCTGGGGCATCCACGGGTCATCGGCCGCGACCACGAGGAGCACGGCCGGCACCGGCCCGACCCCGGCGAGCATCGTGCGCAGGAACCGCTCGTGCCCCGGGACGTCGACGAAGGCGACCTCGCCGACCGGGTCGAGGGTCGTCCAGACGTAGCCCAGCTCGATCGACAGCCCGCGCCGGCGCTCCTCCTCGAGTCGGTCCGGATCGGCACCCGTCAGCGCCTTCACCAGCGTGGACTTGCCGTGGTCGACGTGTCCGGCGGTGGCGATCACGTGCACGGCGGTTCCGGTGTGGTCGGCGCAGCATCGAGGGCACGGCGTACGGCGGAGACCAGCACGGCGTCGTCATCGGGGTGCACGGTGAGCAGGTCGAGCAGCAGCCGACCCGCGTGCACGTGCCCGACAACCGGCGGCGTGCCCCGTCGGAGCCGCTCGGCCAGGTCGGCGGACAGGGACACCGCGGCGCTCGGCAGCGCCACCCCGGGGGCGCCGCCGCCACCCACCGCGCCCTCGGACCGTACGGCGACCGCGTCGACGCTCTCGGACAGCGAGGCGGCGACCTTCTCGGCGCGCACCATCAGCTCGTCGGGCGAGGCCGCCAGCGACACTGCGACCGGACTGGGCGGCCCGGTGAGCGTGGCCTCGAGCGCGGCCACGGTGAGCTTGTCGACGCGGACGGCGCGGGCGAAGGGGTGCCGGCGCAGCCGCTCGACCAGCTCGGCCTCGCCGAGGAGCAACCCGGCCTGCGGGCCACCGAGCAGCTTGTCGCCCGACGCGGTCACCAGCGTCGCCCCGTCGCGCAGAGAGGTCTGGGCGTCCGGCTCCTGTGGCAGTGCCGGATGAGGCCGCAGCAGGCCTGACCCGATGTCGACCACGACCGGCACCGGGAGTCCGGCGAGCTCGCGGACCGGCACCGAGGAGGTGAAGCCCGTGACCTGGAAGTTGGACGGGTGCACCTTGAGCACGAAGGCGGTGCGCTCGGAGATCGCTTCTTCGTAGTCCTGCACGCGCACCCGGTTCGTCGTACCGATCTCGACCAGGTGGGCGCCCACCGACTCCAGCAGTTCGGGGATGCGGAACCCGTCGCCGATCTCGACCATCTCGCCGCGGGCGACGACGACCTCCCGGCCCGCGGCCACGGCGAGAGTGACCAGGGCGAGGGCGGCGGCCCCGTTGTTCACCACGTGCACCGCGCCGGCTGCCGGCACGGCCTCGGCGAGCGCCCCGAGAGTGCCACGGCCCCGGCGGTCCCGCCGGCCGGAGGCCAGCGAGAGCTCCACGTCGGTGGCGCCGGCGGCGACCACAAGCGCCTCCACGGCGGCCGCCGAGAGCGGCGCCCGGCCGAGGTTGGTGTGCACCACCACGCCGGTGGCGTTGAGCACCGGGCGCAGCGAGGTGGCCGTGGCCGGCAGTGTCGCCACCGCCTCGTCCGCCACCTGGTCCGGCGCCAGCAGGCCCTCGCGGCAGCGCGCGAGCGTGACGACCACGACCCGCTTCACCACGCCGGCCCCGAGCCGGGTGGCTGCCTCGACCAGCCGCGGGTCGGCGAGCACCTCGTCGGTGCGGGGTACCAGGCGCCGGGGGTCCTCCACGGCGTCATCGTAGGGGCGCCGTCACAGGGGAGCGGCGAAGGGAAGCTGGCGGAGGCGGACGGGAATCGAACCCGCCTGACCGAGGTGCTCGGCCACAACGGTTTTGAGGACCGCGCCCGTCACCAGACGAGGTACGCCTCCGGGAGGCACCCTAGCGGCGGCTAGGTTGGCCGCGTGACGGTGGACGAAACGGGCACGACCCGACTCACCCAGTACGCCGCCGGGGGTGGCTGTGCCTGCAAGGTGCCACCGGGCGAGCTCGAGGCCGTGGTCGCGGGCCTGCCGACGAGCCTGGCCGGCGGCGACCTGCTCGTGGGGCTCGACCACGGCGACGACGCTGCCGCCGTACGCATCGACGGGACGCGCGCCGTGATCGCCACCGCCGACTTCTTCACCCCGGTCGTCGACGATGCCCGCGACTGGGGACGCATCGCCGCCGCCAACGCGCTCTCCGACGTCTACGCGATGGGCGGCACCCCGGTGGTCGCGGTCAACCTGCTCGGCTGGCCCCGTGACCGGATCCCCTTCGAGCTCGCCGCGGAGGTGCTGCGGGGCGGGGCGGAGATCTGCGCGGAGGCAGGCGCCCACCTCGCCGGTGGGCACAGCATCGACGACCCGGAGCCGAAGTACGGTCTCGCCGTCACCGGCTTCGCCGACGCCGACCGGCTGCTGCGCCTCGACGCCGCGGAGCCGGGCACGCCGCTGACATTGACCAAGCCGCTGGGCCTGGGCATCCTCAACAACCGGCACAAGGCGACCGGCCAACGGTTCGACGAGGCGGTGGCGGTGATGACCACCCTCAACCGGGACGCCTCCTGCCAGGCGCTCGACGCCGGTGTCCGCGCCGCGACCGACGTGACCGGATTCGGTCTGCTCGGCCACCTGATGAAGATGATGCGAGCGAGCAGGACGACCGCGGTCGTCGACGCGGCCGCAGTGCCGGCCCTCGACGCCGCCCGCGAGTCGCTGGCGCAGGGCTACATGCCCGGCGGCAGCCGCCGCAACCTCGACTGGGTGCGCCCGCACCTGGACTCCCGGCTCGACGAGAACACCCTGCTCCTGCTGGCCGACGCCCAGACCTCCGGCGGGCTGCTCGTCGCCGGTGAGCTGCCCGGCCACCCGGTGGTCGGTGAGGTCGTCGCCCGCGGGGAGCACACCCTCGTCGTGCGCTGAGGCATGACCGCTGTGCCGGCGGGTACCCGGCGCCATCGGGGGGCGAGGTCGCCCCGGTCTCGGGAGGAGTTGACCGATGGCGCAGGCGCAGGAGCGACCGAGCGGTTTCCGTTGGTGGCTGGTGGCCGGAGCGCTGCTGCTGCAGTTCTCGATCGGCGCGGTCTACGCGTGGTCGGTGTTCGGCGGCGCCCTGGAGGACGCCGATGCCTGGCAGCTGAGCAAGCTGAAGGCGTCACTGCCGTTCACGGTGACGATCGGGATGATCTTCGTCGGGACCTATCTCGGCGGGCGGGTGCAGGACAAGCGCGGTCCCCGCACCGTCGCGATCGCCGGCGGGGTGATCTACGCGATCGGCATCATCCTCGCTTCGTTCGCCGGCAGCGCCGAGCAGTACTGGCTGCTGATCCTCGGGTACGGCGTGATCAGCGGCTTCGGCCTCGGCGTCGCCTACATCGTCCCGATCGCGATGCTGCAGAAGTGGTTCCCCGACAAGACCGGGCTGATCACCGGCCTCGCCGTGGGTGGCTTCGGCTTCGGCGCCGTGCTCACCTCGCCGGTCGCCCAGTGGCTGATCGACCGTGACCCCGGGGACCCCACCGGCGCGTTCCTGCCGCTCGGCATCGCCTACCTGGTGATGTCGCTGATCGGGGCCTCCATCTTCCGCAACCCGCCCGAGGGCTACACGGTGCCCGGTTTCGAGCCGGCCGAGGGAGACGGCAGCGGTGCCGACGTGGGCAGGGACTACACCCAGGCAGAGGCGCTGCGCACGCCCCAGTGGTACCTGTTGACCGGCATCCTCACGCTCAGCGTCAGCGCCGGCATCTCGCTGATCTCCCAGGCCAAGCTCAGCGCGACCGACATCTCCGGCTACAGCGTCACCGGGGCGGCGACCCTGGTGGGCGTGCTGGCCATCTTCAACGGGGCCGGGCGGATCGTCTGGGCAGCCATTTCCGACTCCATCGGCCGGATGCCGACCTTCGCCGCCATCCTGGGCCTGCAGGGCATCTGCCTGATCGTGCTGCCGCACGCGGGCAACGTCGCAGTCTTCGCGATCCTGGCCGCCGTGATCTATTTGTGCTACGGCGGCACGTTCGGCACCATGCCGGCCACCGCCGGCGACTTCTTCGGCGTCAAGAACGCAGGGGCCATCTACGGGCTGATGCTGGTCGGGTGGAGTCTCGGCGGCATCATCGGCCCGGTGATCGCCGGCGCGCTGATCGGTGACGAGAAGGCCTACACGCTCGCCTACACCACCATCGGCATCATCGCGCTGGCAGCCGTGCTCCTGACCTTCGTGACGAAGGTGCCGGCCCGCCGCCGAGAGGCTACTGTCGAGACCGTCGCTTCAGGAGGTGGCCGTTGAGCGGAGGCAGGTCGTCGCTGCCGTGGCCCGTGCTGCGCCAGCTCACCGGCAGGGACTTCCTCGGTCGCGGCGCCGCCGCGAAGTCCAGGACGACCGAGCGGATCGAGCCGCGCACAGCCACCGCCGACCGGGTCGCGCGCAGCGTCTGCCCCTACTGCGCGGTCGGGTGCGGGCAGAACATCTACGTCAAGGACGAGAAGATCGTCCAGATCGAGGGCGACCCCGACAGCCCGGTCAACCGCGGCCGGCTGTGCCCCAAGGGCTCGGCGAGCAAGAACCTCGTCACCAGCGAGCTGCGCGAGGAGAAGGTCAAGTACCGCCGCCCCTACGGGACCGAGTGGGAGGAGCTCGACCTCGAGGTCGCGATGGAGATGGTCGTCGACCGTGTCCTGAGGGCGCGGCGGGACACCTGGCAGGAGCTCGACGACAAGGGCCGGCGGGTCCGCCGGACGATGGGGATCGCCAGTCTGGGCGGGGCCACGCTGGACAACGAGGAGAACTACCTCATCAAGAAGCTCTTCACCGCGATGGGCGCCATCCAGATCGAGAAC
>DASSLA010000153.1:0-15273 GCA_035689885.1 Marmoricola sp. | reverse complement strand
CCGGTAGGCAACACCCACGGCGAGGACCACGAGGCCGGCCACGACGGCCGACGCCGGCAGCGTGGCGACGAGGACGGCGCAGGCGACCGCCCCGAGCACCTGCAGGACGCGCGGGAAGCGGCGGCGCTCGTCGTCCTGGGTGAACGCCGCGAGGTTGGCGACCAGGTAGTAGAGCAGCACGCCGAACGACGAGAACCCGATCGCCCCGCGCAGGTCGACGGTGAGCACGAGCGCGCAGACCGCCACGGCGAGGGCCAGCTCGGCGTGGTGCGGGACCCGGTGACGAGGGTGCACGGCTGCCAGCCAGCGGGGCAGGTCGTCCTGCCGAGCCATCGCCAGCGTGGTGCGTCCGACGCCGGCGATGAGTGCCAGTAGAGCCCCCAAGGAGGCGGCGGCAGCACCGATCCGCACCACCGGGCCGGCCCAGTCCCAGCCGCCGGCAGCGACCACCGCCGCCAGCGGAGCCGATGAGTCGGCGACCCGGTCCGGCCCGAGGACGCTGAGCACGGTCACCGCGACGACGGCATAGATGGCGACGGTGAGCGCCAGGGCCAGCTGGATGGCGCGCGGAATGATCCGGGCCGGGTCGCGGACCTCCTCACCCAGGGTGGCGACGCGGGCGTACCCGGCGAACGCGAAGAACAGCAGTCCCGCGGACTGCAGCACGCCGTACCAGCCGCCCTCGGGGTCGAGCACGGTCACACCACCGAGGTCCGCCTCTCCCCCGGCGACCCCGGCAGCCACGACGACCGCGATGGCGAGGAGGACAACCGTGACGAGGACACGCGTGAGTCGGGCGGTGCGCGTGATCCCGCGGTAGTTCACGGCCGTCAGGGCCACCACGGCTGCGACGGCCACCGGGCGCTGCCAGCCGTCCGGGGCGGCGTACGCCGCGAAGGTGAGCGCCATCGCGGCACAGCTGGCGGTCTTGCCGACGACGAACCCCCACCCGGCGAGGAAGCCCCACCAGTCGCCGAGCCGCTCGCGGCCGTAGACGTACGTGCCGCCGGAGGTCGGGTACTGCGCGGCCAGCTGCGCGGAGGCGGTGGCGTTGCAGTAGGCCACCCCGGCGGCGATCCCGAGACCCACGAGGAGGGCGGCGCCGGCCGCCTCGGCCGCAGGGGCGAATGCGGCGAAGACCCCGGCTCCGACCATGGAGCCGAGGCCGATGACGACGGCGTCGCCGGTCCCGAGTCGTCGATCCAGACGTGGGGGACTCGTCGGGCTGTCGCTCACGCGCCGGGAGGTTTGTCGAGCAGGGTCGGCACGCAGTCGAGGAGCTGGAGCCCGCCCTCGAAGGTCCGGGACTCGACCACGTCGAGAGTGACGTCCGGCCAGGCGTCGTAGATGCGGTCGCTGCCGGTCGCGCCGGTGACGACGGGGAAGACCACGACGCGGTAGCGGTCCACCAGTCCGGCCCTGAGCAGGGACGTGCTCAGGCTCGGGCTGCCGATGGTGCGCAGCACCGTGTCACTCGAGGCCTTGAGCGACCGCACGGCCTCGACCGCGTCCTGGTCCACCAGCGTGGAGTTCGCCCATGCCAGGGGCTCCTCCAGGGTCCGGGAGAAGACGATCTTCGGGACACCCGTGAGGTCGTCGATGCCCTCCTCACCCTTCGCTGCGAACTCCGCGAAGAGCCGGTAGGTGCTCGCTCCCACCAGCAGGGTGAACTGGCTCTTCATGTCCTCCTCGAGCCAGGCGAGATAGTCCGGCCCACCCAGCCCCCACAGCCCGGGCCAGCCCTCGGCTGCGCCGTACCCGTCGAGCGAGGTGATGTAGTCGACCATGAGCTCGGCCATCGCGAGCACCCTCCATCAGGTTCGGGCCCGCCTCACGCAGGCCGGGACGACGACGTTGCCATCCTCTCGCCGAGGGCGGGCTGGAGTGAAGGGCGGAGGACCGCCTGCGTGGGGTGCTGGTCTGTCGACCTAGGGGTGGCCGGGCTCGGCGGCGGGCTCGGGCTCCTCGGCCGGGTCGAGCTCGGGGTCACCGGGAACGGCGTCGGGGTCCTGGATCGGTTCGGCGGGTGTCGTGGTCATGCCGACCCGTACCCGTTGGGTTCGCGGGCACCACCCCCTTGAACGGTCGAGGACGCGACTGTGTGCCACAAGTGCAGGAGGTTCGCGCTGTGCGGTCGGACCCTGAGCCTCCCTGGGCTCGTGGTCGGGTCGATCCTGCAGTCGTGCACGGCGGGCCGGCGCACGATTGGTGGATCGGCTCATGGACCGCTCGCGGCCGACGCGGTTCTCGCCATTTCGACGATCAGTTCGCGCCGCGGTGACGTCGCCTCAGCGTGAGGACACGGCCGCGGATGGTGAACTGATCGTTCAAAATGGCGCAGCTGGGGCCGAGACACGCACGTCGTCATCACTGACGCGGTCCGTACCAGCTCGCCAGGAGACTGGCCTGTCCCGCTCCGCCGGTGCCAAATTGGGACATGGACCCGTGGCAGCGGACCGCGCGCGCGAGCGGGTGGGCCGGACTGATCGGCGCAGTCCTCCTGTTCGGCGCGGTCATCACGTTGGGATCGCTGGACGAACCTCCGCTCGAGGCCGGCACGGAGGAGGCCGCCGCCTTCATCCGCAACGCGGCCGAGGCGGACTGGGTGCAGCCGACCGCAGCCGTCGGGGCCCTCGGCATGATCATCCTGCTGTGGTTCCTCGTCGGGGTGGCCCTGCTCCTGCGCAGGGCCGAGGGTGACCCGCCGTGGCGGTCAACGGCGGCGTTGGTGTCCGCGGTGCTGCTGCCCGCCTACTACCTGGGGAACCCGAGCTGGGAGTCCGCTGCCCATCGCGGCACGGAGCTCGACGCCGCGGTCGCGGCGTACGCCTTCGATCTCGGCAACCTCGGCTTCGCCAACTCCTGGCTTGCCCTTGCAAGCTTCGCCGGCGCCGCGGGGTGGGTGATGCTGCAGTCCGCGGCATGGCCTCGTTGGCTCGGGTGGTGGGGCGTCGTCGCCGCCGTCGGGATGGTGGTGGCCCGCTTCGTCTGGACGATCGAGACCGCGTGGGTCGCCTGCTACGGCGTGTTCTGGGTCTGGCTGCTGACCATCGCCGTGCGACTGGTGATGGGACGGGACGTCCCCGCTCGCACCGCTTTGCCGGCGACGGGTACACCTGTGGCATGAAGCTGCTGAAGAGTGCCGCTGCGATCGGCCTGGCCAAGAAGGCCTACACCGAGGCCCAGAAGCCGGAGAACCAGCGCCGGATCCGCGAGGCCGTCGACAAGGTGAAGGCGAAGCGGAACCAGCGCAAGGCTCGCTGAGCGGTTCACGCCGACCAAGGGTCCGCCCGCTCCCCCCGAGGGAATCAGGGAGGAGCGGGCGTTCTCCCTTGCGCGCCCGCCCGGTGCGTTGTGGAGGGGCCGGACGGGCAGGGCATACATCCCGTACCCGACGACTCGGGCCGTGACCGGCCAAATCGGTGCCACTTCCGCATCACCAGCCACGGGATCCTCGGGCACATCACGGGCCCCGGCCCGATTCAGCTCTCCCGGGCATGCCGAGGCCCCTCGGGTGTTCAATCGAGCATGGCCCTACGAATGAAGTGGCACCACGGCCACGCTGTCCCCCAGCTGGCCTTCGAGCCGGTGCCGATGCGACTTCGAGCGTTCGTCGCTGACGAGCTCGCCCTGGACACCCAACGCGGCGTGCTGGTCTGGGAGCCCCGCCGGATCGTCCCGGTGTACGCCGTACCGCTGGATGACCTGCAGCTGAAGCTCGAGCCGACCGACCCGCCGCCCGAGCCACCCGACCTCGACGCGCTGCCGGCCATGCTCGGGCCGGACAGCTTCGAGCCGCACACCACCGCAGGGACGGTCGTCGACCTCGTCTCGGGCACGGGCCGGCTCGCGCGGGCCGGGTTCCGGCCGGACGACCCTGACCTCGCCGGGCTCGTCGTGCTCGACTTCCCCGCCCTCGACCGCTGGCTGGCCGAGGACGAGGAGCTCGTCGGGCACCCCCACGACCCCTTCAAGAGGATCGACGTGCTCACCAGCCACCGGCACGTGGAGGTCAGCCTGGACGGCACCGTGCTCGCGTCGACCGACAACGCCCAGCTGCTGCTCGAGACATATCTGCCGGTCCGCTACTACGTCCCACCCGACGACGTGCGCTCCGACCTGCTGGTCCCCAGCGAGACCCGCAGCACCTGTGCCTACAAGGGCCACGCCTCCTACGTCTCGACCGCGGACGGCCGACCCGAGGGACGCGACATCGGCTGGACCTACCCCGACCCGCTCGACGACGCCCAGCGGGTGCGCGACCACATGGCCTTCTGGAACGAGCGCACCGACATCCGGGTCGACGGCGAGCTGCTGCGCCGACCGGTGACGCCGTGGTCGAAGCCCTCGGAGCAGGAGCGGGCGGACGCCGAGCGCCTGGAGTTCGGCTGAGGCGTACGGCTAGGCCGAACGGCCGCCGGCGACGTCGAGCACGGCCGCGCCGGTGACGTGGCCGTCGGCCAGATCGGCCAGAGCCCGGTTCGCTGCGCCCCAGGGGTACGTCGTGACGTGGGCCCGGACTCCGACGGCGGCCGCCAGCCTGAGCAGCTCTTCCCCGTCGGCCCGGGTGTTGGCCGTGACGCTCGTGAGGCTCCGCTCCCGGAACAGGTGCTCGTCGTAGCGCAACGTCGGGATGTCAGTCAGGTGGATGCCTGCCACGGCCAGGGTGGCTCCCTGGTCAAGCGCCGCCAGCGCCACCGGGACCAGGTCGCCGACGGGCGCGAACAGCACGGCACCCTCCAGCGGCACCGGCGGGGACTCGTCGGCCCCTCGCGCCGAGGCGGCACCCAGCTCCATCGCCAACCGGCGTGCTGAGTCCCCGCGGGTGAGCACGTGCACCTCGTAGCCCTGGGCGATGGCGAGCTGGGCGGTCAGGTGCGCGCTCGCCCCGAATCCGTAGATCCCCAGTCGGCCCCCGGGCGGCACCTGCGCGCGCCCGAGGGCTCGGTAGCCGATGATGCCCGAGCAGAGCAGCGGTGCCGCGTCCGTGGCGGACAGGTCGCGGGAGATCCGGTAGGCGAAGGCCTCCGGCACGACGGCGTACTCGGCGAACCCTCCGTCGGCGTCCCAGCCCGTGAACCGTGCGGCGCGGCAGAGGTTCTCGCTCCCGGCCCGGCAGGCACGGCAGCTGCCACAGGTGCTGCGCAGCCAGGCGATGCCGATACGGTCGCCCTCCTCGAAGCGCCCGGCCTCCTCGCCCCGCTGCACCACCTCTCCGACGACCTCGTGCCCTGGGACGCGCAGCGGGGCACGGGGCTCCAGGTCGCGGTCCGCGAGGTGCAGGTCGGTCCGGCAGACGCCGCAGGCCTCGACACGGACGAGCACCTCGTCCGGAGCCGGAGGAGGCACCGGGCGGTCGACCTCGACCAGCCGATCGGGCGCTCCGCGACCGCTGACCGCCCACGCCCTCACGGGGACCCTTCCGTCCCGGCCCGGCCCAGCCGGACGCGCTCCTCCAGCCGGGGTACGACGGCGTTCCACTCCATGCGGCGGCGGAGGGTGGCCGCGAGGGTCTCCGAGCTCGACTCCTCCCCGTGGACGACGTACGCCGCCTGTGGAGCCGGGAGGTGCGCGAGCCAGGAGACCAGCATGTCCGCGTCCGCGTGCGCGGAGAACCCACGGATGTTGGTGATCTCGGCGCGCACCGGGACGTACTGGCCATGGATCTTCACGTGTGGCGCGCCGTCGGCCAGCGCCCGGCCACGCGTCCCCGGCACCTGGTAGCCCGTGAGCACCACGTTGTTGCGGGCGTGCCGCAGCTGCTGCTCGAGGTGGTGCAGCACCCGGCCGCCGCTCGCCATCCCCGACGCGGAGAGGATCACGCACGGATCGGTCGGGTCGTTCAGCGCCTCCGACTCCGACCGGGTCCGCGCCAGGTGGAGTCGTCCGGGGTCGAACGGGTCGGGGTCCTCGAGCAGGCCGGGCCTCAGCTCGGCGCGTCCCTCGGGGTCGTGCAGCGCCCGCCGGTACACCTCGAGCGCAGCCAGCGCCATCGGGCTGTCGACGAAGACCGGCACGTCCGGCACCTCGCCGTCGCGCACGAGCTGACCGAGCTCACGCAGCAGCATCGGCGTACGGTCCACCGCGAACGCCGGCAGCAGCACGGTCCCGCCGCGAGCGATCGTCCGGCGCAGTGCCCGGCCCAGCTCCTCCCGGGCGCCGGCCTCGTGCCGCCGCGCGCCGTACGTCGACTCCACCACGACCGTGTCCACCGGCTCGGGGAGCTCGGGGGGCAGCAGCAACGGATGGTCCGTGCGGCCGAGGTCGCCGCTGAACAGCACCGAGCCCTCGGGGGTCTCGAGCCGGACGAAGGACGAGCCGAGGATGTGGCCGGCGCGGTGCAGCTCGACCGAGAGGGACTCACCCAGCGGCACGGGCTGTCGCCGGGTGATCGGCGTGACCAGCTGGAGGGCGCGCTCGGCGTCGCGGCTGTCGAAGAGCGGTCGGGGTTCGCGGTGGCGGCTGAGCCCACTCTCCCGCGCCCACTGCGCCTCCTGCTCCTGCAGGTGCGCCGCGTCGCGCAGGATGATCGGCAGCAGCTCCGCCGTCCAGCGGCTGCACAGGATCGGCCCCGACAATCCCTCGCGCGCCAGGATCGGCAGGTAGCCGGAGTGGTCGAGGTGGGCATGGGTCACGACGACCGCGTCGATGGCGGCCGGTGCCACCGACAGCTGGTCCCAGTTGCGGCGGCGCAGGTCACGGCTGCCCTGGAAGAGCCCGGCGTCCACCAGCACGCGCCGGTCCGCGACCTCGACCAGGAACTTGCTCCCGGTCACGGTGCCGGCGGCGCCCAGGAAGGTCAGCGTGCCGGCCACCACGTCACCCCTCGAGGCGCACCGGCTTGAGCAGGACCCCTGACAGGTCGTCGGCGGCAGCCTCGAGCAGCACGTGCGCGAGGTCCGAGAGTGCCCGTGCCGCGGCCAGCTCGTCACCGATCTCGGGTACGTCGGGATCGTGGGGGTTCAGGCGCGCCACACCCGTGCCGCTCAGGTGCGTGTCGGCGCCCGTCTCGAGATGGGCGATCGCCTTGGTCGAACCCTCCTGCTCCGAGATGTCCAGGCGGACGTGCCAGGTCTTGCTGACCGGCGAGCTCGTCGTGCTCATGACCACTCCCCTGTGTCCGGTTGACGGTCTCCCCAGACTCCGCCTGCCGACGGACTTCGGAAAGGGCCGATGGTCCCTGGAGTGGACCGGGAGCGGTGACCTTCGCCCCTACGGAGGTGGTGGGGCGTGGGCTGTCATGGGAGCGGAGGTGACAGACATGCGGACACCCGTGTCTGCCGTCGACACCGGCCTGTCGACTGCCGAGGTGGTCCGACGCCGCGAGGAGTCCGGACCCAACCAGGTGGCGCAACGAGGTCGCGTCTCGGTCTGGTCGAGCGCTGGAGCGCAGCTGCGTGACCCGCTCGTACTGGTGCTGCTGGTCGCCTGTGTCCTGACGGTGCTCGCCGGCGACCTCTCCGACACCGTGGTGATCGCGTTGGTGGTCGTGGTGAACACCACCGTCGGCATCGTCCAGGAGCTGCGGGCAGACCGGGAGATCACGGCGCTCGCCGAGCTGACGGCCCCTCACGTTCGTGTGCGTCGGGACGGGCGGGAGCAGATGGTGCCGTCGCCCGACCTCGTTCCCGGTGACGTCGTGCTGCTCGCGGAGGGAGACGTCGTACCCGCGGACTGCGAGACCGTCGAGTCCTCCGCGCTGCTGGTCGACGAGGCGGCGCTGACCGGTGAGTCCGTCCCGGTGGGCAAGGCCGCCGGCCGGGACGGCGACGCCGGGGACATGCTGCTGGCCGGGACGGTGGTCGTGCGGGGTCGAGCGGTCGCCGTCGTCGACTCGGTCGGACCCGCCAGCGCACTGGGGCGCATCGCCGACCTGATGGACACCCGCGTGCAGCAGACGCCCCTGCAACGTCGGCTGGCCGGGCTCGGGCGGGTGCTCGCCCTGGTCGCGATCGTGCTGTGCGCGCTGGTCCTGCTCCTGGGTGTGCTGCGCGGGAACTCGCTGGAGGTCATGCTCGTGACCGCCATCAGCCTGGCCGTGGCCGCGGTCCCGGAGTCGTTGCCCGCGGTCGTCACCCTGAGCCTTGCCCTTGGCGCACGCCGGATGGCCGCGCGGCACGCCGTCGTACGTCGACTACCCGCGGTGGAGACCCTGGGGGCGGTCACGGTCCTCGCCACCGACAAGACCGGCACGCTGACCCGCGCGCAGATGGTCGTCGAGGAGCTCTGGACGCCCGAGCACACCATCGAGGTCTCCGGCACGGGCTACTCCCCCGTCGGGGGCTTCACCAGTGACGGGGAGGCCCTCGTCATCGCCGAGCACGCCGACGCGCTCGACCTGCTCCGTGCGGCGCTGCTGTGCAACGACGCCCGGCTGGCCCCGCCGACCGAGGGCGAGGAGTGGTCGGGCCTGGGCGACCCCACCGAGGTGGCCCTGTGCACCGCGGCCGCGAAGGCCGGCCTGTACAAGGACGACCTCGACGCCGCCCACCCCCGTCTCGACGAGGTGCCTTTCGACAGCACCCGGCAGTGCATGACCACCGTCCACGAGACGGAGACCGGCGTGCTGGTGGTCTCCAAGGGATCCGTCGAGGCGCTGCACGTCCAGCACGCCGACGGTGACAACGCGGCCGACTGGGACGCCGCCGTCGCGCAGGCGGAGGCCCTCGCCGACCGGGGGTTCCGGGTGTTGGCAGTCGCCGCCGGCGAGGCCCGCCGGGACCGACCTTGGCGGAAGGCGCCGCTCCGGTTGCTCGGGCTGGTGGCCATGGACGACCCGGCCAAGCCGGCAGCGCGGAGCACCATCGACCGGTGCGCCGCGGCGGGCATCCACCCGGTCCTGATCACCGGCGACCACCCGGCCACTGCCCGTGCGGTGGCCGAGGCGGTGGGGATCGTCGGTCCCAGGGACAGCGGCACTCGAGTCGCGACCGGCGCGCAGCTGGCCGCGGGTGAGGTGCCGGACCCCACCGAGGTGCGCGTCTTCGCCCGTACGACGCCGGAGCAGAAGCTGGACATCGTCCAGGCCTGGAAGGACCGGTGCGCCGTGGTGGCCATGACCGGTGACGGCGTGAACGACGGGCCCGCCCTGCACCGCGCCGACATCGGCGTCGCGATGGGCCACCGTGGCACCGAGGTGGCCCGGCAGGCTGCCGACCTGGTGCTGGCCGACGACGACCTGGACACCGTGGTGGCCGCCGTGGACGAGGGCCGTCGGGTCTACGCCAACATCCGCCGGTTCCTGCTCTTCGGGCTCTCCGGCGGAGCCGCGGAGATCGCCGTGATGCTCCTCGGCCCTTTCGTCGGTCTGGGCGTGCCGTTGCTCGCGGCGCAGATCCTGTGGATCAACCTGCTCACGCACGGCCTCACCGGGGTGGCGATGGGCGCCGAGCCGTCCGAGCCCGGGGCCATGCGCCGGGGTCCCCGCCCGCCGGGTGAGAGCGTCCTCGGCGACGGGTTGTGGCAGCGCGTCCTCATGGTGGCGGCCGGCATGACGCTCACCGCACTCGCCCTCGCCGTCTGGGGCCAGGCGACCGACCGGTACTGGCAGTCCCTGCTCTTCGTCGCGCTGGTCAGCATGCAGCTCGGCGTCGCCATCGGCGCCCGGCCGCGGATGCTCACCCTCGCGAACCCGTTCCTGCCGCTCGCCGTGGCCGGGTCGTTCCTGCTCGCGGTCGCGGGGGTGTACGTCCCGATCCTCCAGGCCCTGCTCGGCACGACCCCCTTACCTTTCGGGGACCTCGTCGTGGCCGCACTCACCGCGCCTGTGGGCTGGTGCCTGGCCAGGTTGACTGCTGCCGGGGCCGCACGCCGGAAGGTGTCTGCTTCCTCCGGGTTCCCCACGCGCAGCTGACGCGCCGGCTGGGGACTCAACCGCGGCTCAAGAATTCGCCAAGGTGGACGGGGCACCTTGCAACCATGGACACCTCCGTCGACCGTGCCGGTCACTCCGAAAGTCCTGCGGAGGACAACCCCGCCCGCGGACCCCTGCTCGCGTTCCTCGCCGTGGCCCTGCCGACCGGTTGGGTCCTCCTCGGCATCGCGGTTGCCCTCGACCTCCCCGAGGAGCCGTTCGTCCTGGGCACGCTCCTGCTCGGTCTCGTCGCGCCGACGATCGTGCTGACCCGGCGCGAGCCCGGCGCAGGGGTGAGGGCGTTGCTGCGCGACGTCGTCCGGATGCCGCGTCCCGCCTGGCTGCTGCTCCCTGCACTGGTGCTCGTCCCCGGGCTCACCTGCGCGATCGCGGCAGCGACCGGCGACGCACCGGCACTCACCGGAGACCTGCTGCTCGCCGGGGTGGTCGACGTGGTCACCAGCGTGCTCATCGTGAACCTCTGGGAGGAGATGGCGTGGCAGGGCTTCTTCCAGCGCCGCGCCACCGCGCGATGGGGGTTCGTCCTCGGTGCACTCGCCACCGCGGCCGGCTTCGTGGGCGTCCACCTGGCCCTGGCGTTCTCCGGTGCCGACGGCGCGAGCGACGTCGGCCTGGGCCTCGCTGCACTGGTCGTCTCGGGCATCGGCCTGCGCCTGTTCCTGGGCGCCCTGGACCGCTGGTCCGGGCGCAGCCTGCTGGCCGTCGCCGTTGCGCACGCCTCGTTCAACGTCGCCGGCGAGTTCGTCGACGACAGCGCCGACTGGATCCGCTACGCCGTGGCCCTGGCCCTCGGGCTGGGCGTCCTCGCGACCGGCGTGGCGCGCTCCAGCCGGGTGCACTGACTGCAGTCTTGAGACTTCCCTCAACTTCGTCCCAACTGCGCCTCAACCGGCTCCTGCGACAAAGGATCTGCGGCCCCGAAGATCTCGTGGCCCACCCGTCAAAGGAGACGATCCCGATGTCCCGATTCCTCTACCGCCTCGGCCGAGGCGCCGGCGCCCACCCATGGCGCATGGTCGCCGCGTGGGTCGTTCTCGCGTTCGCGGTGCTGATGCTGAGCTCGGCGGCCGGTGGCCAGACCGACGAGTCCTTCCGGCTCCCGGGCGCCGAGTCACAGCAGGCGGCCGACGCGCTCGAGGAGCGCTTCCCCGAGCAGTCGCTCTACTCCGCCAACGTGGTCTTCCACGCGCCCGAGGGCCTGTCCGCACCTGACACGCGCGAGGCCGTCGGCACCGCGGTGGCCCGGCTCGCCGACGTACCCCACGTGACGTCGGTGAACGATCCCTTCGACCCGCGCGGTCCGACGCTCAGCGAGGACGGCACCACCGCCATCGCGACGATGGGCTTCGACGTCGAGAGCAGCACGCGAGGGATGTACGACGCAGCCCGGGCGGCCACCGCGGAGGCGCGCGACGCGGGTGTCCAGGTCGAGTTCGACACGGGGCTGGGCTACGCCGGCGCGCAGGCGGGTGGGAGCAGCGAGATGATCGGCGTGCTCGTCGCCGTGGTCGTGCTCGCCGTGGCCTTCGGGTCGATCGTGGCGATGGGGCTGCCGATCGGCGTCGCCCTGCTCGCGATCATGGTCGGCACCAGCGGGCTGAGCATCCTCGCCGGGATCGTGCCCGTCCCCGAGATCGCGAACGTCGTCGGACTGATGCTCGGCCTGGGTGTCGGCATCGACTACGCGCTGTTCGTCCTCTCCCGCCACCGGCAGAACCTCGAGTCCGGCATGCCCGTCGCCGAGGCGGTCGGGCGGGCCAACGCCACGGCCGGGCTCTCGGTCGTGTTCGCCGGCGCCACGGTGATCCTCGCCATCATCGGCGTCCAGGTCTCCGGCATCCCCATGCTTGCGATGATGGGCTGGGGAGCCGCGATCATGGTGGCCGTCACGATGCTCGCGGCCGTCACCCTGCTGCCCGCCCTCCTCGGGATCGCCGGCCGCCGGGTGAACAGCCTGCGGATCCCCTTCGTGCGTCGCAGCCGTGCGAGTGACGAGGCCACCGGCTCCGCCCGCTGGGCGGCCCGGGTGCTGCGCCACCCGGTGGCGTTCGGTGTCTCCGCCGCGCTGCTCCTCGCGATCCTCGCCGTACCCGTCGCCTCGATGCGCCTGGGCTTCGCCGACGCCGGCAACGACGCCCCTTCGATGACGACCCGTCGCGCCTACGACCTGGTGGCGGAGGCCTACGGCCCGGGCACCAACGGCCCGTTCTGGGTGGTGCTGGAGCGAGCGGGCGCACCCGTCCCCGAGGACGTCGCCGCCGACGTGGTCGACGCCGCGGGAGCGACCGACGGAGTGGCCGCGGTGAGCCCGCCGGTGTACAACGCCGACCAGGAGCTGGCCGTCCTGGTGGTGACCCCGACGACGTCACCGCAGGATGCCGGGACCTCCGACCTGCTCGAGCGGCTGCGCGAGACCACCCTGCCGGAGTCCCTCGAGGGCACGGACGTGCGGCCATTCGTCACCGGCAGCACGGCGCTGACCGACGACGTCTCGCGGCAGCTGCAGGACCGGATGCCGCTGTTCCTGGGCGCCGTGATCGGGGTGTCGTTCCTGGTGCTGATGGTGCTGTTCCGGTCTCTGCTGGTACCGCTCAAGGCCGCCGTGCTCAACCTGCTCGGCGTCGGGGCGTCGTACGGCGTGGTGGTGGCGATCTTCCAGTGGGGCTGGGCTGCTGACCTGGTCGGCCTCGAGGAGACGGTGCCGATCATGCCGCTGGCGCCGATGCTGATGTTCGCGATCCTGTTCGGGCTCTCGATGGACTACGAGGTGTTCCTGCTGAGTCGGGTGCGGGAGCGCTACCTGCAGCACGGTGACGCACACAGGGCCGTCATCGAGGGCGTCGGGTCCACCGGACGGGTGATCACCAGCGCCGCGCTGATCATGATCGCCGTGTTCGGATCGTTCGTCCTGCAGGGTGACCCGACGACGAAGATCTTCGGGATCGGCCTGGGCGTCGCGGTGCTGCTCGACGTGACCCTCGTCCGGATGGTGCTCGTGCCCGCCACGATGGGGGTGCTGGGTGATCGCGCCTGGTGGCTCCCGGGATGGCTCGACCGCCTGCTGCCGCGGATCGACGTCGAGGGACCGTCGTACGACGCACCGGCGGATGCCTCAGCCGACGTGGAGACCGAACTCGAAGGGGAGGAGGAACCGGCGCTGGTGTGACCCCGTCACCCGCCGGCGCAGCCCGTGGAACATGCTGCGGCTCATAAAGGAGTCCGCGGGCACCACGAGCAGGCGGACCAGGACGGTGAACCACGACGGCTGGGTGCGCGCCCGCCACCTGAACACCAGGCGGGTGCGCACCCGGCCCTCCGCGCGCAGCGGACGCAGCTCGAACGCCCAGGTCCACTCGACAACAGCCAGGCCCCTGCGCCGCCAGGCCAGGGGCAGGTGGCTGTCCGAGCGCAGGACCAGCCGGCGCCCCTCCTCGACGTCCACCACGGTGAACCAGCACTCCGTCTCGGGCGGCCCGTCGGGGACCCGGTCTCCCACGCGGAGCGACTGGTGCTCCGGCAGGATCCGGTCGGCGCTGGGCCCGTTGGCGGGGAACAGCAGCAGGTCGACGACGCGCGCGGTGTACCACCCGCCGCGGCCCCACCCCATCTGGACGATCCACGGCCACACGTCGTCAGGTGGGACGGGCAGCGTGGTGGCGTGCGTGACGCTGAGCTGCGCCGCCTCGACCACCTCGTCCCCCGACATCGGGGCTGCTCGTTCGGCGCGGGTGGCTCCCCTGCTCATGTCCCCACGATGTCGCCGGACCGGGCGGTCGCGTCAGGGCTCTTCGGTCCGGCCACTTGGGGACCTTCGCCCCTTCGGTGCCGGCCCGCTCCCGGATGTACTGGCCTCGCCGACGAAGACGAGGAGGACATCATGCTCGCCACCACTGCCCCCACACCTGTGACCGTCAACCGGCTGATGGAGTGGCCGGTCGCGACCGTGGACTCCGACGCCACGCTGGCAGCGGTCGCCCAGGCCCTCGCGGAGTACGAGGTCGGCGCCCTCGCCGTCATGGACGACGACACCCTCGTGGGCGTGATCTCCGAGCGCGACCTCGTGGTGCACCTCGCGCAGGGAGCGAACCTGGAGCACGTGACGGCCGCCGAGGTGATGGCCACCGAGCTGGTCACCGTCGCGCCGACCGCGACCGTCGTCGAGGCTGCGCGCCTGATGATCGAGAGCGGCGTCCGGCACCTCCCCGTGCTCGCCGACGACGACCTGGTCGGCTTCCTCTCAGTGCGCGCGGTCGTCGAGGCGCTGGCGGCACGCGACTGACGCGAGCCGGGGCGCCGGTCAGTCCTCGGCGCCGGCCAGCACGAGGTCCTGCCCGTCAGGGGTGCCCGGGTCCTCCTCGTAGATGGCCTCCACCGCCTCGGTGAGCTCTGGCTCCGCGCTCGGTCGGCGGTCGAGGTGGATCCCGGCCAGCATGCAGCGCACCGAGCCACCGGCGAGCTCGATGGTCGGGATGTCGACCGAGACGATTTCGCAGGACTCCTCGATCGCCTCCACCTGGTCCGGACGCAGGCTCCGGCGAGCCCGCTCCGACATCGCCATCACGTAGTGGCGCCGGCCGTTCCTGCGACCACAGAGCTCCACCGCGTTGCCGGCGAACTGCCGGACCTGCTCCTCGGTGAGCTCCACGACCGTGCGCCCGTTGACCGAGAGCCGCTCGCGCACCTGCTTGCGGCGCTGCAGGTCGGGGATCATCCCCAGCGCGATCATCGCCACGTCGGTGCCGACACACGCGATCACGTTGCTGTGGTAGACCGGCACGCCGTCCGCGTCGACCGCCTCGAAGGCCATCGGCTCGTAGTTGAAGTCGCTGCAGAAGCGCTCGAGGACGTGCGTGTCGGCCCGGTGGCTGACCGCGGCGTAGGCCACCCGCGAGACGTGGTCGAGCACCATCGCGCCCGTGCCCTCGAGGAAGATGCCGTCGGGCTCGAGCCCTGAGTAGTCCACGATCGTCTGCACGCGGTACTGCGACTTGAGCATCTCCAGCACGTCGGCCCGCCGCTCGTGCCGCCGGTTGGAGGCATACATCGGGTAGACCGCGACGTACCCGCCGGCGTGGGTCGACAGCCAGTTGTTGGGAAAGACGCTGTCCGGGCGGGTGTGGTCCTCGTCCCCGAACACGTGCACCCGAACGCCGTGGGAGCGCAACGCGTCGGCCACGGCGTCCATCTCGGCCAGGGCGCTCTTGGCCGTCGCGTCCTCCGACTGCCCCTCAGGGAGGTCCCTCTGGAAGGCGTTGTCCGCGGCCGTGGCCGGGTTGGGCATGAAGCGTTCGGCACGGACGAGGATGACAGCGGAAGGGGCCTGGGCACTCACTCTCCGGAATGTAGATCATCGCCCGGGCGCCGCAGCGACGGCCCCTCCTGCCTCAGAGCACGGCGTC
>DASSLA010000152.1:0-3242 GCA_035689885.1 Marmoricola sp. | reverse complement strand
CCGCGACGCCGCGAACCCCAAGATCACCGTCTACTACGGCCACCACTACGAACGCGACGTGCAGGCAGGACAGCACGTCACTACCGGGCAGGTGATCGGCCCTACCCCCGGTTCTTGGACACGGGGGTTGATTACGCAGCGGTTGGGAGCGTAGCGGCCCAGCGGGCCTCGTAGGTGGACGGGGACTGGTATCGGCACCAGGAGTGGCGCCGCTTGGTGTTGTAGCGGGTCAGCCACCTGAAGAGCTGCCGGCGGCAGATGAGCTCGTCGGGCCAGCAGGCGGCGTCTTGGAGGACCTCTCGTTTGAGGGTGGCGTTGAACGACTCCGCGAGCGCGTTGTCGGCCGACGTGCCCACGGCACCCATCGACTGGGTCACGCCGAGGCGCGCGCAGAGCTTGGCGTAGTCCTTCGAGGTGTAGACGGCGAGTTCAACCAGTCGACGCAACACCGGTCTCTTGGGTCGAGCGTAGCTGCTCGGCGAACACCTCCGCCGGGGTCTTCCAGCCAAGGACTTTTCGGGGGCGGTTGTTGAGTGTTAGTGCGATCGCTTCGAGGTCCTCGGCCGACCATCGTGACAGGTCCGTGCCCTTAGGTAAGTACTGCCGCAGCAGCCCGTTGGTGTTCTCGTTCGTCGGGCGCTGCCAAGGCGAGTGCGGGTCGGCGAAGAACACCTTCGTGCTGGTCTCCAACGCGAACTGTGCGTGCGCGGACAGCTCTTTGCCGCGATCCCAGGTCAGCGTCTTGCGCAACTGTTCAGGCAGCCGCGTCATCGACGCCGTCAGTGCGGTGCTCATCGCCTCGGCACCGTAACCGCCCAGGGCGGGCCCGTTCTTCACGACCGGCTGCTCACCCCAACCCTCGAGCCTCGGCAGATGGACCAGCAGGGTTGATCGGCTCGAGCGCTCCACGATCGTGCCGATCGCGGACCGGCCGGTGCCGATGATCAAATCGCCTTCCCAGTGCCCGGGCACGGCCCGATCGTCGGCTTCGGCAGGGCGCTGACTGATCACGACATCGGCGGTGACATGGCCTTGCGGCTTGTTCCGCGACCTCGCACGCGGCTCGCGCAACGCCCTCCCGGTGCGCAGGCACGCGACCAACTCCCGTTTGAGCGCACCGCGGCCCTCGATGAACAGCGACTGGTAGATCGCCTCATGGCTGATGCGCATGGACTCATCATCTGGGAAGTCGACCGTCAACCGATGCGCGATCTGCTCCGGGCTCCACGCTGTCGCCCACCGACGGTCGGCGCGGTGCGGCTTGTTCAAGCCCTTCCACGATGGAGGTGTCGGGCCGGAGACCACCGTGCCGTCGAGACGGCGCACGGTGCCGGCCAGGCGCTCCTGCACGTACTCGCGCAGCCTGTCGTTGGTCGCGAGTTTGGCGACCTTCGGGCGCTTCGCGGCCTGCTGCGCCTTCCACTGCGCGACCGTGGCCCGATACTCCTGCTGCCCGCCGCGGGTGGCCGCGTTGCGGCGCAGCTCGCGCGAGATCGTCGAAGGATCACGGTTAATCGCGCGAGCGATCTCCCGCACGCCCATGTTCTTAGCGCGCAGGATCGCGATCTCCTCACGCTCCTCGAAGGTCAGAAAGCGGCCCGTCGGTTCGGCCAGCGAGATCGGCGGCATTCCGCCAGCGTGCCGAAACCAGCGAGCCCCGACCGGCCACGACACGCCGACCGCCAGTGACGCCTCCGCCGTCGTGACGCCCGTAGCGATCAGACGCCAGAACTGCCGCTGCACCACTCGCGACGGATCAGGGCGCCCGGGCGAGCGCATCGCCGGCCTCAGCGCCCGATCAGCACGCCACTGCCGGCGAAGCCCCTCCGGCGCATCTCCAGTCTTCCTACTCCAGTCCGCCGTCGCCATCCCAGAACACCTCCGAAGTCGAGGTGTTGCGACCACCGGTTGAATCCGCCGACCGACCCGTGGTCGCTGTGGAAGACGGCCCCTGCCAGCCCATCTGAGCCGCCGCGGGTCGCAGCTGCTGCGGTGAGGGCGTCCTCGACGAGGCTGGTGCGCATGTGGTCCGCGACCGCCCAGCCGGCGAGCCGTCTGCTGTAGCAGTCGATGACGGTGGCCAGGTACAGGTTCGTCCCGTCGGCCAGCGGCAGGTAGGTGATGTCGCCGACATAGCGTCGCCCCGGGGCATCCGCGGTGAAGTCCCGCTTCAGCAGGTCGGGGATCAACTGATCCGACGGTTCGGGAATCGTGGTCCGCACGCGGCGCTTCTTGACGTAACCGGCTATCCCAGCCGCACGCATGACCCGCGCGACGCGTTTTTGGTTGACCCGCTCCCCGGCAGGGACACCGTCGTTGAGCTCCGCGGTCACCCGTGGCGCGCCGACGGTGTTGTCGGCCTCGTGGATCACCCGGATCCGTTCGGCCAACTCCGCATCCGCGGCAGCACGGTCGGTACGGGCTGGCGCTCCAGCCTTCCAGGCGTAGTAGGAGGAGCGCTCGATCTCGACGAGTGCACACAGTCGCAACACCCTCGAAGGTGGCGGAGTTGTCGGCGACGAACTGGAAGCGACTCACCAGCGCGTCTCCCCGGCGAAATACTTGGCCGCCCGCTGGAGGATCTCCCGCTCGGTGGTCAACTTCGTCGTCTCTGCCCGCAGGGCCGCGTTCTCTGTTTCGAGCCGCGCGATCCGCTGTTCCTGAGTCTCATCGACAGGCCCTGACGGAGGCGTCATCGGCGGCTTGGCGTGCAGTGGGCTGGAGGTCAGCGTCCCGTCGGCGGCGGTCTTCTTGCCGGTCCCGTACGCCTCGAGCCAGTGCCGCAGCGTGCCCCGCACGATGCCCAGGTCCTCAGCAATGCCGCGGACCGTGGCCCCCGGTGTGGACTCGTACAAGTCGACGGCCTGACGACGGAACTCCTCGGAGTAGTTTTTCCTGGCCATGATTCTCGGATCATCTCGCTCACTCCCTGCCCATCACGGGTGCGGGATTCGGCGTGTCCAAGAACTGGGGTCAGGCCCCTGCCGGGTCAGACGGGTCAACCACCCAGATCCCTGGTGCGTCAACGACGGCGGGTGGCACGGCTGCCGTACCACGATGCCCTCGGTTGCGCCGACACCGTCCCGCCGGCGGCTTGAAACCGTCAGCCTTGCAGCAGGGACTGGGCGGCGTCGATCCAGACCTCGGTGCCGCTGATATGACTGGCCTCGTCTGAGACCAGGAACCCGATGAGGTTACCGGCCTGCGTGGCCGAACCGGGCTCTCCGCCGGTCAGCGGAATG
>DASSLA010000151.1:0-16090 GCA_035689885.1 Marmoricola sp. | reverse complement strand
GTTGCAGGCGTGGATCGCCAGCGTCACGCGGCCACCGGTGTCCCGGACGCCGTCGTGGTAGGGCGCCTCGGTGAGGTGGTCACGCAGCTCCTCGGGGGTCGGCCGCACGGACTCGTCGAGACCGAAGACGTTGCCCTCGGCGCTCAGGTCCATCCCCGCGCAGAAGGCCCGTCCCGCCCCGGTGACCACCACCGCGCGCACCGCGTCGTCCATGGCGTCCTCGCGGAACACCTGCTCGAGCTCGCGCGCCATGGTCACGGTGAACGCGTTCAGCGCGTGGGGCCGGTCGAGGGTGAGGGTGGCGATGCCGTCGTCGTCGACGTCCCAGCTGATCGTCTCGAAGGTCATCGCGACAGTGTGTCGGACACCCTCGCGGTGCGGTCAGCGGACGCTCAGCCGACCCCCTCCAGCCCCGTCGGCGTGCACAGCCGCCTGGGCATGTCCCCGGTGCGGTCCTCCTTGACGTACTCCAACAGCTCCAGCGCGCGCTCGCGGTCCCAGTGCACCGCCTGGTCGGCGATCGGCATCCCGCAGGTGAGCCCGTTCTCGCCGTCCACCCGCGTCATCGCGAGTCCGAACCGGGCGAGCGCGACGGGCCCGGTGCCCTCGCTGATCCGGATCGACGTGGTGGCGGCCTTGTTGAGGTTGAAGTAGCGCACCGGGTTGATGAAGGTCCACGGGGACTTCACCTCCGACCCGATCGCGCTGACCACCTCACGCTGCTGGCGGGCCCGGTCGATGTCGCCGTACTGGCTGACCTTGCGGGAGCGGGCGTAGCCGAGCGCCACCACGCCGTCGACCTCCTGGCAGCCCTTCTTGATGTTCAGGTTGGCGTCCTTGTCGACCATCCGCTTCCTGGGGCAGATCTCCACCCCGCCGACGGCGTCGACGGCGTTGACGAACCCGCCGAAGCCGATCTCGACGTAGTCGTCGATGCGCAGCCCGGTGTTCTGCTCGATCGTGCGCACCAGCAGCTTGGGTCCGCCGATCGCGAAGGCCGCGTTGATCTTCTGGTTGCCGTTGTTCGGGATGTCCACCAGCGAGTCTCGCGGGATGGAGAGCAGCATGTCCGGGCCGTCGCCGGTGTGCAGCAGCATGATCGTGTCGGTGCGCTGCCCGACGTCGCCACCGGTGCCCAGGCGACGGCGCACCTCCTTCGTCAGTCCCTTGCGGCTGTCGGATCCCACCAGCAGGTAGGTCCGTCCGGGCTGGTCGTCCGGCCGCGCCCCGGCGGGCTCGATGTCCACCTTGTCGATCTGGCTCCACGCCCAGATCGGCACCGCGATGAGGAAGACCAGCCACGCGACGAGCATGAGCAGCAGGATCTTGCCGACCGGGCGGCGCCGCCTCGGCCGGCGTGGGGCGGGGGCCGGTTGCGGCGCACGTCGGGGGGCACTCTCGCGTCCGGGGTCACGTCCCTCACGACGCGACTCGGGCCGGTCCATCCGCGGCATCATGCGTGTCGGCTCGGGGTCGTCGGCAGCGGACCGAGACTGGCTCTTCTTGCCGTACAGCCAGCCGTACTCCGGTCCCTGGGAGGGGTCTCCGCGCTCGGGCATGGCGCAGACGGTACCCGGCGGCCCCTCCTAGAGTTCCGCCCATGACTTCCGGTCTGGAGCCGCGACCCCCGTCCTTCGGCCGCGTCACCCTCTCCCTGGTGGCCAACCAGACGCACGTCAACCTGCTCGGCAACGTGCACGGCGGCGAGGTCATGCGGCTGGTCGACTCGACGGCCGGCGCGACCGCGGGCCGGCACAGCAACGGCCCTGCCGTCACCGCGGCGATGGACGAGATGGCGTTCCTCGCCCCGGTGCACGTGGGCGACATCCTGCGGGCCACCGCGCAGGTCAACTGGGCCGGCCGCACCTCGATGGAGGTGGGGGTGCGGGTCGAGACCGAGCCGTGGAACCGGGCCGGCACCGACCCGGTGCACGTCGCCTCGGCGTACCTCGTCTTCGTGGCCATCGACCACGACGGGCGCCCGCGGGAGGTGCCGCCCCTGGTGCCGGAGTCGCCCACCGAGGTACGCCGGCAGCGGGAGGCCGAGATCCGCCGGGCACACCGGCTCGCCCGCAAGGCGGAGATCGACCAGGGGCGTGGCGGCGCGGCGTCACGGGAGTGACCCATGTGACTGGTGATACTTGGCCGCACTGACCGGCCCATCCTCATGACGAGAGGTCCTTCCCCATGGCGTCCGTCACCGCCCCTCCCGGCCCCGCCCGCCCGCGCGACGGCCTCAGCAGCCGCATCCAGTTCCGCCGCGCGCTGGTGCTGATGCTGATGACCCTGGTGCTGCCCGGGTCCGCGCAGCTGGTGGCCGGCAACAAGCGGGTCGGTCGGATCGCGCTGCGGACGTGGTTCGGACTGATCGCCACCCTGGTGGTGCTGTTCCTGGTGGGCCTGGCGTTCAGCTCGTTCGTCTTCTGGCTGATGAGCAACGGCTTCGTGCTCGGGCTGGTCCGCATGGTGCTGATGGTGGTCGCGGTCGGCTGGGCGCTGCTGTTCATCGACGCGTGGCGGCTCGGCGATCCCCTGCGGCTGCGGCAGAAGCAGCGGCTCGCGATGGTCGGCATCAACGGGGTGCTCTGCTTCGCCGTGGCCGGCACGCTGCTGTTCGCCTCGCACGTGGTGGGCGTGCAGAAGGACTTCATGGGCGCGATGTTCACCAACGGCGCCGCCGTCGACGCCCACCAGGGTCGCTACAACGTGCTGCTGCTCGGCGGTGACTCCGGGTCCGACCGCTGGGGCCTGCGGCCCGACAGCATCTCGGTGGCCAGCATCGACGCGGAGACCGGCAAGACGGTGATCTTCGGCCTGCCGCGCAACATGCTCGACTTTCCCTTCCCCGAGGGCTCGATCATGGACGAGCAGTTCCCCGACGGCTACGACTGCGGACCGGAGTGCGAGCTCAACTCGCTCGCGACCTGGGCCGCGGACCACAAGGACCTGTTCAAGGGGGTCGGCAACCCTGGTGTCGAGGCGACCAAGCAGGGCGTCGAGGGCATCACCGGCCTGAAGATCAACTACTACGCCATGGTCAACATGCAAGGCTTCCGCAAGCTCGTCACCGCGGTGGGCGGCGTGGAGCTCAACGTCCGCGACCGGATCCCGATCGGTGGCATCGGCGGCCCGATCACCGGCTACATCGAGCCCGGCAAGCGCCGGCTCAACGGCTTCGAGACGCTGTGGTTCGCCCGGTCACGCGTCGCCGCCGACGACTACTCGCGGATGGCGCGGCAGAAGTGCGTGCTCAACGCGATGCTCCACCAGCTCAGCCCCAGGACGGTGCTGCTCAAGTTCGAGGACATCGCCAAGGCCAGCGAGGCGCTGATCAGCACCGACCTCCCCACGAGCGAGGTCGACCGGTTCATGGAGCTGGTGCTCAAGGCACGCAAGCAGCCGATGCGCAGCGTCTCCTTCGTGCCGCCGATGATCTCGACCTCCGACCCCGACATCGACAAGATCCACGCCGAGGTGAAGAAGGCGATCGACCGGTCCGAGGGCGACGCGAAGCCCAGGGCGAAGGACAAGAAGCGCACCGCCCCCGCTCACACCGGTACGACGGGCGGGTCGATCGGCAACATCAAGGACGGTTACGCCGCCAACCAGGCCGAGGACGTCGCCGAGGTGTGCTGAGCGGCGGTCGGTAGGGTCGCTGCGATGTCCACCCCCTCCCATGCCCGGCCGCGGATCGTCGCGGTCGTGGTCACCTTCAACCGGCTCCCGCTGCTGCGCCGCCTCGTGACCACCCTCGGCGGGTTCGAGCAGCTCGCTGAGGTCGTCGTGGTCGACAACGCCTCGGCCGACGGCACCGGGAAGTGGCTGCAAGGGCTCGGGCACGACCAGCCGGTCCCGGTGGTCGGCCGCACCCTGGACAGCAACCGCGGCGGCGCCGGCGGATTCCACGAGGGGCTTCGCCTGGCGGTCGAGCGCGGCGCCGACCTGGTCTGGCTGATGGACGACGACGGGGTCCCCGAGCCGGAGTCGCTGCAGCTGCTCCTGGCGCACTCCGGCTCGCTCGACTTCTGGGGGCCGGTGGTGGTGGACGAGGCCGACCCGCAACGGCTGGTCTTCCCGATCCGCCTGCCCGGCGGCACCCGGGTGGTCCACGACACCGCAGCCGTGGAGCGCGCCGCCGAGGACGGCCTGCTTCGTGACGTGGTGATCCCGTTCAACGGGGTGCTGGTGACCCGGGCACTGGCCGAGGAGATCGGCTACCCGCGCGAGGAGTTCTTCATCTGGGGCGACGACCACGAGTACCGCCTGCGCGCCGAGCGCGCCGGGGCGCGCATCGCCACCGTCGCGGGCGCCCGGGTGCGGCACCCCTCGGTCGGCGAGCTGGGCAGCCCGATGATGTTCGGTCGCACCACCTACAACCACAGCCCCAGCGATCTGAAGCACTACTGCATGGCCCGCAACAACACGCTCAACCTGCGCGACTACCGGGGGTGGCCGCACGTGCTGATGTTCTGGGCCAAGACGCTGTGGTTCTACACCCTCACCCGGCGCGACCCGGCCCGGCTGCGGCTCAGCGCCCAGGCGGTGCGGGCCGCGCTCCGAGGGGACTTCAACGGCCACCTGAGGTTCATCGGTGGCTGAGTCACGTGTGACCGGGGAGCGGCCGGCGGGGAGGCCGGAGGAGACCGTGGCGGTCGTCGTGGTCACCTTCAACCGCGCCGACCTGCTCGGCGGGATGCTCGAGGGGCTCGCCGCCCTCGAGCGCCGCCCCGACGCGGTGATCGTGGTCGACAACGCCAGCACCGACCACACCCGTGAGGTGCTGGAGGCCGCGACCGGCCTGCCCCTGCAGGCGATCCACGCGGAGGAGAACACCGGTGGCGCCGGGGGGTTCCACCTCGGCGTGCGCACCGCCGTCGAGCAGGGCTGGGACCGCATCTGGCTGATGGACGACGACGTGGTGCCGGCGCCGGACTGCCTCACCGTGCTGATGGACACCGACGCCGACTGCCTGATGGCGGTGCGCGAGGACACCAGCGGCCGCCTGGTGGAGAAAGCGGCCACCGACTTCGACCTCACCAACCCGCTGGCGATCAAGCCCAAGCGCGCGATGGTGGAGACCCGCTACCCGACCCGGGAGGCGATGCCCGAGCTGGTCGAGCTGCACAACGTCGCGTTCGAGGGGTTCATGGTGCGGCGCGAGGTGGTCGAGCGGGTCGGGCTGCCCGACCCGTCGTACTTCATCTTCTACGACGACGTCGACTTCGCCCTGCGCGCCCGCCGCGCCGGCTATCGCATCTGGGCCGTCCGCGACGCGGTGCTCGTCCGGCAGCTGGACTTCGACCAGCAGCACGCGCTGGACACCTGGAAGGGCTTCTACATGTACCGCAACCTGTTCGTGGTGCACTTCCGGTACGGCGAGAACCCGCTCGTCCGCCTCAAGCCCTGGCTGATCGTCCTCGCGGTGGTGCTCCTCTCGCCGCTGCGCGGGGGCGTCGCCGAGGCTCGCAACGTGTTCCGTGCGATCCTCGCTGCACGTGGGATGCGCCACGTGCCCGACGTGGCTCGTCCGGGTGCCGCCTGACCCGTCGCTAGACTGATTTCCGCCTCGACCCAGGAGTGTGTGTTGAACCCTGACCTCGTCGTCGTCGGCTCCGGATTCTTCGGCCTGACGATCGCGGAGCGCTGTGCCTCCGAGCTCAGACTGCGGGTGCTGGTGCTCGATCGGCGCCACCACCTCGGTGGCAACGCCTACAGCGAGCGCGATCCGGAGACCAACGTGGAGGTGCACAAGTACGGCGCGCACCTGTTCCACACCTCCAACGAGAAGGTCTGGGAGTACGTCAACCGCTTCACCTCCTTCACCGACTACAAGCACCGGGTGTTCGGCAAGTACCAGGGGCAGGTCTACTCGCTGCCGATGAACCTGGGCTTGATCAACCAGTTCTTCGGCAAGTCGCACACGCCCGACGAGGCCCGCGCACTGATCAGGGAGCAGGCCAGCGAGATCGCCACCGAGGACGCCACGAACCTCGAGGAGAAGGCGATCAGCCTGATCGGCCGCCCGCTTTACGAGGCGTTCATCAAGGGCTACACCGCCAAGCAGTGGCAGACCGACCCCACCAAGCTGAGCGCCGACATCATCACCCGCCTGCCGGTGCGCTACACCTTCGAGAACCGCTGGTTCAACGACAAGTACGAGGGCCTGCCGGTCGACGGCTACACGGCGTGGCTGACGAAGATGGCCGACCACCCCAACATCGAGGTGCGGCTGGAGACCGACTTCTTCGACGTCGCCGACGAGTACAAGGGCCAGGTCCCGATCGTCTACACCGGGCCGGTCGACGAGTACTTCGGCAACTCCGAGGGTCGCCTCTCGTGGCGGACCGTCGACCTGGAGGAGAGCGTCGAGGACACCGACGACTTCCAGGGCACCGGGGTGGTCAACTACAACGACCAGGAAGTGCCGTTCACCCGCATCATCGAGTTCAAGCACTTCCACCCCGAGCGCGTGAAGACCCACATCCCCGGCAAGACCGTGATCGTGCACGAGTACAGCCGGTTCGCGGAGCCGGGTGACGAGCCCTACTACCCGATCAACACCGCCGAGGACCGCGAGAAGCTGCTGAAGTACCGCGACCTTGCCCGCAAGGAGCCGATGGTGCTCTTCGGTGGCCGGTTGGGTACCTACAAGTACCTCGACATGCACATGGCGATCGGCTCGGCGCTGTCGATGTACGAGAACAAGCTCAAGCCGCACTTCGCCGACGGTGCCGCCCTGACCAGTGGGGGAGTCGACGAATGAGCGAGACGACCGTGACCAGGCTGCTGCAGCGACAGATCCTGCCCATCGACCACGACGCGGACGTGCTGGCGCTCTACGTCGACCCCGAGATGCCCCGGCTCGACGCCGACAAGTACGAGGTGGGCAGCAACCGCCAGGCCAAGGAGCTCAACGCTGCCGCCATCCGCCAGTCCACCTCGACCGGCAAGTCGATCCACCCCGACCAGGTCGAGTCCCGCACGTCGATGCGCGTCCAGGCTCAGGAGCGGCTCTCCTTCGGCACCTACTTCAACGCCTTCCCGGCCAGCTACTGGCGCCGGTGGACCGTGGTCAAGTCGGTCCGGCTCACCGTCCGGGTGCGCGGCGAGGGTGCCTCGGTGGTGGTCTACAAGTCGATGGCGCGCGGGCACTCCCAGCGGGTCGACACCGCGACCACCACCGGCCAGGAGGCCGAGTCGTTCGGCTTCGACCTCACCCTGAAGCCCTTCGTCGACGGGGGCTGGTACTGGTATGACGTGGTCGCGGGCGACCACGACGTGGTGGTCGAGTCCGCCGAGTGGACCTCGGAGGTTCCCGCGGACCGTGCCGAGCACGGCACCGTCGACATCGCGATCACCACGATGAACCGTCCCGACCTCTGTGCCGACCTGCTCGTCCAGCTCGGCGACGACGACCTCGCGCCGTACCTCGACGAGGTGATGGTCATGGAGCAGGGCACCGACAAGGTGACCGACTCCGAGGTGTTCCCCGCGGCCGAGAAGGCGCTCGGCGACAAGCTGAGGGTGATCGTGCAGGGCAACCTCGGCGGCTCCGGCGGCTACGCCCGCGGCCAGCTCGAGTCGGTCCGAAAGGGCACCGCGACCTACACGATGATGATGGACGACGACGTGGTCTGCGAGCCGGAGGGCGTGATCCGCGCGGTCACCTTCGCCGACCTGGCCCGCCGCCCGACGATCGTCGGTGGCCACATGTTCAACATCTACAGCCGCTCGCGCCTGCACTCCTTCGGCGAGATCGTGCAGCCGTGGCGGTTCTGGTGGCAGGGAGCCCCGGAGACCCACGGCGACTGGGACTTCTCGGCGCGCAACCTGCGCTCCGCGCGCTGGCTGCACCGCCGGGTCGACGTCGACTACAACGGCTGGTTCATGTGCCTGGTCCCGCGCCAGGTCCTCGAGGAGATCGGCCTGTCGCTGCCGCTGTTCATCAAGTGGGACGACTCGGAGTTCGGGCTACGTGCGCGTGAGGCCGGCTGTCCCACCGTCACCTTCCCGGGTGCTGCCGTGTGGCACATCCCGTGGACCGACAAGAACGACGCGCTGGACTGGCAGGCCTACTTCCACCACCGCAACCGGTTCATCGCCGCGCTGCTGCACTCGCGGTACCCGCGCGGCGGGCGGATGATCCGGGAGAGCCTCAACCACCAGATCGCCCACCTGGTCTCGATGCAGTACTCCACCGTCGAGCTGCGGCTGCAGGCGATGGAGGACGTGCTCGCCGGCCCGGACGGGCTGCACGGGATGCTGCCGCGCCGGCTCGCGGAGGTGAACGCCTTCCGCAAGCAGTTCCCGGACGCCCAACTGGAGGGGGACCCGGAAGCCTTCCCGCCGGTGCGCCGCAAGAAGCCGCCGCGAAGGGGCAAGGACGGCACCGAGATCCCGGGGCGCCTCTCCCAGCTGGTCAGCGCCGGGCTGCAGCCCCTGCGCCAGCTCAAGCCGCCGCGCGATCTCTCCCGGGAGTACCCCGAGGCCGAGGTGCGCGCGATGGACGCCAAGTGGTACCGCCTCGGCGTGCTCGACTCCGCGATCGTGTCCATGAACGACGGTGCTTCGGCGGCCTTCTACCGACGCGACCCCGCGCGCTTCCGCGACCTGGTCAAGCGCACCGTCGCGGTGCACGAGAAGTTCCGGGAGGAGTGGCCCCGGCTGGCGCAGGAGTACCGCGACAAGCTGCCCGAGATCACCTCGCCGGAGGCGTGGGACAAGACGTTCGCCCCCTGGTCCGGCTCGAGCGACGGCCATGGCTGACACGCTGGCCAAGGCCACGGGTGACGGCCGGCGCGAGGAGATGCCCCTCGTCGAGCCGTCGGCGACCACGGGACTCTTCGAGGTGTTCCGGCGTCGTTACCTGCTCAAGCTCCTGGTGCGGCGGGAGATCGCGGCGCGCTACCAGGGCTCGTTCCTCGGGATGTTGTGGTCCTACATCAACCCGCTGTCGCAGTTCTTCATGTTCTACGTCGTGATCGGCGTGATCATGGGCCTGCGCAACATCGAGAACTTCGGCGTGCACATGTTCGCCGGCCTGATCGTGGTGACCTTCTTCAACGAGACCTTCAACGCAGGGACGCGCTCGATCCGCCGCAACAAGGGACTCGTTTCCAAGATGGCGGTGCCGCGGGAGATGTTCCCGGTCGCCTCGATGATGGTCTCCGGCTTCCACATGGGGCCACAGCTGGTCATCCTGGCGTCCGCCTGCCTCCTGCTCGGCTGGGTGCCGGATCCCGTGGGGATGGCCGCACTGCTGCTCGCCGTCGTGATAATCATGATCCTCGGCACGGGGCTGGCCCTGATGTTCAGTGTCGCCAACGTGTACTTCCAGGACGTGGGCAACGCGATCAACGTGCTCACCAACTTCGTGCGCTTCGGTGTCCCGATGATCTACCCCTACACGATGGTCGATGACCGTTTCGGGCCCGGCCTCGTCGACCTCTACCTCGCCAACCCGATCGCCCAAGCGGTGCTGCTGATGCAGCGTGCCTTCTGGGTCGGCACCACCAGCGACCCGGCGGCCACCGCTTCCGAGCAGCTCCCGCCCAACCTGTTCGTGCTCGGCTCCATCTCGGTGGGCGTCGCGCTTGTGGTGCTGGTCGTCGGCCAGTGGGTGTTCAGCAGGTTCGAGAACCGGATCCCGGAGCACCTCTGATGACCGAGTCCATCATCGTCGACCACGCCTCCAAGCGGTTCACCCTGCGCTACCACCGCACGTTCAAGCAGATGACCGTGGCGATGGCGCGCCGCCAGGAGGTCTCCGACACCTTCTGGGCTCTCGACGACGTCTCGTTCACTGTCAACCAGGGGGAGTCCATCGGGCTGATGGGCCTCAACGGGTCGGGCAAGAGCACTCTGCTCAAGCTGGTCAGCGGCGTGATGCGCCCCGACCGCGGCAAGGTGCTCACCCGCGGACGCATCGCCGGCCTGATCGCGGCCAAGGCCGGCTTCCATCCGCAGCTGACGGGTCGCGAGAACATCTACATCAACGCCGCGATCAACGGGATGACCGAGGCGGAGACCGAGCGCAAGTTCGACGAGATCGTCGAGTTCGCCGACATCGGCCGGTTCCTCGAGACTCCGGTCGGCCACTACAGCTCCGGCATGGCTGCCCGTCTCGGATTCGCGGTCTCGGTGAGCGTCGACTCCGACATCTTCCTCGCCGACGAGGTGCTGGCGGTGGGCGACAAGCCGTTCAAGGCCAAGTGCATGGAGCGTATGCAGCAGATCCGCGACGAGGGCCGCACGATCTTCTACGTCAGCCACGCCGCCGGGTCGGTGCGCAAGATGTGTGACCGCGTGATCGTGCTCGAGGAGGGCAAGGTCGGCTTCGACGGCGGCGTCGACGAGGGCATCAAGTACCTCCACTACGACGAGCCGACGGGCAGCCAGGAGGAGCACGTCGACGACGAGCTCGGCGCCGACGTCTGACCCGATCTGTCGCTGTGCGGGCCCCTGGTCGGCACAGCGCTGAGCCCTGCCCGCCTGCTTCCTCAGGCATCGGAAAATACACATTTGTAATTCGCATGAATACAGCCACGTAATTCACGAAATACATCTTTGTAATTCAGACAAAGACTTGCGAATACCTCTGTAACTGATGTGAAACTTGGTACTCGTGTGAATCCCGGCCCCTCACAGTGAGTGAAGTTTCTTATGCGATTCAGTCGGTCTCGTTACGTCATCCTGTGCCAGCAGTCGCTGGTCACGGCTGCCGTTCTCGCCGTCGGGGTGTCCGCCGCCGGGATCAAGACCCTGGACATCGAGCCGGGTCCGTCCCAGCTCGCCGGCCCGCGCGCTGGCGCCATGTCGGTGCCCAACCAGTCTGCGCCCGGATACATCCCGTCCCCGACCGATCGCCCTGCACGGCAGGCCCCCGCGAAGCCGCAGCAGAAGGTGCCGGCGCCGCCGCCCGCGCCGGCCTCTCCGGCCCCTGCCGAGTCCGCCCCGGTGACCCCGAAGGTCCGGGAGGTGGCGGTGACCGAGGTGACCCAGTCGTCCGCCTCGGCGCCTGCGCGGAAGGACAGCGACCCCGCGGCCCCCGGAAAGGCCGACAAGGGTGCCGCCACCGAGGGGGCGCGGCAACAGCCCCGGAAGGGGGCCGCCCCAGCCACTGCCCAGGGAGAATCCGGCATCGTGGCGCAGTCCATGCCCGAGAAGGTCAACGGCTACGCGACGGTGGGGGTCACCTGGAGCCCCGAGGCCTCCTACTCCGACGAGCAGATCACCATCGAGGTCCGCACCGAGGAGGACGGCACGTGGTCGCGGTGGGCCCCCGTGGAGTACCACGACGACCACGGTGCGGACAGCGACGAGGGGGAGCAGCGCCCCGGCACGGACGCCCTGGTCATCGGTGAGGTCGACCGTGTGCAGATGCGAGCGGAGACGAGCGACGGGAGCGTCCCTGCGGACCTCAAGCTCGCGGTCATCGACCCCGGCACCGGCAAGATGCAGGCGGAGACGCCCGCCATCGACACCGCGAGCCTCAGCTCCGCCACGTTCACGTCCGAGGAGTCCGACGAGGAGGGCGAGGACGACACCGTGGCGCTGAGCGCGATGAAGCAGGCTCCGAAGCCGTACATCTACTCCCGTGCGCAGTGGGGCGCGAACGAGCGTCTGCGGGAGCAGTCGAACCCGTCCTACGGCACGATCAGGACCGGGTTCGTGCACCACACCGTGAACGCCAACAACTACACCCAGGCGCAGGTCCCGTCGTTGCTGCGCGGCATCTACGCCTACCACACGCAGTCCCGTGGGTGGCGTGACATCGGCTACAACTTCCTCGTGGACCGCTTCGGGCGGATCTGGGAAGGCCGCTGGGGTGGGGTGAACCGGGCCGTCGTCGGCGCCCACACCTCGGGGTACAACGAGGTGTCGTTCGCGATGTCCGCGATCGGGAACTTCGACATCGCCAGTGCGCCCCAGGCGGTCCTGAACGCGTACGCACGGCTGATGGCGTGGAAGCTCTCGATGTACAACATCCGGGCGGACGCCTCGAAGATCTGGGTGAAGAACAAGTACTTCCGGGCCATCAACGGGCACCGGGACGCGGGTTCGACGGCGTGCCCGGGTCGGTATCTCTACGCGAAGCTCGCGACGATCAGGTCGGCGGCGCAGGCACTGCAGAACAAGGCCCAGGCCGTCACCCCGGCGCCGTCGCCCACGCCCGCGCCCACGCCGTCGCCCACGCCATCACCGTCTCCTTCGCCGAGCCCTGCGCCTGCCCCTGCGCCGGCGGACCCGCCGTACACCGGGTCGTCGAGGTCTGATGCCAGGTGCTACCCGGCATCGATCAGCAAGCGGGCGTATCGGTACACGAGCGCCTCGACCAGGACGCACCTGCTGGTGCCCCTGCAGTGCCTGCTCAAGCAGCAGCGCCTGTATCCGTACGCCGTCACGGGCAAGTGGAACAAGCAGACCAGTACGGCGGTGCACGCCTTCCAGGCTCGTGTGCGGCATCCTCGCCTCAACGCGTTCACGCGTGCCGACTGGACTGCTCTCACCACGGCCGGCAACAGCGGCCGAGTACTCAAGCGCGGCTCCCGCGGCGCCGACGTGGTGATGCTCCAGCGGGGCCTGAACGCCGCGCTCGATCGCAAGCTTCCGGTGACCGGGACCTACAACGCCCGGACGGCCAGGGTCGTCGGCGTCTACCAGCGCAGGGTCGGCATCACGCGGACCAAGGTCGTCCACACGCTGACCTGGACCGCCTTGGAGGCAGGGCGCCGCTGACGCACGCAGCCTCGGGCGTTGCCGTTCAGGCGCGCACCACGGCAGTGGCCCGTTCGTCCTCGTGGCGGGCGGGCCACTCGGCGTCCCGGGGCCGCTGCACCAGCACGAGCGACCCACCGGCCACCAGTGGGGCCAGCCACGCGGGGACACCTCGGTCGCCGGCCGGGTGGGCGTCGGTGATCAGTCGGACCCCGGCGTCGGCACCGCGCGCCGCCAGGTCCAGCAGGTCGGCCTGGGAGTGCTGCTCAGCTCCGGCCCGCCACGCGATGGTGTCCGGGGACGGCCGGGTCGTGGCGAGCAGCACGTCGGGCTGGCCGGGCCACTCCAGGCCGTAGTCGCGCACCCCGGCCGGCAGCGGGTCGGGGAAGCGCACCGCGAACGGCAGCAGCGAGCAGGCCAGCACGTCGTCGGAGCCGGCGTGCGCCTCCAGCGCGTCCGGCCCGCAGACGACGAGGTCGTGGGAGGTGTCGGCGTCGGCGGTCACCGCCAGGCCCGCGGTCCAGGCGGCGCCCAGGAACACCGGGACCAGCCAGTGCGCGGGCAGGTCGAGCAGGACGGTGTCGCCCTCGTCGAGGCCGAGCTCGTCGGTGAGCAGGTTCGCCGTCTTGGCGACCCAGTTGGCGTAGGTGGTCACCGACAGCTCGGTGCGCTCCCCGCTCTCCTCGTCGTACGCCGTCACGAGTGGCTGTCCCGGGTCACCGGAGAGGCGGGCGGCGAGCAGGTCGGGGAAGGTGCGGGCGTCCATCGTGCGCACGCTACCGGTGCTCCCGGCACCCACCCCGAGGGGACGGAGCGCCGGGACGGTGGCCGGGTGGCAGGATGCGCGCCATGGTGAGCAGCGGCGTGGACCGGCCCGTGGACCTGCCCCTGCACCGACTTTGGGCGGTCGTGCCCGCCGGGGGAGCGGGGACCCGGCTCTGGCCGCTGTCGCGGGCCGGACGGCCGAAGTTCCTCCTCGACCTCTCCGGGTCGGGACGGTCCCTGCTGCAGGAGACCGTCGACCGACTCTCGACGCTGGTGGAGCAACGGGTGCTGGTGGTCACCGGAGCACCCCACGCACCCGCGGTCGCCGAGCAGCTGGGCCCGGACACCCGGGTGCTGACCGAGCCCTCACCCCGGGACTCGATGGCGGCGATCGGCCTGGCGGCCGCGCTGCTCGAGCGCGAGCACCCGGACGCGCTGGTGGGGTCGTTCGCCGCGGACCACGTGATCCGAGACCGGGAGTCGTTCGAGGCGAGCGTGCGCGAGGCGGCGGAGGTGGCGGCCGCCGGCCACCTGGTCACCATCGGGATCGAGCCGACCGGCCCGGCGACCGGGTTCGGCTACATCCGGGCCGGCGCGCCGCTCGACGGGTTCGCGACCGCCCGCAGGGTCGAGGAGTTCGTGGAGAAGCCGGCCCTCGACCGGGCGCGCGACTACGTCGCCTCGGGCCACTACCGGTGGAACGCCGGCATGTTCGTCTGCGGAGCCACGACCCTGCTCGACCTGCTCGCCGAGACCCATCCGGAGCTGGCGGCGGACCTGCGGACGATCGCCGCCGAGCCGGACACCCTGGAGGAACGCTGGCCCGGCCTGACCCGGATCGCGATCGACCACGCGGTCGCCGAGCCGGCAGCTGCGGCGGGTCGGGTGGCGATGGTCCCCGGCCAGTTCGACTGGGAGGACGTCGGCGACTTCGGGTCCCTGGCCGCGATGACCTCCGACCCCGCTCGACCGGACCCCGTGGCCGTGCTCGGCGACGGCGACCTGGTGGTCACCCACGACGCTTCCGGACTGGTCGTGCCGGCAGCGGGGCGGACCGTGGCGGTGGTCGGACTGCACGACGTGGTGGTCGTGGACACCGGCGACGCCCTGCTGGTCACCAGCGTGGACCACGCCCAGCAGGTGAAGTCGGTCGTCGACCGACTGCGTGCGGACGGCCGCGACGAGCTGCTCTGAGGGCCGGCAGCCGTCCGTCCGTCAGGCGGCGCCGGGCTCCGGGGCGTTGCTCTTCGGGAAGTCCTCCATGAACTGGCCGACGACCTCGCCGGAGGGCGCCTCGCAGAATTGGGTGACGGCCTCCTGGTTCTCCGGGCCGGTCCAGTGCGTGAGCGCGATGTGCTTGCCCTCGGGGAACTTGTCGCCGTCCTCGCTGGTCCACGGCGCCGCGATGAAGTAGTCGTCGGGGTACGAGAACTTCTCCGCCATCGCGCGGATGTCCTTGTAGGCCTGCGTGCCGGACTTCACGCTGTCGTCGTACCAGAGGATGGTGTGGCCGTGCTCGAGGCTGTGCACGAGGCGCTCGACCTCCGGCCGGTCGTCGACCGAGTAGAACTGGCGGATCTCCGAGCCCTGCAGGAAGTTGCCCCAGTGCGGGCCGGAAGCCGGCGGCGACTTGGGGTAGTCGATCTCCTGCGGCGGAGTCACGTGGTCGGCGCTGCCAGTGGCCTTGTCGCGCTGGACCTCGTCGCACCCGGCCGCGGACGCGGCGGGGCCGATCTCGCTCAGGTCGGTGCCCTGGATGCGGTTGTCCTCCTGGACCTGGCGGATGTAGGGGATCAGCGCCGCGGCGAGGAGGCCGAGGACGACCACGATGCACGCCCCCAGGATGATCATGCTGCGCCGCTTCTCCTTGCGGGCCTGCTCCTTGCGCAGCTGCTCGGCCCTGGCGCGCCGCTCGGTGTCCCGGGAGGTCTTCTTGGCCACTCGTCCGCCTTCGTGGTCGTGGGTGTGCGGGAGGAGTCTACGGAGCGATCGGTGAGAGAGTGACGTGGCCCGGGGCCATCAGGTCGCTGTGCGGGCGCCACCGGTGCGCGTGGGCCACGAGCCGGACCCGCTCCGCGCCGACGACCTGCTCGCGGACGTCGCCGGTGAGCGCCACCCGCACCCAGCCTCCCGCACCGGCTCCCTTGCCTGGCTCCTCCACCCGGGCGTCGAGCCCGCACTCGGCCAGCGCAGCCACGAGCTCCTCGGGGGTGGCCGGCGCGCCGAAGCAGTCCGGCGCCCGCCCGGCGACGGCGGCCACCACGGCCTCACGTGCACCCAGCGCGAACATGTCCTCCCCGCGGGGGCGCAGCAGTGCGCGGGCACCGGGGCCGTGCTCGCCGGGTGGCAGCACCGCGTCGCCGAGGCCGCGTACGACGGACACCGGGCGGCCGCCGAGCTTGCCGCTGACCAGCTCGGCCACGCAGGCGATCTCGTCGGCCACGGCGGGGGCAGTGACGACGAGCGGGTTGCCGTAGGCGTCGTACCTCCCGGAGAAGTCCTGCAGGGGCTCGAGCCCGGCGACCCCGACGGCCAGCTCGGTCTGCCCGGTGCGCCACGCGCGGCCCGCGGTGTCGCTGACCACGACGGCGACGTTGCACCCGGTCAG
>DASSLA010000150.1:0-7040 GCA_035689885.1 Marmoricola sp. | reverse complement strand
GTCCTGCTGGTCTTCGCGGTGGTCGCTTTCGCCAAGTCCGGAGCGTCGGCGACCGGGGTCGACTTCAGCTGGGACTGGTTCAGTCCGGCTGGCCTGACCCTGTCCGCGTTCATCGCTGGCTTGTCGGGGTCGATCTTCGCGTTCTGGGGATGGGACACCTGCCTGACGGTCAACGAGGAGTCCAAGAACGCCGACAAGACCCCGGGCCGCGCGGCACTCCTGACGGTGCTGTCGATCCTGCTCACCTACCTGATCGTCGCGACTGCCACCCAGATGTACGCCGGCGTCGGCACCGAGGGGCAGGGGCTGGGCAACGAGGACATCTCCGACAACGTGTTCGGGGCACTCGCCGAGCCGGTCCTGGGCAGCCCGTGGAACCTGCTGCTGTTCCTGGCGGTCCTGGCGTCGAGCGCGGCCAGCCTGATCACGACGTTCCTGCCCACGTCGCGCACCATGCTCGCCATGGCGGCCTACAAGGCGCTTCCGCCCCGCTTCGCGACGGTGCACCCGCGGTTCCTCACGCCGTCGTACGCCACGGTGGTCGCGGGCGTGGCCGCGGGGCTCTTCTACAGCGTGCTCACGATGGTGAGCGAGAACGTGCTCACCGACACGATCTACTCCCTGGGCATCATGATCTGCTTCTACTACGGGCTCACGGCGTTCGCGTGCATCTGGTTCTTCCGCCGCGAGCTGTTCACGGACGCGCAGAGCATCATCTTCAAGTTCCTGTTCCCGCTGCTCGGAGGGCTCGGGCTGTTCGGCGTGCTGATCGTGACCCTGCGCGACAGCGCCTCTCCGGACTACGGCAGCGGGGCCAGCATCGGTGGCGTGGGACTGGTGCTGATCATGGGGCTGGGCATGATCCTGCTGGGGCTCGTGCTCATGCTCTGGTGGCGCGCCGTCCAGCCGGCATACTTCCGCGGCGAGACCCTCCGCAAGGACACACCCGTCCTCGTCGTCGACTGACGAGGACGCGCCCACCGCTCAGGTGTGACACGCTCCGTCTTCGCCGTGGGGGGTCGGTGCGGCGTCGAGCGACGGGTTCTGGTCGAAGAAGCCGAACGGCTTCAACCAGAACGCGATCGTGTCGACGGGCATGATGGGCCACTCCTCCATTCGGGTGATGTGGTGGAGGCCGAAGACGTACCAGAGCACGACGTCGGCGTTCTCCAGTGACGCGTCGTCCTTGATCCACTCGCTGATGCCGGTGTCAACGGTGGACTGCGTCGGGTAGTCGCCGGCCGGCCACCGCTCGTCCGGGCTGTTCCTGGTCACCCACAAGGTGTGGCCGATGACGGGTGCACGCAGGTACTGCGGCGTCGACGGGTCCATCATCGCGGGGAAGCATGCACCCGGCGCCAGCTTGTAGGAGACGTTGGTGCCGTGCTTGTTGAACTTTCCCGGATTGACGACCTTCCAGGACCGCTGGGTCGACCAGTCGTAGTCACGGGCAGCCTCCGCCTCGGAGCGGATCGGGGTGGAGCGAGTCACCAGCGCAAGACCGTAGGGGTTCTCCTCCGAGACCGGCGGGACGACCGAGTCGACCTCCATCACGGTGTTCGCGTCACCGTCGATGTCGAGGTCGAGTCGCGCGACGAGGAAGTGCTGGTGGTACGGCGCGTAGGTGTTCGTGTCGACGACGGTGCCGTAGGGGGGAGGGTCGCCCTCCGGGAACGGCGTCGTCACCATGATGCCCGTGGCGCGGACCTCGCACTCGATGTTGCCGTCCTGGTAGAAGCGCCAGTAGACGAGGTACTCGTAGTTCGCCACCGTCACGTGGCAGGAGACCACCATGCGGCGCTGCCTGCGCACCTCCGCTCCCGTGCGTGGGTCGACGTGCTTCCAGAGGACCGCGTTGTCCTCCTCGTGCAGGCAGATCGCATTCTTGATGTCGTAGGGCTCGCCCGAGCTGTCGTGCAGAGTGGCATCGACGTAGACGATCTCGCCCAGGCAGTCACAGCCGAGCTCCAGCGAGGTGGTCATGAATCCCAGGCCCCACTCGCCGATGTCGTATGCAGTGCGCCGGTAGTGGTCGAACGTGGGGTCGCGGTAAGGAACGACCATCTCGGCGAACGACATCCGGTAGGCGACGTCACGGACCGTGCCGTGGTCGTCGAAGGTCACCTGGTAGATGACAGGCCCCTCGCGGTAGTTGAACCCGAGGCGCATCGTCCAGTTCTGCCACCTCACCTCGGTTCCCTCCACGGTGAATGACGTGCCCTCGGGCTGGGTGATGTGGAGTGGCTTGAGGTCCGTCCTCGGCTCGATGCCACCCACGGACGGGATGTACTCCACGTCGACCTCCGGTTGGCCGTAGTCGTGGTGGTCCTCGATCTCGAGCAGCTCGAGAGTGTTCATGTCCACCAGCAGCTTCAGGCCCGAGACGGGATGGCCGTAGGGGTTGCCCTCGGGCGTCTCCCTCACCCAGAGGTCGCACCAGCCGAGGCGGCGGTGTCGGTGCTGCTCCGGCATCAACGCCTTGCCGTAGGTCCACACGTCGATGAGCACCAGGCTCATGTCGCTGAACCCACGTGCCGCCAGCGCGGCGACCACGTCGGGATGCTCGTGCATCGCGTCGTCCACGGCGTGGAACTCGTCGAGCGTGAAGTTCGGCGTCACGTCCGGGATGTGCTCGAAGGAGACGACCGAGTCCCCGGTCAGGTCGACGTGGGCCTCGTAGGTGCGGTTGTCCACACGGTCGAAGACCACCGCGAAGGACGCGCGAGGCACGGCGTCCCCGGGCTGCCAGGCCTTGACCTCGGCCTTGGGCGGTTCCTTCAGCTCGATGGAAGCGAACCGGAAGCTGTCGCTCACGTGACCCTCGCGACGCAGGATGGTCGAGGTCTGCCGGAACTCGGCGGCGGTCAGTGGTTCCAGCGGGTGCGGAGACATTCTGGGAGCCTCTCGTCGGTTGGGCGGTCCGTGCGCGAGCGCATGGACACCCCTTCACGGGTCTGCGACGATACCCCAGTAGGAGGCAGCCGTGAGCGCTGAGAAATCCCCGGATTCGCAGATGGCGAAACGCCGAAAAATGAAGGGGATTTCCGAAATCCGGTCATTCTTCCGGACAAACAGACAGCCCATTTTCTTCGTCGGGCCGACGGCTTTCAACCTGCTCGGGATCGACCGCTGGGTCCGGGGGTTCGAGTACATCGTCTACTACGACTCCTGGGACGGCGGGCACGCGCGTGTGTTCACCCCGGTGCGCAAGCCATACGTCGAGTTCGAGAGCAGCGAGGAGATCAACAACTACCTGCTCCGTGACTCCGAGGTGCAGAACTTCATCGAGGCACGGTGCGCGGCACCCGGCGTCCGGCCGAAGGTCGCCATGGTCTTCTTCGACGAGGAGACCGAGGACATCTGCAAGGAGCTCGATTACGACCTCATCCTGCCCGCGGACTCGCTGCGCCGGCACCTCGACTCCAAGATCGTCACGACGAGACTCGGCGAGGAGGCCGGGGCGCCGTCGGTGCCCAACGTGCTCGGTCGTGCGGACAGCTACGAGGAGCTGAACACCGTCGCCACCGAGGCCGGTCTGGGCACGGACCTCGTCGTCCAGACTCCCTACGGTGACTCGGGCAAGACCACCTTCTTCATCACCTCGGAAGCCGACTGGGACCGCGACAGCCAGAACATGATCGGCGAAGAGCTGAAGATCATGAAGCGGATCAACAACCACGCTGTCGCTGTGGAGGCGGTCAACACGCGCCACGGCACGGTCGTCGGCCCCTTCATGACCGACCTGACCGGCTACTCCGAGCTCACCCCGTACCGCGGTGGCTGGTGTGGCAACGACCTGTTCCCGGAGGCCCTGTCGGAGGGGCATCGAGCGACTGCGATCCAGCACGTGCAGCGGCTGGGAGACCGACTTCGCAAGGAGGGCTACAAGGGGTTCTTCGAGGTCGACGTCCTGGTCGATCTCGACTCGGACGAGGTCTATCTCGGCGAGCTGAACCCCCGCATCTCGGGTGCGTCGTCCATGACGAACGTCACCGCGGGAGCGTACTCGGACATCCCGCTCTTCCTGTTCCACCTCCTTGAGTTCATGGACGTGGACTACACCTTCGACGTCGACGAGATCAACGAGCGGTGGCGCGAGCTCGCGGCAGTCGACGTGTGGGCCCAGCTGATCATGAAGGAGCCGACCGATGCCGTCGAGCGCATCCTCGCCGCGCCCCGGACGGGGACGTACCGGCTTGACGAGGACGGCCGCCTGACCTTCGTCCACGTCAGCAACGACTGGCACGAGGTCACGCACGAGGACGAGTGCTTCTTCATGCGCGTCTACGGTCCCGGCGACTACCGGTTCAAGGGCGCCGATCTCGGGATCCTGGTGACCAAGGGCCGGATGCAGACCTCGGAAGGCCTGACCCAACGATGCCGCAGCTACATCGGCGGGATCCGCTCGATGTACCGCAGCGAAGCTCCGCCGGAGCCTCCGAAGGTCGTACCCATCGGCTACGTCAAGTAGCTCTCCACCATGGACTGACTCACAGAAAGGCACCCGCCATGCCGGAGAAGAAGCACTTCCACAACATCATCAACGGCACGGTCCAGCAGTCCGCTGACGGCGCGCTGATGGACATCATCAACCCCGCCACCGCGGAGGTGTACGCGACCGCTCCGAACTCGTCGGCCGTCGACGTCGACCAGGCCTTCCAGGCGGCGGGCGTGGCCTTCGAGAAGTGGCGCTGGTCGACTCCCAGCGAGCGCCAGCGCGCCCTGCTCAAGCTGGCCGACGTGATCGAAGCCGGCGCCGAGGAGCTCGTCGCGGTCGAGAGCGAGAACACCGGCAAGCCGCCGTCGTTGACCATGAGCGAGGAGATCCCCGTCATGGTCGACCAGATCCGGTTCTTCGCCGGGGCCGCTCGCATGCTGGAGGGCAAGTCGGCCGGCGAGTACATGCGTGGCCACACCTCCTGGATCCGTAGGGAGCCCGTCGGCCCGGTCGCTCAGGTCGCCCCGTGGAACTACCCGATGATGATGTCGGTCTGGAAGTTCGCGCCGGCACTCGCCGCTGGCAACACGGTGGTGCTCAAACCGTCTGACACGACTCCCGCATCGTCGTACTGGATGGTCGAGAAGATGCAGGAGATCTACCCTCCCGGCGTGTGCAACCTCGTGTGCGGTGACCGCGACACTGGTGCGGCGCTCACCGCGCACCCGATTCCGCAGCTCGTGTCGATCACCGGCTCGACCCGGGCCGGCATCGCCGTCGCCACCGCCGCAGCGAAGGACCTGAAGCGGGCCCACCTCGAGCTCGGCGGCAAGGCTCCGGTGGTGGTCTTCAACGACGCCGACATCGCGGCGGCCGTGGAGGGGATCGGAGTGGCCGGCTACTTCAACGCGGGGCAGGACTGCACCGCCGCAACCAGGCTCATCGTGCAGGACGGCATCTACGACGAGTTCCTCTCGGCGATGACCGAGGTGGTCGAGAACACCCGGACCGGGTACGACCCCTCGGATGAGGACATCCTGTACGGACCGATCAACAACGCCAACCAGCTCAGCCACGTCAGCGGGCTCGTGAGCCGGGCGCCCGGGCACGCCAGGGTGTTGGCCGGCGGCAGAAGGCAGGGCGAGGTGGGATACTTCTACGAGCCGACCCTGATCGCCGATCTCCAGCAGGACGACGAGCTGGTGCAGACCGAGGTCTTCGGGCCGGTGCTGACGGCGCAGCGCTTCAGCGACGAGGACCAGGCTCTCACCTTCGCCAACGGAAGTGAGTACGGCCTCGCCTCGTCGGTGTGGACCTCCGACGTGGGTACTTCCGCCCGGATGTCGGCACGTCTGGACTACGGATGCGTGTGGATCAACACCCACATCCCGCTGGTCGCCGAGATGCCGCACGGTGGCTTCAAGCACTCCGGGTACGGCAAGGATCTCTCGATGTACGGGTTCGACGACTACACCAGGATCAAGCACGTGATGCAGTACCACGGGTTCGAGGGCTGAGGCACTGCGGGGCTGTGAGCTGACTCCGGTCAGCTCGACCCGCGTTCACGTCCTTCGACGATTCCGCTGGGCCCGCCGTGGGAGTGCCGGGCATCCGCTGCGCCGGGCAGCCCTGCCAGGTGGCGTCCCGCCTCGACGAAGGCGCGGAGCGTGTCGATCAGGTGGGCGGGCTCCTGGGGGTTCGGCCACGCCGACATCTTCACCGAGACGGTGCGGGTGGACCGATCCACCACCACCATCTGGCCGTGGATCCCCAGACACACCTGGAGGTCACCGAGCGGTCCGGGCACGAACCAGAACTGGTTGCGGTACCAGCCACCGGTGAGGAAGGGCTCGGAGTCGGAGGCCGCGAAGGCCCCCCTGATGTCGGGGTCGAGCGTGCGCGCCTGGCGCAGCCACGACTCCGGCACCACGGGGGTGCCGTTCACGTGACCCTCGTCGAGCAGCAGCTGACCGAAGCGCGCCATGTCCCGTGCGCGCGCCGACATGCCTCCGTCGTGGATGGCCGAGCCGACGATGTCGCAGGTGATGTCGGCATCGAACTCCGCGCCCATCGGCTGCCAGATCAGTGTCGAGACCAGGTCCGCCATGCGGGTGCCTGACGCACGTTCGCACACCCACCCGAGCATGTCCGTGTCGGCGGAGCGGTAGACGAAGGGGCCACCGTGATCGGTGTCCTTGCCCAGGGTGGTGAGGTAGGAGTACATCCCCTGCCCGGCCTCGCCTTCCTCAAGGGGCCTCCAGCCCATGGAGCGCTCCATGACGCGGACCTCGGCGTTCTCGTCGGTGTACTCCTCGCTGAACGCCACTCCGGTGCGCATGTCCAGCAGATGTCGGACGGTGGCCCCGCCATACCCGGAGTCGGCCACCTCGGGAACGTAGGTGGTGGCCAGCTCGTCAGGGTCGAGCAGGCCTCGCTGGACCAGGATTCCGGCGACGCAGCCGACCACCGACTTCGTCACCGACATCAACAGGTGGGGTGTGTCCTGCTGCATGTCGTTGGCGTAGCCCTCGAGCACGATCCGACCCTCGTGCAGGATCACGACCGCGTTGGTCCACGTCTCCGCGAGCACCTCCTCCAGGGT
>DASSLA010000149.1:0-7162 GCA_035689885.1 Marmoricola sp. | reverse complement strand
GGTGCTCGAGTGTGCGCAGGAAGCTGTAGGCCTCGTGCAGGGAGCGGCCGTCCTCCCGGCCGACGTACCCCCGCCGACCGGGCAGGTTCGGTTGCCGTGATCCTGCCGACCGGGCAGGTTTGGTTGCCGTGATCCTCGCCGCCGGAGCGAAGCAGGGCACTGGTGGGCCTGTACGGCGTGCACCTGCGCAGAGCCCATAGTGGGAACTTGCCGGATGTACGGCGAGCTACATCAGAATCGGCATCGGGACGGGTGGGACGTGCGGTGTCTGAGCGCAGAACCATGCTGCCCGCCGGCATGGGCGCGCCAACCAAACTTGCCCGCTCGGCGCCTCCGCGCCAACCAAAGGTGCCCGGTCGGCACCGTTACGCCAACCAAAGGTGCCCGCTCGGCGCCTCCGCGCCAACCAAATGTGCCCGGTCGGCACAGTTTCGCCAACCAAAAGTGCCCGGTCGGCACAGTGGCGGCAACCGGACTGCGACCGGCGGAAGTCAGCTCGAGGCCAGCAGCAACGACGACAGTGCGATCAGCCAGCTGACGAAGCTGCCCACGAGGAAGTACTCGGTGAGCTGGTGGATCCGGTGCTGGTCGGGCTTGGACTGCAGCTCGGGCCAGCGCAGCAGACCCTTGGCCGCGACCACGATCGCGGCTGCCGTGAGCTGGCCGGCGAGGCCGAGTCCGAGGATGAACACCCGCTCCATCGGGCCGAGCAGGCGGCCGCCCTTGAGCTGTTGCTCGGGATCGGCCGGGGTGTCGTGGTAGGCGGGATTGACCGTCTCGGTCACGGCGAGCACCAGGCGAACGATGACGTTGCCGGTGCTGAGCTGGACGAGCAGCACCGCGACCAGCACGAGGAAGCGCTCGGCGCCCATGCCGGCCAGCAGGGGTACGTCGGTCTCGCGCAGCCAGGAGCCGACCAGTCCGTCGGCCTCCGTCGCCGCACCCGACGCCAGGAACCCGGCGAGCACGGAGAGCCCGAGCACCAGCAGCGGCAGCCAGGCGGGCCCGCGGCCGAAGCCTCGCGTGACCGACTGCCCCCAGAGCACGACGAGCACCGCGATCACGAGGAGCGCGACGACGTCCACGACGGAGGTGAGTCCCGCGAGGAGCCCCACCCACACGGCCACCGCGGCGCCCACGCACTCGTTGACGATCCGCGCCGGACGCACGGAGTGGGCGAGGTCGGCGACGGCGATGCCGATCAACAGCGTGGCGATCCAGCTCATCGCACCCTTCCCAGCATCTCCTCGGCCGCGACGATCGCGCCCAGTCCGTCGTGACGCACCCGCTGCGAGACGGCTGAGGCGGTCACGTCCTCCTCCTCGGCCAGCGCGGCCTGCGGACGCCCCGCCAGCAGACCCCGCAGCAGCCGCAGCGACCGCTCCGACAACGAGCCAACCATCTGGTCCCGACAGATCAGCGCGGCGTTGACCGCCGCCGTGTCGGGCCCCTCGACGTCGTCGGCGCGCTCGTACGCCGTACGCCGCGACCGCAGCCCCGACCGGCCCGCGTCGGACTTCGCCTGCTCGATGGCCGCACGAGCCGCCCACCACCCGGGACCGTCCTCGACCCTGGGCTCGTCCGCGAGCACCGTCACCGGCCCCCAACCGACACCGTGGCGCAGGTCCGCCTCCGGCAGCAGGGCCAGCCGCAGCCACAGCGTCGCACGCAGTGCCACGCCCACCTCGGCGAAGCAGCCCTGGAACTCGTCACCGGCGGTGATCCGCAGGGGCACGACCGGGGCCAGCTCCTCGTTGGCCTCGTCCAGCAGCGCACTCAACCGCGCGTGCAGGGCGGCGCGGTCACGTGCAGTGCGGGAACCGACGAGGTCCCCGATCACCGCTGCCACTGAAGCGTCACGCTTCACTCCGGTCACATGAAGACAATACCTTAATTCGTGCCGTCTGCAGCGATCTGCTTCATCCCCGGAGGACTCCCCGGAAGACGCCCCCGGGGACTCATCCCCAGAAGACCCGGTCGACGATGCCCCGGGCCCGCCGGGCCGAGCGCAGGTAGTCGTTGACCATCGCGTCGGACTCCCCCTGCTCGTAGCCCATGATGGCCGCGACCGCCGCCCGCTCCCGGGCGTCGCGCGGCAGCTGGTCGGAGGCCTTGCCACGCACCTGCACCGTGGCGTTGCGGATCCGACTGGCGAACCGCCAGGCCTCGGCCAGCCCCTCGGCGTCCTCCGCACCGAGCAGGTCGTGCGCGACCGCGACCTCGAGTGCCTCCAGCGTCTTGGTGGTGCGCAGCTCGGGGACGCGGCCGGCGTGCTGCATCTGCAGCAGCTGCACCGTCCACTCGATGTCGGACAGGCCACCGCGGCCGAGCTTGAAGTGCGTGGCCGGGTCCGCTCCCCGCGGCAGTCGTTCGGCGTCCACCCTGGCCTTGATCCGGCGGATCTCGACCACGTCGGAGTCGCTGAGGCCCTTCTCGGGGAAGCGCAGCGGATCGATCAGCTCGGTGAACCGGCGGCACAGCCCGACGTCGCCGACGGTCGGAGCGGCGCGCAGCAGCGCCTGGGCCTCCCACACGGCGGACCACTTGCCGTAGTAGGCGGCATAGGAGTCGAGGCTGCGCACCAGCGGTCCCTGCTTGCCCTCCGGCCTGAGGTCGGTGTCCACCTCGAGCGCGGGATCCGTCGACTGCGCGGTCAGCAGGCGGCGCACGTCGTTCGCCACCGCCTGCGCCATCGAGGCGGCCCTCTGCGGATCGGCGCCGGGCAGCGGGTCGTGCACGAACATCACGTCGGCGTCGCTGCCGTACCCGAGCTCGTGCCCGCCGTAGCGACCCATCGCGACGATCGCCATCCGGGTCGGCATCTCCTCGCCGCGATCGGCCTCGACGCCCTTGATGACCGCAGAGAGCGCGGCCTCGAGGGTGGCGCTGGTGAGGTCGGTCAACGCGTAGCCGATCTCGGCGACCCTGATCGGCACGCAGAGGTCGGCGATGCTGATCCGCAGCAGCTCGCGGCGCCGGATGGACCGGATCGCGAACACCGCGTCCTTGGCGTCTGCCCGGCGGTCCGCAGCGGCCTTCATCTCGGTCTGCAACGCCGCGCGGCTGAGCGGCTCGAGCCGCTCCTCCTCGCCGAGGATCGCCACCCCTTCTGGCTCCCGACGCAGCAGGTCGGTGGCGTAGCGGCTGGTCGCGAGCACCTGCGCCAGCCGCTGGGCCGCCTCGCCCTCGTCGCGCAACAGGCGCAGGAACCACGGCGTGGAGCCGAGTGCCTCGGAGATCCGGCGGAACCCGAACAGGCCGGCGTCCGGGTCCGGGGCGTCGGCGAACCACCCGAGCATCGCCGGCAGCAGCGTCCGCTGGATCTGGGCGGAGCGCCTGACCCCGGAGGTGAGAGCCTCGAGGTGGCGCAGCGCGGCGTCCGGGTCGAGATAGCCGAGCGCGGCCAGGCGCTCCTTGGCGGCGGTTGTGCTGAGCCGCACCTCGTCTCCGCTGATGCGGGCCACCGCGGAGAGCAGCGGACGGTAGAAGAGCTTCTCGTGCAGCCGGCGCACCTCGCGCCGGTGGTGGTGCCACTGACGGTCCAGCTCGTCCACGGGGTTCTTGGTATGGCCGAGCGAGCGCCCCAGCCGGCGCAGGGACTCCTCGTCCTCCGGCACCACGTGCGTACGCCGCAGCCGGTGCAGCTGGATCCGGTGCTCGAGTGTGCGCAGGAAGCTGTAGGCCTCGTGCAGGGAGCGGCCGTCCTCCCGGCCGACGTACCCCCGCTCGGTGAGCCGGGCCAGCGCGCTCAGCGTGGCCGGCTCCCGGATCGCCTCGTCGGTGCGGCCGTGGACCATCTGCAGCAGCTGTACGGCGAACTCCACGTCGCGCAGCCCGCCCGAGCCCAGCTTGAGCTGGCGCTCCCGGTGGTTGCTGGGGATGTGGTCCAGCACCCGACGGCGCATCGACTGCACCTCGTCGACGAAGCCGTCGCGCTCGGCCGCGGTCCACACCAGCGGGCTGATCACCTCGGTGTACTCCCGACCGAGGTCCATGTCGCCGGCGACCGGACGCGCCTTGAGCAGCGCCTGGAACTCCCAGGTCTTGGCCCACCGCTCGTAGTACCCCCGGTGGCTGGCGATGGTGCGCACCAGAGGGCCGGACTTGCCCTCGGGACGCAGGTTGGCGTCCACCGGCCAGATCGTCCCCTCGCGGGTGTTGTCCGAGCAGACCTGCATCATCGCCGAGGCGAGCTGGGTGGCCATCCTCAGCGCCGGCTGCTCGTCGTGGCCGTCGACCGGCTCGGCCACGAAGATCACGTCGACGTCGCTGACGTAGTTGAGCTCGTGGCCCCCGCACTTGCCCATCGCGACCACGCACAACCGGCAGCAGCTCGCCGCCTCGGCGCCCACCTTCGCCCGGGCGACCGCCAGCGCGGCCTCGAGGGTGCCGGCCGCGAGGTCGGCCAGCTCGGCGGCGACGTCGTCGACGTCGGCGTGGCCGGTGAGGTCCCGGGCCGCGAGGCGCAGGAGGTGCCTGCGGTAGTCGACGCGCAGGGCGTCCATGGCCTCGACCTGGGGCACCTCCGAGACCGGCGACACGTCGCCCGGGTCGGCGCCGACGGCGCGCAACAGCTGCTCGCGGTAGACGAAGGCGGGCACCCGCACCGAGTCCAGGTCGGGGTCGTCGAGCTCGTGCCAGTGGTCCGGGTGCCGCCGCAGGTGGTCACCCAGTGCCTGGCTCGCGCCCAGTACGTTCAGCAGGCGCTGCGAAGTCCCGCCGTCCTCGGCGACCAGGGACAGCAGCCGGTCGGCGTCGGCGGCGGACTCGACCATCCCGACCAGGCTGGTCAGTGCCTGGTCGGGATCCGCGCTGCGCCCGAGCAGCGGCAGGACGTCCTCGGCGTGCTCGCCGAGGTGGTGGGCGAGGCGCTCCGCGCGGTCAGGGTCTGAGAAGCCCATCCGGGCCAGACGGGCCTTGGGGTTCGCGCCGCGTGTCACCACGCAGCGAACCTACCGTTCAGCCGCTCCGGCGCAGGTCATTGCCGGGCGGCCACGGCTCCCCCGAAGCCGAGCCCTGCGACGACAAGACCGCCGAGCAGCGTCGGTGCGGCGACCAGCAGGCCTGAGGGACCGACGAGGAAGAACCCGACGGCCGTGACGAGCAGGCCGAAGGCGCAGACGACCACGGCCGCTGCCAGGGGTCGGCGACGGACCCAGCACGCGGCGAGGGCAGCCACACCGAGGAAGATCGCTGCGATGGCGCAGACCGCGAGGCCGATCATCGCGCCGAGGCCGTCGAACATCTCGCCGCGCTGCTCGAGGTCGGAAGCGACGAGCACGAAGCCCGCCAACATCATCGGCACGCCGCCGAGGGCGATGACCCCGGCGGCGATCCGCACCGCCCACACTGCGGCGTCGGTGGAGTCATCGCGCTGGGTCGTGGCCGGCGGGGCGCCGTACGGCGAGGTGCTGGGGACGGGGTGCGAACCGGGAGTCGTCATGGCAGGAGCCTCCCGTGTCCGGCCCCGGGCGGACATCCGTAGAAGTACTCAGATGACCGAGGTGCTCAGATGACAGGCAGCATCCGGTCGCGCTCGTAGGCCGAGACCTGGCCGCGGTAGTCCTCCCACTCGGCGCGCTTGTTGCGCAGGAAGAACTCGTAGACGTGCTCTCCGAGCGTCTCGGCCAGCAGCTCGGAGCTCTCCGCGATCTTGATCGCCTCGTGCAGCGTCTTCGGCAGCTGCTCCAGCCCGAGTGCCTTGCGCTCGCGCTCGTTGAGCGACCACACGTCGTCCTCGGCCTCGCGGGGCAGCTCGTACTCCTCCTCGAGCCCCTTCATGCCAGCGGCGAGCACGACCGCGTAGGCCAGGTAGGGGTTGCAGGCCGCGTCGATGGTGCGCAGCTCGATGCGGGTCGACGGGCCCTTGTTGGGCTTGTACATCGGCACCCGCACCATCGCGGAGCGGTTGTTGTGGCCCCACGAGATGTGCGAGGGCGCCTCTCCCCCGCCGATCAGCCGCTTGTAGGAGTTGACCCATTGGTTGGTCAGGCACGTGATCTCGCTGGCGTGGTGCAGGATCCCGGCGATGAAGTGGCGCGCGGTGTTGGAGAGCTGGTACTCCGCCCCGGCCTCGAAGAAGGCGTTGCGATCGCCCTCGAACAGCGAGACGTGGGTGTGCATCCCCGACCCGGGGTGGGTGGTGAACGGCTTGGGCATGAAGCTCGCCCAGATGCCCTGGCTCAGCGCCACCTCACGGACCACGGTGCGGAACGTCATGATGTTGTCCGCCGTGGTCAGCGCGTCGGCGTAGCGCAGGTCGATCTCCTGCTGACCTGGGCCACCCTCGTGGTGACTGAACTCCACCGAGATGCCCATCGACTCGAGCATGTTGATCGCCTCGCGGCGGAAGTCCGAGCCGCGCGACTGCGCGGTGTGGTCGAAGTAGCCGCTTCGGTCGACCGGGATCGGGTCCTCACCGATGCCCGGGCGCCCCTGGAAGAGGTAGAACTCGATCTCGGGGTGCGTGTAGAAGGTGAAGCCCTTCTCGGCGGCGGTCTGCAGCGTCCGCTTGAGCACGAACCGCGGGTCGGCGTACGACGGGGAGCCGTCGGGCATCGAGATGTCGCAGAACATCCGGGCCGTGGACGGGCCCTCACCGCGCCACGGCAGCAGCTGGAAAGTCGATGGGTCCGGGTGCGCGAGCATGTCGGCCTCGGTGACGCGCGCGAACCCCTCGATCGCCGAGCCGTCGAAGCCGATGCCCTCGGCGAAGGCGTTCTCCAGCTCCGCCGGGGCCACCGACACCGACTTCAGGTAGCCGAGCACGTCGGTGAACCACAGTCGGACGAACCTGACGTCGCGCTCCTCGAGTGCCCGCAGCACGAAGTCTTCCTGCTTGCCCATGGCGGGAGCCTAGCGGTGGTCGGCACCCCGGGAAGGGACCCGTCCGCGACGGCTCGCGGTCTGTCGGCCGAAGGCCTCGGCGAGCGGCCGCCACGACCCGGCCAGCTCCTCGCGGGCGGCGGCGACCTCCGCGACCGCCGCATCCACCACCCCCTCGGGATGGAGCGGACGGTCCTGTGCGGCCCACGGGGCGACGACGTGCTCGTCCGCCTCGGGGTGCATCTGCACGCCCCAGACGGTGGGCGCGAACCGGGCGACCTGGACGTCGCCGTCCTCGGTGGTGGCGAGCGCCTCCGCACCCGCCGGGAGGTGCTCG
>DASSLA010000148.1:0-7061 GCA_035689885.1 Marmoricola sp. | reverse complement strand
CCGGCGCAGGTGGAGATCTGCATCTTCGCCGCATCGATGATCGACTCCGGCGGGTGCTGCTCGGCCCACGCGATCGCAGCGAGCAGCACGTTGCGGTCGGCACGCTCCGAGATCGCCTGCTCCTCGCGGACGAACTCCATCACCTGGGCGGCAGAATCCAGCTGCTCCAGGGGGTCGAGTCCGGTGGTGGTCATGAACTGATCAAAGCATCGACCACTGACAAGAACCCCCATGAAATGGGCTGATTCGGGGGTCTGGGGAAAAGAAGCTCAAAGAATTCTCCGTGCCCAGGAAGCAGGCCAGACCGAGGGTGGGAACTGCGACTGGGGGCGGTGCAACCGCGACCAGTAGGGCACTGGAACTGCGGAAGGCGACCGCAACAGACAGAAACCCGAGACAGCGGCAACCACAGCCCGTCGACGCCGAGGGCCCGCGAGGGACGAAGCAGCGTCGGGCACGTCCAGTGAGCCGACGCGAGCAGCAACCACACCAATCGAGAAACGGGAGTGACCACCGGCGACCGGAAGGTCCTACGCAAGCAGGGAAGAAGCTCGCCGCAGCTCAGAGGCAGCCCGACTCACGACCCGATCAATCAGCTCCTCGCACGAAGGCAGATCGTCGAGCACACCGACGACCTGCCCGCTCGCCAGCACCCCCGCATCCGTGTCCCCGTCGACCAGCCCCGCCTTGAGCATCATCGGCGTGTTCGCAGCCAAAGCCATCTGAGCAAGGGATCGCCCCTGCTGCTTGCGCATCTGCCGTCCGTCGACGACGAGCTTGCGCCACGACATCCCGCTCATCCGCTTGAACGCCAGGGTCCGCCGCGCGGTGGGAGCGAGGCGCTTGAGCGCGCTCGTCTCCTCCACCTCCTCCACGAGATCGGTCAGCAGCATCCGGTGCGGCATCCCGTCGACGCGCGTCGTCACGACCGTCCCGTCGAGGCCGGCGGCGAGGTAGCGCTGCTTCACCGGGTCGGGGACGGTCGACTCCTGGGTGAGCAGGAATCGCGTGCCCATCCCCACGCCGGCGGCGCCGTAGGAGAGTGCCGCGGCGAGGCCACGTCCGTCGAAGAATCCGCCAGCCGCGATGACGGGGATGTCGACGGCGTCGAGCACTGTCGGGAGCAACAGGGTGGTGGGCACGTTGCCGGTGTGCCCGCCCCCTTCGCCGCCCTGGACCATCACGGCGTCAGCGCCCCACGACGCGACCCTTTCGGCATGCCGGGCGGCCCCGACGCTGGGGAGTACGACGATCCCGTGCTCCTTCAGCCGGGCGATGAGATCAGGCTTCGGGGCCAGGGCGAACGACGCGACCTTCACGCCGTGCCGGACCAGCAGGTCGACGCGGTTCGCGGCATCGGCGGCGTCGGCGCGGAGGTTCACCCCGAACGGCTGGTCGGTGCGCGACTTGACTTCGCGGATTGCTCGCTCGAGCTCGTCGTACGTCATCGTGGCGCTCGCCAGGATCCCCAGCCCGCCGGCGTTGGCGGTGCCGACGACGAGCCGTGGTCCGGCGACCCACCCCATGCCGGTCTGTACGACGGGGTGGCGCACGCCCACCATCTCGGTGAGCGGTGTGCGGAGCAGCTGGTCGATCACGTGGGGACCTCGGAGACCGACGGCACCTCGCGCTCTCGCAGCCCCCGCGGGTCGAGCATCTCCCGGATCAGCATCAGCTCGCCGGGAGACGGGACACGGGTCTGGGGGACCTCCCCGTCCGGCAGCGCGATCTCGAAGGACGAGGCCTCCTGCACGTCCTCGACGCTCACACCCGGGTGCACCGACACGAACCGCATCGTGTGCCCCGGACCGCCGAAGTCGAAGACCCCGAGGTTGCTCACCACCCGGTGCACCTGGTGGAAGCGAGTGGCAGCCGGCCCCGCAGCCTCCGCCCGCGTGCGGCCGACGCCCGAGACCACGTCGACGTGCGCGAGGAAGACCCGCTTGGAGTGCTTTGGCACCCAGTAGGACGTCTTGTTGTTCACGGTGTTGCCGGGTGCACCGCGCACACCGAGGAGCTGCCGCCGCGGCCGTGCCCACTTGCCGATCGCCGAGATGTTCTGGTTGCCCTCGCGGTCGATCTGGGTCGCGCCCATCATCACGTGGCGTTTCCCGTGCGGCACGACGGTCTCGAGCACCGTTCGGAACGGCATCCACCCCTCGACCACGTCCTCGGTCACGCCGAGCGGGGGAGCGCCTTGCAGGATGCGGGCCTCGCCGTCCGTGAGCACCAGCAACGGGTTGGAGGTGAGCTTCGCGAGCCGGGCGCCGAGGCTCGGCAGCAGGCCCATCGGGCTGCCCATCACCTCGCCGTCGTCGGCGAAGCAGTCCGCGATCGCGACGGCGCAGTACTCGCTCCGCGTCACGTCGTCAGGGGTGCTGTCATCCGTCGGGACCACTACGTCTCCTCGTGGAAGCGTCGTACGGCGTCCTGGTAGTCCTGCTCCGACCCGGCGAGGAACCGCGCCTCGAAGGCCGCCCACCCGCCCGCGTCCTTCGCCGCCGTCGCGTAGGCATTCTGGAACGCCTCGTCGCGCTCGTAGGTGGGCGTACACGTGGTGAAGTGCGCGCCGCAGGGCGTCTCCACCACGCCGGCGACCATGGTGCGGTTGATCAGCAGCGTCTGCAGCGCCGCGTCGACGGTGAGCCCGGCGGTGTCGATGATCTGCTCGGTCGAGACGTAGGCCTCCTTCGCCGCCAGGCAGAACAGGTCGTCGAAGTAGGGGTCGGGGCCGAGGTACTGCGCGTTGCCGAACTGGTCGGCGCGGTTCATGTGCACCAGCGCGACGTCCAGCTCGAGCGCGGGTACGGCGACCAGCTCCTCGCCGTCGTCATAGGGACTGGTGACCGTCCGCAACGACGGGTCGTTCTCCAGCACGGCCGACCCGAGCCCGGCGCGCATCGGCAGGAACGGCACCCGCTGCGCCGCGGCCCGGAGTCCCGTCTGGAACATGCCCTCGTCCCACTCGCGGAACTCCGCGGTCGCCTCCTGGCGGGCCTGGGAGAACAACGGCTCCAGCGGGATCGAGTCGAGCGTCGCGAACGCGAAGACCACCTTGCCGGCCTTGCCGGACTGGAGCAGCAGGCCGACGTCCGGGCCGGCGTAGGAGACGATGGTGAGGTCGCGCAGGTCGCTGCGGAGGATCTCGCGGACCAGGGCCATCGGCTTGCGCCGCGACCCCCAGCCCCCGATACCGACGGTCATGCCGTCCTCGATCCGGGCGACGACCTGCTCTGCGGTCATCTCCTTGCTGGGCATGCTCAACGAGGCGATCCCTTCTCCGTGCCTGCGAAGGCATCGCGGTGCTGGTCGCTCACCCCGGCGAGGTTGAGCTCCATCGTGAAGCCCTGCTCGAACCGGTAGCTCCTGTTGACGTCGACGGGGTCGATCCCGTTGATCGCCTCCTTGGCCATCCGGACCACCCGGGTGTCCTTGGCCGCGATCTCAGCGGCCACCCCCAGGGCGGCTGCGTCGAGCTCGTCGCGCGGGACGACCTCGAGCACCGAGCCGTGCTGCACCAGGTCGGCAGCGGGGATGGTACGGCCCGTGAAGTAGAGCGTGCGCATCAGGTGGGGCGGCACGAGCCGGGAGAGATGGGTGGCCGCGCCGAGGGCGCCGCGGTCGATCTCGGGGATGCCGAAGAACGCGTCGTCGCTGGCCACCACGCAGTCGGCGTTGCCGACCAGCCCCACGCCGCCGCCGAGGCAGAAGCCGTGGACCGCCGCGACCACCGGGACGCTGCAGTCGTAGACCGACCGGAACGCCGCGAAGCACCCGCGGTTGGCGCCGATCAGCGCGTCGAAGCCGGCGGTTCGCTGCATCTCCTTGATGTCGACGCCGGCGTTGAAGCCCTTGCCCTCGGCGCGCAGTACGACGACATGGGTGGTCGGGTCGGCGCTCGCCTCGTCCAGTGCGGCGGCCAGGTCGAACCAGCCCTGCACCGGCAGTGCGTTCACCGGCGGATGGTCCATCGTCACGACCCGGATGTGGTCGTCGCGCAGCTCGCTGGAGATGCCCATCGATCCTCGTTCCGTCGGGAGCCCGGCCGGCCGAGTCGACACAACCAAGCATTTGCTTGGTAGCCTAGCAGCGCCCCGACCGAGGAGAGAACATGAGCCTGGCCGTCGACCTGTCCGGTCGCGTCGCCCTCGTCACCGGCGGCAGCCAGGGCATCGGCGCCGGCATCGCGGAGGTGCTCGACGAGGCCGGTGCGACCGTGGTCACCTGCGCGCGGCGCGACGTCGCCGATCCCGTGCCGGGGACCGCCCACCGCACCTGCGACGTCCGTGACCCGGAGGCGGTCTCCGCCCTGGTCGCGGGCATCGTCCACGAGCACGGTCACATCGACGTGCTCGTCAACAACGCCGGTGGCTCGCCGTACGCCCCCGCCGCGACGGCGTCACCGCGGTTCTCCGAGAAGGTGATCGGCCTCAATTTGGCCGCACCTCTCCACGTCGCACAGGCGGTCAACGAGGTCATGCAGCGCCAGGGGAGTGGCGCCATCGTGAACATCACCTCGGTCTCCGCCCTGCGACCCTCACCCGGCACCGCGGCGTACGGCGCGGCGAAGGCCGGTCTCGACTCGCTGACCCGCTCCCTCGCGGTGGAATGGGGCCCGGCGGTTCGGGTGAACAGCGTCGACGTCGGCCTGTGCCGCACCGAGCAGACCGCCGACCACTACGGCGGGGACGCGACCGTGGCTGCGATCGAGGACACCATCCCGCTGGGACGGATGGCCGAGCCGGCCGAGATCGGTCGCGTCGTCGCCTTCCTCGCCTCCGACCTCGCCTCCTACGTCTCGGGCGCCTGCGTGGAGTGCCACGGCGGCGGCGAGCCACCGGCCTTCCTGGTCGCCCAGGGCCTGCACGCCCACCCCACCACCTCCAAGGAGCCCCAGTGACACCCATCCTCACCGACCGGGTCGCGATCGTGACCGGAGCCGGCCGCGGCATCGGCCGCGCGCACGCCCTCGAGCTGGCGCGCCAGGGCGCGAAGGTGGTGGTGAACGACCTCGGTACTTCAGGGTCAGGCGAGGGGGCGGCCTCGGACGTCGCGCACACGGTGGTCGCGGAGATCGAGGAGCTCGGTGGAGAGGCGGTCGCCAATGGCGCTGACGTCGCCGACTTCGCGCAGGCCGAGGCGATGGTGCAGCAGGCGATCGACACGTTCGGCGGGCTCGACATCCTCCTCAACAACGCCGGGTTCGTGCGCGACCGGATGCTGGTGAACACCTCGGAGGAGGAGTGGGACGCCGTTGTCCGGGTGCACCTCAAGGGGCACTTCGCCCCGCTGCGGCACGCCGCGGCGTGGTGGCGGAGCGAGGCCAAGGAGGGGCGGCAGCGCGCCGCGCGGGTGGTCAACACCACCTCCGGGGCGGGCCTGCAGGGCTCGGTGGGCCAGACGACCTACTCCGCCGCCAAGGCCGGCATCGCGGGGATGACCCTGGTGGCCGCCGCGGAGCTGGGCAGGTACGGCGTCCACGTCAACGCGATCGCCCCGGTGGCACGCACCCGGATGACCGAGGGTGCCTTCCCGGAGATGATGGCGGCTGTCGACGGCGCAGAAGGCTTCGACCGGATGGACCCCGCCAACAACTCCCCGGTCGTCGCATGGCTGGCCTCGGAGGACTGCGACCTCACCGGGCGAGTGATCGAGATCGAGGGCGGCCAGGTCTGCGTGGAGGAGGGCTGGCGGCACGGACCGCGCCACGACCTCGGTCGTCGCCGCGAGGCCGGCGAGGTCGGCGACACGTTGCGCCGGCTGGTCGCCGAGGCGACGGTGCCGGACCCGGTCTACGGCAGCTGACCCCCGTCGGCCGCTGAGCAACCTCGACGTGGGTACGTTGCTGCCCATGACTCGCTTCACCGCCCACAACACGTCGAGTGCGACCCTGAAGTCCTCCCGGACCGAGGTGTGGAAGGCCCTGACCGACCCGACGCTGCTTCCGGAGCTGACGCCCTACCTGCGGCGCATCGACGTGGACGGTGACCGCTGGACGTGGCACATGGCGAAGATCCCGGTGCTCGGCCGCACGATCGGCACCTCGTTCACCGAGGTGATGACCTTCGACGAGCCCGACCGGATCCGCTGGTCGCACGACGACTCGAGGACCGATGAGACCACCTCGGTCGAGGGGGAGTACCTGCTGGAGGACGCGGGCTCGGGCACGCACGTGTCCATCGAGCTGGGCGTGACCTCGGAGCTGCCCTTCCCACGGGTGGCACGCCCCGCGGTGGAGGCGGCGATGGCCGCGGTGATGGCCGGGATGGGGCGCGTCTTCGCGCACCACCTGCTCAAGCACCTGGGTGAGAAGTGAGGGTCCTGGTCCTCGGCGCGACCGGCTACGTGGGCTCGCGCGTCGTGCCCGCACTGATCGAGCAGGGCCACAGCGTCCGCGCCGCCTCGTCCTCGCGGCTCGACCCCGACCGCTTCGCGTGGGGCCGCCAGGTCGAGTGGGCGCGTTGCGACGTCACCCATCGCCCGGACGTGCTCGAGGCGCTCGACGGCGTCGACGCGGTCCTCTATCTCGTGCACTCCCTGGAGGGACGGGGCTTCGCGGAGCGCGACCGGCTGGGCGCGGAGACCGTCCGCGACGCGATCGCCGAAAGCCCCGTACGCCGGGTCGTGTACCTGTCCGGCCTGGTGCCCGACGTCCCCACCGAGGAGCTCTCCCGGCACATCGCCTCCCGCCTCGAGGTGGAGCAGGTGCTCTCCGACGTCGACTGCTCCTTCGTCGCGCTGCGCGCCGGCGTGGTGCTCGGTTCCGGCTCCACCTCGTTCGAGGTGATCCGCCAGCTGGCCACCCTGCTCGTGGTCCAGCCGGTGCCGGTCTGGCTGCAGCACCTCGTTCAGCCGATCGCAATCACCGACGTGCTGCGCGCGATGGTCGAGGCCTTCAGCGACGACACGATGACCGGTGCGGTCGACATCGGCGGCCCCGACGTGCTGCCCTACGCCCGCCTGCTCAAGGAGTGCTCGCGCGCGGCCGGGCTGTTCCGGGTCCGGGTGCCGGCGATCGCCGTACCGACGCCACTGGTGAGCCTGGGTACGGCGGCCCTGGT
>DASSLA010000147.1:0-21143 GCA_035689885.1 Marmoricola sp. | reverse complement strand
TCGTCCCAGATCGAGATGCCCCGGTCCTGCAGCCACTTCACGTTGGTGTCGCCGCGCATGAACCACAGCAGCTCGCCGAAGACCGAGCGCGTGTGGATCTTCTTGGTGGTCACCAGCGGGAACCCGGCCTCGAGGTCGAACCGCATCTGGTGGCCGAAGACGCTCAGCGTGCCGGTGCCGGTGCGGTCGGTCTTCTCCACGCCCTCGTCGAGGATCCGGCGCAGGAGGTCGAGGTAGGCCTGCATGGAGACAACCTACCCGTGGCACGCTGTGCCCCATGGTCATCGGCCTCGGCGCGGCCCTTGCCGGTGCGGTCCTGTTCGGCCTCGGCGCAGTGGTGCAGGCGGTCGCGGCCCGCCGGGGCCCGCTGCTGTCCCGGTTGATGGCGCTCGTGGTGGCCATGTACCTCGTCGGCTGGCTGCTGCACCTGGTCTCCATCGCGCTCGTCCCCCTGTACGTCGCCCAGGTCGGCACCTCGACCTCACTGGCCTTCACCGCCTTCGCGGCGGCCAAGGTCGTCGGCGAGCCGCTGGCCCGGCGGCACTGGGTGGCCATCGCAGCGCTGGTGGCAGGGCTCGCGCTGCTGGCGGTGGCGGCCGGTCCCGTGGGGCACCACCGGTTCGAGGCGCCCCATGCCCTGGTCCTCGTCGGGGCCCTCGTGCTCCTGCTCGTGCTCGGGCTCGCCGCGGCCCGTGTCCCCGGCCAGCGTGGCGGTGTGCTGCTCGGCTGCGTGGCCGGGGTCGCGTACGCCGGCTCGCCGCTGGCCAGCCGGGCGCTCGTGGGCTTCCGGTGGGACTGGCCGACCGTGGTCTCGTGCCTGACCATCGGGCTTTTCGGGTTGCTCGGCTTCTGGCTCTACTCGCTCGCGCTGCGCCGTTCCGCGATCACGGCCACGACCGCTCCCCTGGTGCTGCTCCAGACCGTGGTGCCCGCCGTCGTCGGCGTGCTCGCCTTCGACGATGCGGTGCGCGCCGGCTGGTGGCCCGTGGCGCTGGTGGGCTTCGCGGTGAGCACCGCGGCGGCGGTGGCCCTCTGCGACGCCGAGGCCCGCCTCGAGCACCTGCCCGAGCACCACGCGGACCCGATGGTTGGATACACCCCATGACTGGTGCCGACGTCTCCGCCCGGGTCGCGTGGGTCGACGACGCACCCGCCATCGCCGCCGTCCAGGTGCGCGCCTGGCGCACGTCGTACGCCGAGCTGCTGCCTGCCGAGGTCATCGACGCCCTCGACGTCGAGCAGATCGCGGCCGGCTGGCGCGACGCCCTGACGCGACCTGCCGACGCGCGCAACCGGGTGCTCGTCGCGCTGGAGCGCAACACCGTCACCGGCTTCGTGGTGACCGGTCCCGCTGCCGACCCCGACTGCGACCCGATCTCGACCGGCGAGCTCGCTGACCTCACCATCGACCCGCACAAGCGGGGCGAGGGACACGGCTCCCGGCTGCTGCAGGCTGTGGCGGACACCCTCGTCGCCGACCGGTTCACCCGCGCGGTGACCTGGCTGCCGTCCACCGACGACCGGCTCCGCGAGTTCCTCGTCAGTGCCGGCTGGGGTCCGGACGGCGCGCACCGCACGCTCGACCTGCTCGGCGACGGCACCACCACCGTCAACCAGGTGCGCCTGCACACCGCACTGGTGGGCTGAGGGGGCCTAGCAGACGCCACGCGCTCGATCGTGCGCGACGGCATGACTGGGCGTCGCCACCGGTGCCTACGGGATCTCCTTCGGCGCCGTCGCGGTCGCCGCAGGGCTCGACGTCTGGCGGACGTGCGCGCTGTCGCTGCTGATGTTCACCGGCGCCTCACAGTTCGCGATGGTCGGCTTGGTCGGCTCCGGAGGGGCGTCCGCCTTCGCGGCCCTCGCCGTCGCGCTGGTGCAGCCGCTCTGAGAAAGCACCAGCGAAAAGCACCGACCCGGCCCGTGCGGTGCAACCCGAGAATGCACCGCACGGACCGGGTCGGGAGAAGGTGAGCGGGGGGCCCGTGTGCCCAGCACGTGCCCCCCGCTCCGGATCCCTGACCTCCGTGGGGGGAGGAAGGTCAGGGCACGCTCACCGCGCTCACGATGGAGGCGACAGCGCCGTCCTTGATGGTCCTGTCATCTGTTCCTCTGTTCGAAGAAGGGGACCAAGATTTTCCCCGGGGCACGACTAGAGTGCCTCGCGGTCGCGGCAGAAGCGATAGCCACGCGCGCTCACGAACTTGCGTTGCACAAACGTGCAACTCTGCAGGAATCCGCGATCAGAGGTCGAGCAGCTCCTCGAGCCCGACGGTGAGGCCCGCACGGGACGCGATCTGGCGCAGTCCGGCGAGCACACCGGGCGTGAAGGAGACCCGGTCGAGGGAGTCGTGCCGGATGGTCAGGGTCTCCCCCGCGCCACCGAGGATCACCTCCTGGTGGGCCACCAGCCCGCGCACGCGCAGGCCGTGGACACGGATCCCGTCGACGTCGGCACCCCGCGCGCCCTCGAGCGCCGAGGAGGTCGCGTCCGGAGGCGGCTCCAGCCCGGCCGCCGCCCTGGCCTCGGCGATCAGCCGCGCCGTGCGACGGGCGGTGCCCGACGGGGCGTCCGCCTTGTCGGGGTGGTGCAGCTCGACCACCTCGACCGATTCGTAGAACCGGGCGGCCTCGGCGGCGAACTTCATCATCAGGATCGCGCCGATCGAGAAGTTCGGCGCGATCAGCACCCCCGTGCCCTCGCTCTCGCCGAGCCACTCCCGCAGCTGGTCGAGCCGGGCGTCGTCGAAGCCGGTGGTGCCGACCACGGCGTGGATTCCGTGGCGGATGCAGAACTCCAGGTTGTCCATCACCACGTCGGGATGGGTGAAGTCCACAACGGCCTCCGCGCCGGCGTCGACCAGCCCCTGCAGCGCATCGTCGGCGTCGATGCGCGCGACGAGCTCCATGTCGTCGGCTTCCTCGACCGCCGTACAGACCTCGCGACCGACCTTGCCCAGCGCGCCCAGCACGCCCACCTTGAGAGTCACGCGCCTCAGGCTACGGGAGGGGAAGACCCGGGTTTGCCCCTGATCTCGGGCGTGATCGCTTGGATCGGGCGAGCCCGCTGGCCATGCTGGAGCGGACGACGACGGAAGGAAAGTCCCATGGCAGCCGCACTCACCCGCCCACGTGAACGGATGATCGCCGGGGTCTGCGCCGGCCTCGCCCGCAGGTTCGGCATGTCCCCCGGCACCGTGCGGCTGATCTTCGTGGTCAGCTGCCTGCTGCCGGGGCCGCAGTTCCTGATCTACATCGTGCTGTGGATCCTGATGCCCTCGGAGTGATCAGTCGGGCGTGACCTTGTCGACGACCTTCCTGGTCGCCCGCGTGGCCTTGCCGACGGTCTTGTCCAGGACCGGCTCGACCTTTTTCTGCACGACCTTGCTGGCGGCCTTCTCGATCACCGGCCCACCGAGCTCGTCGACCACCTCGGTCAGGTCCTTCCCGCCGTGCTGGTAGAGGTCGAGCCGGTTGGTCGCCTCGGCGAAGCGCAGGTAGGTGTCGACGCTGGCGATCACGATGCGCGCGTCGACGGTGAGCAGCTCGATCCCGACGACCGAGACCCGCACGTAGGCGTCGATCACGAGCCCCTTGTCGAGGACGAGCTCGATCACGTCGGCGAGTCCGCTCGGAGCGGGCCGCTCCAGGTAGCCGGCGCTCATCGAGGTACGTCGGGCCGCGAGGGGCTGCGTCGGCGGGCGGGCATGCGCCAGCGTACCCGGAACGGGCGGGTTGACGCCCGGCGCAAGGCGGAGGTGACTGGGCGACGTCGTCGATGATGCGCCGCAGGCGTTGCTCAGTGGACTCCGTCGTCAGCGCACCGGGTTGTGCGGGCGGACTCGATCGGTAGCGGTGGCCAGTCGGGGTGGTGACCTCCACCTGATGAGCAGGCAGGTGCAGCACGTCGGCCCTCCAACCGGGCCCCCCTGGCGTACTTGCAGGCGCCGCAGAGTCCCTGGCCGTTGGCAAGGGAAGTCCTGCCGCCGCGTCGGGCCCGGCGAATGTGGTCGGCGTGCGTGATGGGTGCATCGCACCCGGGCGCCCGGCCGGTCGGGTCCCGGAGCACCAGGAGCTGTCGGAGCTTGCCGCGGAAGGTGCGTCGTGCACTGTCCATGGCCACCAGCTCGCCAGTCGTGGGGCTGGTGTAGAGCCGGCGGACCCGGCACTTGTCAGCCTCGCGCACCAGCTCCCGCGCAACTGCGGCGGGGATGGACCCGAGGCCCGGCACATGTGCTGGCTCGTGGTCACACGGAGGAGGGTCCTGTCGGCCTCCCCCGTCAATGGTGTCCGAGTCATCTGTGGGTGTGGACTCCCCGCTCAGTCGCTAGCGTCGTGACCCATGACGACAGCCGTGCCCATCCTGCGCGTGTCTGACGTGGACCGGGCTCTCTCGTGGTGGGGACGTCTGGGGTTCAGCGAGGAGTTTCGACACCAGTTCGGACGTGGCCTGCCGCGTTTCGTGGGCATCAGCCGTGATCAGTGCCGGATCTACCTGTCCGAGCACCAAGGGGACGCGTCTGGGCCCGGACTGGTCTACCTGTGGGTCCCCGACGTGGACGCAGTCGCCGCGGAGTTCGGCGTACCGATCGAGGAGATGCCGTGGGCTCGGGACTGCGAGGTCATCGACCCTGACGGAAACCGTGTCCGAGCTGCGACGGCTCATGCGGCGCCCACCCCGGGCGAGTGAGTCGTCCTGCTCAGGTCTCCGCGTTGAGCCGCAGCCGCTGCAGGCGCCACCCCGCGTACGCCGTCGCGCCGAGCGTGGTCACGAGCAGCAGCACCAGCCCGGTGGTGAACCCGACGGCCGACTCCACGCCCAGTCGCACGGCGGAGTCACCCAGCACCCGCTCGACGACCGCGAGCGACCACTGCTGCACGCTGAGCGCCTGGGCGCCGGGGACCAGCCCACCGACGAGCGTCTCCCAGATCAGCGCGTAGATCAGGCCGATCACCACGGCGTTGCGGGTGACCACGGCCAGCATCAGGAACAGCGCGGAGTAGGCGACGCCGGCGGCCAGGGCACCGACGGCGAAGGCGCCCGCCACCGAACCGACCTCCCCGGTCAGCACCACGCCGGCCACCGCCACCGGGACCACGCCGAACACGACGACCACCGCGATCGCCACGGCCAGCTTGGTCACCACGATCGAGTAGCGGTTCACCGGCTTGGCGAGCAGGTAGACGATCGAGCCCTCGTCGATCTCGGGTCCGATCGAGCCGGTCCCCGTGACCAGGCCGAGCAGCGGCATCAGGACGGCGATCCCGAACGCCTCGAGCAGGTCCGGCGCCAGCGCCCCGTCCAGCTCGCGTGCGAATTCGTCGTCGAGCGCGGCGAGGACCTGCGCGAGCGCGCACAGGCCGAGCAGCGCCATCGGCAGCAGCAGGAGCACCAGCGTCCGGGTGCGCCCCAGCAGGCTGCGTCGGGTCAGGAGGGCGACGGTCGCGTTCATCGGGCCACCAGGTAGGAGAAGACGCTCTCGAGGGACTCGTCGGCCGGGCGGACCTCGAGCAGCCGGATGCCGTGCCGGGACGCGAGCCGCGGCAGCGCGTGGACGAAGGCGGAGAAGTCGGTGGCCTGCACCTGCACGATCTCGTCGCCGGAGGCGTCCGTCACCAGCTCCACCCCGGAGGTGCCGGCCTCGCCGATCACCGCCGCGGCGAGGGCGCGGTCGTTGCTGGAACGGATCGTGTACTGGTGCGGCCGCTGCGTCATCAGTCGCCGGATCTCGCGGAAGTCACCGGACGCAGCGTGCCGGCCAGCGACCACGACCTCGATCCGGCCGGCGACCTGCTCGACCTCCTCGAGGATGTGCGAGCTGAACAGGATCGTGCGTCCCTCGTCCCCGAGACGGTGCAGCAGGTCCATCAGGTGCAGGCGCTGCCGCGGGTCCATCCCGTTGAACGGCTCGTCGAGGAGCAGCACGGTCGGGTCGTGCACGATGGCCGTCGCCATCTTGATCCGCTGCTTCATCCCCTTGGAGTAGGTGCGGATGTCGCGGTCCTCCGCCTCGGCCATCTCCACCGTGTCGATCGCGCGGCGAGCGGCGGTCTTCGGGTCGGGGAGCTTGTGCAGGCGCGCGTTGGCGAGCACGAAGTCCCAGCCACTGACGGCGTCGTACATCTCCTCGCGCTCGGGCACCAGGCCGAGGTCGCGGTAGATCTCCGGGTCGTGCTGCAGCGGCCGGCCGTCGAGGGTCACGGTGCCGGCCGACGGCGGCAGGAAGCCGGCCATCATGTTGATCAGGGTCGACTTGCCCGCGCCGTTGGGGCCGAGCAGCCCGGTGACGCCGGGACCGAGGTGCATGGTGACGTCGTTGACGGCGACCACGTTGCCGAACCACCGGGAGACCTGCTCCAGCTCCAGCGTGCTCATCGCAGTGCCTTCCGGTAGCGCAGCAGGAGGGACCCGTAGCAGCCGACGACGAGGAGTGCGGCGACGGCGCAGAACACCGCGCCCATGACGAAGCCCTCGGGCGGGGTGGCCATCACCGATTCGGCGCCGAGAGGCACGGCCATCACTCCGTCGACGAGCGAGAACGGCGAGATCAGCCCGGCGTACCCGGCGAAGGCGGCGTCGCCGAACTCCTCGGCGAGCGCGCGCACCGTCCCCTGGAGCCCGGAGAGCACCAGCAGCGTGCCCGCCACGGCGGCGACGCCGAGCCCGCGGCGCGGGGTCATCGCGGCGATGACGAGGCCCACCCCGGCCAGCACGAGTGCGGCGACGGCGGCGCCGGCGATCGACCGGACGTAGTCGGGCAGCTGCTCACGCCAGGGCAGTTCCGCCAGCAGCGCGCCGGCCAGCAGGAGCGTGAGCGGCACCGCCGTGAGCACGAACAGGGCGGCCGCCATCCCGGCGTACCGAGCCTGCACGTACTGCGGGCGGCTCAGCGGGCGGGAGAAGTAGAGCGGGGCGATCTTGAACCGCAGGTCACGTGACACGGCCACCGGTGCCTGGGAGGCGAGGAAGATCGTGATCGGCACCTGCATGCTGAACACGAACTCCTCGTAGCCCATCGGCAGCTCGCTCATCCCGAAGTAGCCGGCCACCAGGCCCAGCACCACCGCGAGCAGCACCAGCACCCCGAACATCAGGTTGGGCATGATCTTCGACCGCGCCGAGCGGCCCAGCCCGAAGCTGCCGCGCAGGGTTTCGAGGAACAGCGAGCGACGGATGTACGACGCACCCAGGCGCGGGCCCTCGTAGCGGCGGTAGCCGATGTCGTGGATGGCACCGGCGGGCGTGGTCTCAGACATGAACCTCTCCCCTCGCCGTCGCGTCGGTGAAGATCTCGGTCATCCGGTGACGTTGTCGCTCCAGGCGCACCAGCCCGAGCCCGAGGTCGGCGACCGCGTCGCGCACGAGGTCGTAGGCCTCGTGGCCCTCCACCTCGACGTGCAGCAGCACGCCCTCACGGCGTACGGCGAGACCGTCCGCGACCAGCCGGTCATGGAGCTCGGCGGGCTCCTCGGTCACCTCGACGGTGACGACGGCGGTCTCGGCGGTGACCGAGGCGGTGGTGGAGTGCCGCAGCAGCCGACCGCCGTCGATCACCACGATGCCGTCGCTGACCCGCTCGAGCTCGCGGAGCAGGTGGGAGGTCACGATCAGCGAGATGCCGAACTCGGTGCCGATCCGCCGGATCAGCTCGAGCATGTCGTCGCGGCCCGCGGGGTCGAGCCCGTTGGTGGGCTCGTCGAGCAGCACCAGCGCGGGGTCGTGCACCAGCGCCTGGGCGAGCTTGACCCGCTGGCGCATGCCGGTGGAGTAACCACCCATCGGCCGGTAGCGCTCCTCGTAGAGGCCGACGTGGCGCAGCGTGTCGGCAGCGCGCTCCCGGGCGGACGTCGTGGGCAGCCCGGACATCCGGGCCATGTGGACGACGAACTCGGTGGCCGAGACGTCCGGTGGCAGGCAGTCGTGCTCGGGCATGTAACCCACCCGCTCGCGGATCGCCGGCCCCTGCGTGGCGACGTCGAGGGTGAGGACGCTGGCCGATCCCGCGGTCGCCGGGAGCAGGCCCAGCAGGATCTTCAGCAGCGTCGACTTGCCGGCACCGTTGGCCCCCACCAGGCCGGTGATCCCGGGGCGTACGTCGAGGGTGAGCTCCTCGACCGCCGTGACCGAGCCGAACCGCTTGGTCAGCGCGTCGGTCCGGATCAGCGACTCGGGGAGCTCCATGAGGTCGAGACTAGGAGCGGTCGGGGTCCAGAACGGTGCGCGACGTGTGAAGATCCCGTGCAGCTTTCGGGCGCCCCGTCATGACGGCACCCTGCGCCCGACTCACAGGGAGCCAGGACACAGGGTGCGGGGACACCGCTGCGTGAGCCTGTCCCCGCACCCCCCTGCATCCCCCCGGCTCCGTTCCCGAGACGTGACACGACGGGTCCCGCCGGCTAGGCATTGGACCCCGTCGGCAGCTCGAACCAGACCTCGGCACCCCCGTCCTGCGCCTCGTCGGCGCCTACGCGTCCCCCCAGCGCATGGACGATGCGGGCGACAGTGGCGAGACCGATCCCGTGGCCCTCGACTCGGCTGTTGGCCCTCCTGTGCAGGGTGAATACGTCGAGCCGACGTCCGGCCGGGATGCCGATCCCGTTGTCGGTGACCGAGATGTGCCAGGCGTAGGGGACCCGCCTGGAGGAGATCTGCACCTTGGGACACTCGCCGGGGCGGACGTACTTCACCGCATTGGTGAGCAGGTTCTGCAGCACGCAGTACATCTCGTCGGGATCAGCGTGGACGACCGGGAGCCCGCCGACCTCCAGGGCGGCGTCCGACCGCTCGAGCAGCCAGACCGAGTCGACCGCCAGCTGCTGCGCAACCTGGAGCAGGTCGACCTCGCAGAGGTTGTCGTCGCGTGCGAAGCGTCCGGTCTCGAGCCGCTGCTCGAGCATCCGCTGCATCCGCTCGGCGGCCCTCCTCGTGCGCGCCAGCACGTCGGCGACGACGGCGTCCGGCTCCTCGCCGAGCTCGTCCTCGAGGATCTCGAGGTGCGCGATGATCGAGGCCAGTGGGACGCGCAGGTGGCTGAGCTCGGCTGCGAACTCGGACGTCAGCACTCCACGATCACCTCCGGGGCACAGAATGGACTCACCGCCGGGGTCCTGGGAGGTCGATCTGATCCTGACACGCCGTCATGGAGCGCGCAACAGGGTCATAGCACCACAGGCCGGACGGTCCGATCGTCACACCAGCAGCGGTACGTCTTGCGCGAGATCGACCACCGCCATCACGAAGATGCCGACCAGCAGCACCCGGCCGGCCGCGAGCACCACCGGCCGCCAACGGTCGGGCAGCGGCCACCGGTGCAGCACGGCGAGCAGGACGAGGCACAGCCCGAGAATCGGCAGTACGACGACCAGCGCGAGCCCGCCGACGAGCCACACAAGGAGAGCCAGCCGGGCATGCCGCCACGGCGCTCGGCTGAACCACGAGTCCGCCGCCAGCCAGCGCTCGGCCAGCACCGCGAACACGAGCACCAGCAGCGTCGGCAGCGCGACGAACAGCGCGATCGGCAGGAGCGCCGGGTCGAGCGCGCGGAAGTCGAACGACTCCGGATGCACCAGGATCGCGCCCACGGTCCCCCCGATGCCCACGGTCGCCAGGACGACCCGCGCACCGATGGGTCCGGGCAGCAGTGGCCGCACCAGCAGGTAGAGCACCGCACCGATCATCGCGAACTGGATCGACGCCGCGACGAGCTGCAACGTGCCCCCGGCGGTGATCCGGCCGATCTCGAACCCGTCGTCGGTGGTCATCCCGGTGGTGTGCTCGTTCGAGGCGGCGAGCAGCCGCATCGCGAGGCGCCCACCCACGCCGCCGACCAGGGCGCCTGCGAGGACGGCGGCGCACCCCACCGCCGCGAGTGCACGCAGGTGCGTCTGGATGACGAGCCGGAACCCGGTCTCGGGTGGCACGACTGCGACTGGCTGGCCGGTGCTGGTCATCTCGCCTCCTCGGGCCCGACGCGCGTGGGTCGCGCAGCGCGAGGTTAGTGCGGCACCTGCGCCGGCGTGGGGCTTTCGCGAACTCCCCCGGTCCTGCGCCCGGGGTGGGGCCTCGGTGCTCCCCGACGTCCAACCGAAGGGCGCTCTGCCTAGAGCACGCTGCTGAGGACGACCAGCGCTCCCGCGACCAGGGCGACGAGCGACAGGACGATGGCAGCGCGTCCGATCAGCGGCACCCAGCCGTGGGTGCCCACGATGCTCCGCCGCGCGAGGAGCCACACCAGGCCGACCTGCACCGCCACGGCGACACCCCACCCGAGGGCGAAGCCGTTCCCGCTCTCGTTCAGCGTGCGCTCGAGCAGGGTCCCCACAGCCATGCTCATCACGTTCTGCCCGAGCAGCGCCGCCACCGCCAGCGTGAACGCGGCGACCGCACAGACGGGTGGGGTCAGGTACTCCGCCACCGGTGAGTGTGCTTGCGCACCGCCGAGATCGTCCCGCGTCGCCCCGTCGTCGTCCATGTCGCAGACGGTAGTGGTCGCGACGGCGGAATCCGCGCACCCGCGAGCGAGCGATGAGCAGTCCTCGGCCGGCCGGTCGTACCTGACTGCCCGAGTACGAGGCACCCCCGCCCACCGGCGGCGAGACTCGAGGAACCTAGACCCCACGCTGTGCGTCCGCGGCCCGCGGCTGGGAGACCACGGGCCGGCCGGGGAGCAGGGCGGCGCAGGCCAGGCCGACCAGCAGGACCCCCGCGAAGACCAGCATCAGCGTCCGGTGCTCCGACACCACCGTGCTGCGGGTGCCGCTGACGTCGAGGAGCACGCTCATCACGGCCACCCCGACGAGACCGCCGAGGTACCTCATCGTGGAGCCGACACCGGCGGCCATCCCGGCATGGTCGGCGGACACGGCGGTGATCGAGGCGCTCTGCGCGGCCGGTGTGGCGAGGCCGAGCCCGGCGCCGAGGAGTGCCAGCGGCACCACGACCTGACGGGCAGCTGTGAGGTCCACGACGGCGAGGGCGATGATCCCGACCAGGGCCGCCGCCGACCCCGCCAGGGCGACCACTCGTGGTCCGACCCGGTCCACGAGGCGACCGCCCACCGGGGAGACGATCACCATCGCCAGCATGAGGGAGACCAGCAGCTGACCGGTCGCCCGGGCACCCAGGTCGAAGAGGTCCTCGGTGATCAGGGGCACCTCGAAGAGGAGGGCGTACATCACGAGGTTCTGCACGGCGATCAGGACGGTCCCGGCAGAGAAGGTCACCGAGCGGAAGAGCACGAGCGCGACCACTGGGTCGCGGACGCGCTGTTCCCACAGCACGAACGGGACGAGGAGACCGGCCCCGGCCACCACCAGCAAAGCCTGGCCGCCCCCCGGCCGGAGCCCCAGGACGAGGCACGTCAACGCCACGCCGAGCAGGAGGCTGCCGGTCCAGTCGAACCGGGGCGGTGCCCCGCGGACCTCGCTCGTCGGGGTCCGTCCGGCCACGGCGCCGAGCACCACCGACAGCGCGAGAACCGGAAGGTTCGCGACGAAGACGCTCGCCCAGCCGAAGGCATCGACGAGAGCCCCTCCCACGAGCGGTCCCACTGCCGCCGCGAGGGCCATGACCGCGCCGAACGCGCCGAACGCTCGCCCCCGGAGATGCTCCGGGAGGCTGCGCCGCAGGAGGGCCACCGTGGCAGGCACGAGCACGGCGCCGCCGGCCGCCATCAGGACCCTGGCCGTCGTCAGCAGCGCGAGCGAGGGGGCGAGGTAACCGAGCAACGCTCCTGCTGCCACGAGGAGCTGACCAACGCCCACCATCCTGGAGTGGCCTATGCGGTCGCCGATCTTGCCAGCCGGGCTCTGCAGCACGATCGCCGCCACCAGGTAGCTGGTCACGAGCGCTTGGGCCACCACCGAGGGGTCCGCGTCGAGCTCGACGCTGATGGCGGGCAGGGCGACCGCGATCATGGTGGAGTTCAACGGCATCAACGCGGCAGCGAGCGTCGCCGCCACCAGACGGGAAGCGACCCTCTCCTCAGGCACGGGTGATCGGTCGCCGTTGCAGGAGGAAGACCTCATCGTCGCAGAGGGCGAACTCGATGTCGTGCCCCTGCGCGCCGTACACGTCGTCGCACCGCGTCGCCAGGTCGTCGAGCGCGGCGAGCTGCGCCTCGTCGAGGCACGGCGACGCGGCCCACGCCGGGTCGACGGGGACCTCCTCGGTCACGGCACCATCAGGACCCGCGCGGTGCCGGATGGCGACGTCCTTCTCCCCGAGGCGACGTTCCAGCAACCTCCCTCCGCGGGCGACGCGGTAGCTGTCGGGCGTGACGAGTCCGCCCACCACCGCCTCCCCCAGTCCCCAGCTGGCCTCGACCACGCGCTCGTCCGCGCCGGTGACCGGGTTCCGCGTGAAGAGCACTCCGGCCACGTCCGCCTCGACGAGCTGCTGGACCACGACGGCCATCCGGTGGTCGGTGCGCAGGCCCAGGTTGGCCCGGTAGGTGTCCGCGGCGGCGAGAGCCCCGGACCGGTGCACGTCGCGTACGGCGACCGCGACGGCATGGGCGCCTCGGACGCCCAGCACGGTCAGGTAGGCACCGGCAAAGCTGGCGCCGGCGGAGTCCTCGTCGGGGGCACTGGAGCGGACCGCCACCAGGCCCAGCTCGTCGCTCACCCGGGCGAGCTCAGCCACCGCGGAAGGGTGGGCCTCCACGACCGCTTCGACGGCGGCGGGCGACAGCGCGTAGCCGGCCGGCACGGGGAGCCCGCGTCGAACCGCCGTTCCGAGCTCGACCGCCTTGCCGCCGTACTCGTCGACGTCCACAGCGTCGGCGAGCGGGGTCGCGATGCCGCGCCGACCGGACATTGGCGGTTCAGGACGCGGCCGGCGCGAGCACGTGCACCTCGCCGGTCGTGCCGTCCACCCGGACGCGGTCACCGTCCTCGATCAGGGTGGTGGCCTCGCGCGTGCCCACGACGCCCGGAATGCCGTACTCGCGGGCCACGATCGCGGCGTGGCACAGTTGACCACCCCGGTCGGTGACGATCGCGCCGAGGAGCGGCAGCACCACGTTGAAGTACGGCGAGGTGCTGCGGGTGACGAGGACGTCGCCGTGTCGGATCCGACCGAAGTCCGCCGGGCTGTCCACGAGCCGAGCCGGGCCCTCGTAGGTGCCGGAGTTGACGGAGAGTCCGCGCAGGACCTGGTCGGAGTTGGCGGCCTCCGAGACGCCGAACAGGTTGGCCAGGGCGGCGTCCACCGCACGTGAGGCACGGCGCGCAGCCGGTGGCAGGATGTCCGCCGGTGGCGGCGGAGCGGGCATCGAGTTGAGGAACGGCGGCGCGTCCTCGGAGGCGTGCGTGGTCCGCCACTCGTGGTGCGCAGCCGCCTCCGCGGGACTGGGTCCGGGCTGGCCTCGGAGCAGGGCACTGAGCTCGTCGAGCTTCAGGTCGACAGCGTGCGAAGGGTCCGGCAGAAGCCCGCGCGCGTGCAGGCGGCGCCCCGCCTCGAGCAGTGCCCGTCGAGCGAGCCCCGTCGCCCAACCGTCGGAGTACACGCCGCGTTCGTCGCGCAACCGGTTGACGAGCCGAGCCTCGCTCACCAGCTCGTCGAACTGGGCCCGGTGCTCCGTGGGGACTCGCACGCGGAGTGCCTCCACCGCGGTCTCGTCGGACGCCGGGGCCGGGAGTCCCGCGGCCGCGGTCGCCAGCGCCTGGACCATCACCTCGGGCATCTCGCCTGCCGAGGGATCTCCGACGTCGTAGCCGACCGACCTGTAGCGGACGGCCTCGACGTACGCCCGGACGGCCGGCCCGACGTCCTGGTCCTCCGACAGCAGCTCGATCCTCTCGGCCGGTGGGGCATCGGAACGGAGCACGGCCAGGGCGCGATCGTTGTGCGCGAGGGCGTCACCGGCCTTGACCAGCTCGTCGGCGGCGAAGCCCTGGGAGATCGGCGAAGAGCCCTTGAGCAGGCTCAGCACCTCACCGGGCGTGGCACCGGTCCACGGGACCGCGTGGGCGAGGAGGTCGCCGGTCAGCACGATCGCCGTGGCGGTGTACTTGTGGTGCAGCTCGACCATCTTCGCCGCGTGCTCACGACAGTCGTGCAGGTGCGCGACCAGCCCTTCGTCGGAGAGTGCCGCCACGTCGATGATCTGGATCGCCTTGTGCCGTTCTATCGCGGCCGGCTTGTCCTGGGTGTCCCACGTCTCGAGGTCGGTGCGCCACTGCTTGGCCTCGAAGGCTCGCGCCGAGGTGGCGATGCGCGCGCGCATCTTCGGGTGCAGTCGGGTCAGCAACCAGAGCACGGGCGCGGGCGGTGGGGCCGTGGCGCCCGGCGGCGCGAGGTACGCGACCGGCTGCATGTACAGGAACCCGTTGACCAGGGCGGGTTGGAGGTGGTCCAGGAGCAGCCCGTAGCGCGCCGTTCCCTCGGCGAAACCCCGAGGGAACGCCTCGATGATCTTGTCTCCGCTGAAGCGGGCGATCGGTCGCGTGAAGTGCGTCGAGTCGAGCTCCCACGATCCCTTGCCGGGAGCCTCGAAGTTGGCCTCGTCCATCGAGCGCCCCTTCCGTCCACAGCAACGTAGTCCGGGTGCCGCGTGCCGTCATCGCGGCGGACCGCATTCGACGAGGGCGGTTTAGACCATCGCGCCCCAGTTGCCGCAGGAGGCGTCAGCGGGTGGGGCCGACCGCCGCGAGGGTCTCGGGAGTGCTGAACAACCGGCGGGCGAGGTCGTGCACGTGCTTCGGCGTGACCGCCTCGAGACGGCTGAGCACCTCGTCGACCGAGAGCAGCTCCTTCTGGAACAGCTCGGCCTCGCCGAGCCGGGTCATCCGCGAGCCGCTGTCCTCCAGCGCAAGGACGGTGCCGCCGCGCGCCTGCCCCTTGCCACGCTCGACCTCCTCCTCGGTCAGGCCCGACTCGACCACGCGGGCGAGCTCGGTGCGCACCACGCGCAGCAGGTCGTCGGCCTTGCCGGGGAGTGACCCGGCGGCGACGCCGACCATCCCGGCGTCGGAGTAGCCGAGGCCGAAGGAGTAGACGGAGTAGGCGAGCCCGCGACGCTCCCGCACCTCCTGGAACAGGCGCGAGCTGGACCCGCCGCCGAGGCCGGCGTTGAGGATGCTCAGCACGTAGCGACGCGGGTCGGACCGGACCAGTCCCTGGCGCGCGACCACGACGTTGACCTGCTCGAACGGCCGTGCGGCCCGGGCCTCCCCCGCGTGGAAGCGGCGGGGCCGGTCCGCGAGGCGGGGCCGTGCCGGACGGGCGTCGCCGTCGAGGAAGCCGTTGCGGGCGAACGACTTGCGCACCCGGCGTACGACGTCGGCGTGGTCGACGTTGCCCGCCACGGCGACAGTCATCACCTCGGGCCGGTAGCGCCGCTGGTAGTAGCCCTTGACCTGCGAGCGCGTCAGCGCCTTGATCGACTCGGCGGTGCCGGCGATCGGGCGGGCCAGCGGGGTTCCGGCCCACGCAGTGGCGGCGACCAGGTTGTGCACGACGTCGTCGGGATCGTCGTCGTGCATGGCGATCTCGTCGAGGATGACCTCGCGCTCGGCCTCGACGTCCTCGTCGGTGACCAGCGAGGAGGTGATCATGTCGCCGAGCACGTCCACGGCCATCGGCAGGTCCTCGTCGAGGACGCGAGCGTGGTAGCAGGTGTACTCGCGCGCCGTGTAGGCGTTGAACTCCCCGCCGACCTCGTCGAGGGCGGCGGAGATGTCCATCGCCGAGCGCGTCGGCGTGCCCTTGAAGAGCAGGTGCTCCAGGAAGTGCGACGCGCCGCTCAGGCGCGCCGCCTCGTCCCTGGAGCCCACGCCCACGAACACGCCGACGGCGGCGGAGCGGACGCCGGGCATGTGCTCGGTGAGCACGCGCAGACCGCCCTTCAGGACGGTCCGGCGCACTCCTCCCGGTAGCTGCTTCAAGCCAGCCAGATCACTCGGCGTCGGCGACGGCCTCGGCGGACTCGTCGTCGGACGACGCGCCCTCCTCCACCACCGGGACCAGCGACAGCTTGCCGCGGTCGTCGATCTCGCCGATCTCGACCTGGAGCTTCTGGCCGACGGAGACGACGTCGTCGACGTTCTCCACCCGCTTGCCGCCGGCGAGGGCGCGCAGCTTGCTGATGTGCAGCAGCCCGTCCTTCCCGGGGAGCAGGGAGACGAACGCACCGAAGTTGGTCGTCTTCACCACGGTGCCGAGGTAGCGCTCGCCGACCTCGGGCATCGTCGGGTTGGCGATCGCGTTGACCGCGGCACGCGCGGCCTCGGCGGCCTCCCCGTTGGTGGCACCGATGTAGACGGTGCCGTCGTCCTCGATCGACAGGGTCGCGCCCGTGTCGTCCTGGATCTGGTTGATGACCTTGCCCTTGGGGCCGATGACCTCGCCGATCTTGTCGACGGGGACCCGCACGCTGATGATGCGTGGCGCGTGCACCGACATCTCCTCGGGCGTGTCGATGGCCTCGGCCATCACGTCGAGGATCGCCAGGCGTGCGTCGCGCGCCTGGGTCAGCGCGGCGGCGAGCACCTTGGCCGGGATGCCGTCGAGCTTGGTGTCGAGCTGCAGCGCGGTCACGAAGTCACGCGTGCCGGCGACCTTGAAGTCCATGTCGCCGAAGGCGTCCTCGGCGCCGAGGATGTCGGTCAGCGCGACGTACTCCTGCTTGCCGTCAATCTCACCGGAGATCAGGCCCATCGCGATGCCGGCGACGGGCGCGCGCAGCGGCACACCGGCCTGGAGCAGCGACAGCGTCGAGGCGCACACCGAGCCCATCGAGGTGGACCCGTTGGAGCCCAGGGCCTCGGAGAGCTGGCGGATGGCGTAGGGGAACGTCTCGCGGTCGGGCAGCACCGGGAGGACCGCACGGCGCGCGAGCGCACCGTGGCCGACCTCGCGACGTTTGGGCGAGCCCACTCGGCCGGTCTCACCGGTGGAGAACGGCGGGAAGACGTACTTGTGCATGTAGCGGCGCGACTTCTCCGGGGAGAGCGTGTCGAGCTTCTGCTCCATGGTCAGCATGTTCAGCGTGGTGACACCCAGGATCTGGGTCTCGCCGCGCTCGAACAGCGCCGAGCCGTGCACCCGCGGGATCACGCCGACCTCGGCGGTCAGCGGCCGGATGTCGGCCAGCCCGCGTCCGTCGATGCGGACCTTGTCGCGCAGCACGCGCTCGCGCACCAGGGTCTTGTTCAGCGACCGGAACGCGGCGCCGATCTCCTTCTCACGGCCCTCGAACTGGTCGGCGAGCTTCTCGAGCAGGCCGGCCTTGATCTCGTCGAGGCGGTCCTCACGGTCGTGCTTGCCGGCGATCGTGAGCGCCTTCGCGGTCTCGTCACGTACGGCGGACTCCACTGCCGAGTACACGTCGTCCTCGAAGTCGAGGAAGATCGGGAACTCCTGCACCGGCTTCGCGGCCTGGTTGGCCAGCTCGACCTGTGCCTCGCAGAGCTGCTTGATGAACGGCTTGGCGGCGTCGAGACCGGAGGCCACGACCTCCTCGGTCGGAGCCTGCTTGCCGGAATGCACGAGGTCCCAGGTGGACTCGGTCGCCTCGGCCTCGACCATCATGATCGCGACGTCTCCGGTCTCGGTGACCCGGCCCGCGACGACCATGTCGAAGACGGCCTCCTCGAGCTGGCTGTGCGTCGGGAACGCGACCCACTGGCCGTCGATCAGGGCGACGCGGGCGCCACCGACCGGGCCGGAGAACGGCAGGCCGGAGAGCTGGGTGGACAGCGACGCCGCGTTGATCGCGAGCACGTCGTAGGGCTGGTCGGGGTCGAGTGCCATCACGGTGATGACGACCTGGACCTCGTTGCGCAGGCCCTTCTTGAAGGTGGGGCGCAGCGGCCGGTCGATCAGGCGGCAGGTGAGGATGGCGTCCTCGCCGGGACGACCCTCGCTGCGGAAGAACGAGCCGGGGATCTGGCCCACGGCGTACATCCGCTCCTCCACGTCGATGGTGAGCGGGAAGAAGTCGAAGTGGTCCTTCGGGTGCTTGCCGGCGGTGGTCGCCGACAGCAGCATCGTCTCGTCGTCGAGGTAGGCCGTCACGGAACCGGCCGCCTGGCGGGCGAACAGCCCGGTCTCGAACTTGACGGTCCGCTGGCCGTACTTGCCGTTGTCGATGGTGGTTTCTACTGCGTGAACTTCGGGTCCCTCGGTCAAGGGTTTCCCTTTCTCTTTCGCGGAGCGAGCCGCGAGCCCTGACCTGCGCCTCGATGACGAGGGGGTGGCCGGTCTTCGATCGAGGCCCGCGGGTGCCGAGATGGTGCTCGGACCCCGAAAGCCACTACCGAGGACCGGGCCGGCGATCGCGGGCCGCTCCTGGGATGGTTTCTATTCAGTTGGGTCGTGTTGATTCTCAACACTTGCACGAAACGGCCCACCCGGGGGTGAGCCGTTTCGGCACGAGATCAGCGGCGCAGGCCGAGCCGCGACACGATCGAGCGGTAGCGCTCGATCTCGGTCTTCTCGAGGTAGTTCAGCAGCCGACGGCGCTGGCCCACGAGAAGGAGCAGACCACGACGGCTGTGGTGGTCGTGCTTGTGCTGCTTGAGGTGGTCGGTCAGGTGGGAGATGCGGTGGCTCAGCAGAGCGATCTGCACCTCGGGGGAGCCGGTGTCGCCCTCGGAGGTGGCGTACTCGGCGATGATCTTCTTCTTGGTCTCAGCGTCAGTACCGATCGACACGGAGCTCCCTTTCATGGTCTCGTTGCGCGGCGCGCCCGGGCCTGTTCACCGGGGCACTGTGGATCCGCGGCCGTTGCACGGCGGAAAGTCGCCCTCATGGGCAACCGTTCAAGGCTATCAGCGGAGCCCGGAGCGGCGAAATCGTCAGATCGTGGGCGGAGGCGGGTCGCTCTCGACGTGCCGCTCGGTGACCGTGCGCGAGCCGTCCGGGTGCGTGGTCGCCTGGATCGCGCTGTTGCGACGGCGCATGTTGGCCTGCACCGCGGTGAGCACGACGACGACCAGCCCGGAGAAGGTGAGGATCCAGCCCAGCGTGGTGATGTCGATGCCCGGCGCCTCGGCCTTCACCGCGAGCGCGAAGATCAGGCCCAGGACGAACAGGGCGATGCCGGCTCCGTACCCCAATGTGTTCCCCTTCGTCGACGGCGCCGTCTCGAGGGCGCCGTCCTCCCCGTGTGGTCGAGACGAACGGTTCCCGATCCGGCCGACTCGACACCCTAGCGGTCGGACCGGGCGGCCCCGACCCCGCACTCCACCGCTGACCCGCGTGTCGTGCCACGATGACGAGATGGAGAAGCGCCTGGGCGTGTGCAACCTCTGCGAGGCCATCTGCGGTCTCGAGCTGACCGTCGAGGACGGTCACGTCACCTCGATCCGCGGCAACCCCGACGACCCGCTCTCCCGCGGCCACATCTGCCCGAAGGGCGTCGCGCTCGCCGACGTGTACGAGGACCCCGACCGGCTCCGTCGTCCGGTGCGGCGGGTCGGACGCGGCCCGGACGCCCAGTGGGTGGAGATCTCCTGGGACGAGGCGCTCGACCGCACCGCCGAGGGCCTGGCGGCTGCGATCAACGAGCACGGCCGCGACGCCCTGGCGATCTACCTCGGCAACCCCAACGCCCACTCGCTCGGGTCGCAGACGCACGGCGTCGGGATGCTCAAGACGTTCCGCACCCGCAACAAGTTCAGCGCCAGCTCGGTCGACCAGGTCCCCCACCAGCTGGTCGCGTGGCAGCTCTTCGGTCACCAGCTGCTGATCCCGATCCCCGACATCGACCGCACCAGCTTCTTCCTCGTCTTCGGCGCCAACCCGATGGCCTCCAACGGCTCGCTGATGACCGTCCCGGACTTCCCCAACCGGCTGCGCGAGCTCAGGGCCAGGGGCGGTCGAATGGTCGTGCTCGACCCGCGACGCACGGAGACGGCCAGGGTCGCCGACGAGCACCACTTCGTGCGGCCGGGCACGGATGCGGTGGTGCTGCTGGCGATGGTGCGCGAGCTCGTCGAGCAGGGGCTCACCGACGTCCCGTCGTACGTCGACGGCGTGGAGTCGGTCCGGCTGGCGGTCGCCGACCACACCCCCGAGTACGCCGAGTCCGTCTCCGGCGTGCCCGCTGACGTCATCCGCCGGCTCACCCGCGAGCTGGCCACCGCCGAGGGGGCCGCGGCGTACGGCCGCATCGGGCTGTCCACCCAGGGCTTCGGCACCGTGTGCCAGTGGGCGATCCAGTGCCTGAACATCCTCAGTGGCAACTTCGACCGCGAGGGCGGGGTGCTGTTCACCGAGCCGGCGGTCGACATCGTCGGCAAGCGCATCGTCGGTGCCGGCCATCGCGACGTGTGGCGCAGCCGGGTCAGCGGCATCCCCGAGCTCAACGGGGAGCTCCCGGTCAGCGTCCTGCGCGAGGAGATCGAGACCCCCGGTGAGGGGCAGGTGCGGGCGGTGCTGACGGTGGCCGGCAACCCGGTGCTGTCCACCCCGGACGGCCGCTCGCTCGGCGAGGCACTGGACTCGCTGGACTTCATGGCGGCGGTCGACCTCTACGTCAACGAGACGACCCGGCACGCCGACGTGGTCCTGCCACCGACCACCGCGTTGGAGCGCGACCAGTACGACCTGGTCTTCCACGCCCTGGCGGTGCGCAACACCGCGCGGTTCACCCCCGCCGTCCTCGAGAAGCCGGAGGGTGCGATGGAGGACTGGGAGATCTTCCGCGAGATCGCGCTCCGCACGGCGGCGCGGCTGGAGAAGAGGAAGCCGCTCGCGAAGGCCCTGCGGGAGCGCGCCCGGCTCAGCTTGAGCCCCCGGACGATCGTCACGGGGCTGCTGCTCGCCGGACGGCGTACGACGATGCGGGCACTGCGCGCCAACCCGGTCGGGGTCGACCTCGGCCCGCTGCGGCCCACGATGCCGGGACGCCTGCAGACCCGCGACAAGCGGATCCACCTGGCCCCCGACCTCGTGCTGGCCGACCTCCCCCGCCTGCGGGAGGCCATGGAAGCGGTCCACGACGACGAGCTGGTGCTGATCGGCCGACGCCACCAGCGCGACAACAACTCCTGGATGCACAACAGCGAGCGACTCACCCGCGGCCGGCCGCGGCACCAGCTGCTGATGCACCCCGACGACCTCGCCGCCCGCGGCCTCACCGACGGCGCCGCCGTCCGCATCGCCTCGCGCGTGGGTGAGGTGACCACCGAGGTCC
>DASSLA010000146.1:0-4336 GCA_035689885.1 Marmoricola sp. | reverse complement strand
TCTGGTTGCTTGTAGCGTGCCGACCGGGCAGTTCTGGTTGATTGAAGCGTGCCGACCGGGCAGTTCTGGTTGATTGAAGCGTGCCGACCGGGCAGTTCTGGTTGGCCCACCTGCTGACCGGGCAGTTCTGGTTTCCTGGGTTCGCCCTCTCGGGCGACCCCGGGACGCTCGCCCGACGTACGCCGGCAACCAAACCTGCCCGCTCGGCCCCGTTCAGGCAACCAAACCTGCCCGCTCGACCCGTGTCCAGCAACCAGAACTGCCCGGTCGGCACAGTGCAGGCCACCTGCGCATGGACCGAGTCAGCCGCCGAAGGCGTGGGTCGCGGTCGCGCCACCGTCGACGACGAACTCCGCGCCGGTGACGAAGCCGGACTCGTCGCTGGCGAGGTAGACGTAGATCGGCGCGACGTCCTCGGGCGTGCCGACGCGTTTGAGCGCCACCTTGGAGGCGCCGAACTCCATCGCCGCGTCGCCGCCGTGCACCCGCGTCATCGGGGTGTCGATCATTCCCGGGTGCACCGAGTTGACCCGGATGCCGTGGGGTCCCAGCTCGAGCGCGGCGGACTTGGTCATCCCGCGGATGGCGAACTTCGTGGCCGTGTAGCCCAGGCACATCGCCATGCCGCCGAGCCCCTCGATCGACGAGGCGTTGATGATCGAGCCGCCGCCGTGCTCGCGCATCGTGCGCGTCACCGACTTCATGCCCAGGAAGCAGCCGAGCTGGTTGACCCGGAACAGCTGCTCGAACTCCGCCACCTCCATCCGCTCCACCTCGGCGAAGCGCAGGATCCCGGCGTTGTTCACCAGCACATTGACCGGCCCACCCAGCCGCTGCTCGGCGTCCTCCACCAGCGACTGCCAGGAGACCTCCTCGCTGACGTCGTGCCGGCGGAAGTACGCCGAGCCCGGCCGCTGGGCGTCCAGCTCCTCGGCGAGCGCGCGCCCCGACTCCTCGACGATGTCGGCGATCACCACGGCGGCCCCCTCGGCGACGAAGGCGCGCGCGATGGCGGCCCCCTGCCCCTGGGCGGCGCCGGTCACGATCGCGCGCTTGCCGGCGAGGCGGGTCACGAGCGCGCCTCCGGCTGCAGCTGCATCACCGAGTCGGCGGCGAAGCACACGGCCGGGTCCCGCTCGGCGAAGTAGCCACCGAGCTGCTCGTCGAGCCCGGCCAGGTCCCAGCGCGCTCCCCCGGTGTCGAAGCGCTGCTCCACCACCGGGGCCGCGAGCAGGGCCACCATCCCGCCGTACACGACGAAGACCTGGCCGGTGATCCGCGCGGCCGCCGGAGAGGCGAGGTAGGCCACCAGCGGCGCGACGTGGTCCGGCGAGTACGGGTCGACCCCCTCGCCTGACGACTCGCCGAACACCTCCGCGGTCATCGCCGTGCGGGCCCGGGGGCAGATCGCGTTGGCGCGCACCCCCACCCTGGCCAGCCCGCGGGCCGTCGAGAGCGTCAGCGCCGTGATGCCGGCCTTGGCGGCGGCGTAGTTGGCCTGCCCGGGCGACCCGGTGAGGAACGCCTCCGACGCGGTGTTCACGATCGCGGCGTCGACGGGCTCGCCGGCCTCCTTGTGTCGTGAGCGCCAGTACGACGCGGCGTCGCGGGAGAGCAGGAAGTGCCCACGGAGATGGACCTTCACGACGAGGTCGAACTCCTCGTCGGTCATGTTGAACAGCATCCGGTCGCGGGTGATGCCGGCGTTGTTGACCACGACGTCGAGGCGGCCGAGCTTCTCCGTGGCGGCCTGCATCATCGCGGATGTGGTCGCCCCCTCCCCCACGTCACCGGGTACGACGAGCGCCTCCACGCCGAGGGCGCGCACCTCCTCCGCGGCCTCCTCTGCTGCACCGGGCAGGTCGTTGAGCACGACGTCGGCACCGGCGCGGGCAAGGGCGAGGGCGTCCGCGCGTCCGAGTCCGGCGCCGGCTCCGGTGACGATGGCGACGCGACCCTCCAGCGAGGGCTCAGGGGTGGGTGTGGGCATGGCGTGACGGCGCTCCTGGTGGGCGTGGGCGGGTGGTACGGGGAGAGTCAGTCCTCCACGATGCTGATCGCGGACTTGGGGCAGGAGGCGACGGCCTGCTCGACGACGGCGCGGTTGCCGTCGGTGACCGAGTCGTCGACGACCTGCAGGAAGTCGTCGTCGTCGACCTGGAAGTGCTCGGGCGCGAGCGCCTCGCACATCGCGTTGGACTCGCACGCGTCGAAGTCCACGTGGATCCTCGCCATCAGTTGCCTCCTGTTCTCGGCCGCCGGGCTCTCACTGACCCGGGAGCGCTGCCATCTTGCGGTGGTCCCAGCTGGCGACCTTGTCCGGCTCGACCACCACGCCCACGCGCTTGCGTGCCTGCTTGTCGACGATCGAGTCCCCGAGCTCCCCGAGGTCGGCGCCTCCCGCCATCCGGCGGGTCACCCGGGTCCCGAGCGCGTGGATCTCGTCGTAGTCCTCGATCAGGCGCGCCTTGCCGGTGATGCTGACCCCGCGCAGCTCGAAGTAGTCCTGGCCGTCCTCGACCAGGCAGGTGATGCGCGGGTCGCGACGCAGGTTGACGATCTTCTGCGAGGCGCCATAGGTCCAGAAGGCGATCCGGTCGTCCTCGAGGACGTAGAACAGCGTGGTCAGGTGGGGTGCACCGTCGGGCCCGACCGTGGCCACCTGCACCTTCATCTGCTCGCCGAGGAACGTGCGGATCTCCTCGTCGTCCATCCGGACGGCGCTGCGACCACCCGCCATCAGGACCCCTCGCTGGAGTGGCCGGGGAAGACGTGGGCCTCGGGGTCGATGACGACCGCCGCGTTGTTCACCGCGGTGGCGACCTCGCCGAACCCGACGGCGATCAGGCGCACCTTGCCGTCGTACTCGGTGATGTCGCCGGCGGCGAACACCCGCGGCAGGTTGGTGCGCATGGCGGTGTCCACCTTGATGTGCCGCTTCTCGAAGTCCAGGCCCCAGTCCTGCATGGCGCCGAGGTCGGCGACGAAGCCCAGCGCGGCGATCACGGCCAGCGCCGGACGGGTGAGCACCTCGCCGTCGTTGGTGGTGATCTCGACGCTCTCCACGCGGTGCTCGCCCTTCAGCGCCGTCACCTGGGCCTTGGTGATCACCTCGACGTCGCTGGCGAGCACGGCGTCCACGGTCGCCTGGTGGGCGCGGAACCTGTCGCGTCGGTGCACCAGCGTCACCGAGCCCGCGATCGGGTGCAGGTGGTGCGCCCAGTCGAACGCACTGTCACCGCCACCGACGATGACGACGTCCTTGCCGGCGTACTCCGCGAACGACGGCACGAAGAACACCAGGCCGCGGTCGGCCCAGCCCTCGCCCGCGGGCAGCGGACGTGGGGTGAACTTGCCGATGCCGGCGGTGATGATCACGGCCTTGGCGTTGACCACGGTGCCGTCGTCGAGCTCCATCCGGACGCCGTCGTCGTCGGCCTTCAGGCCGGTGGCCGTCCGGTCCAGGAGGTACGTCGGGTCGGCGCTCGCGGCCTGCTCCACGAGCTGCTCGACCAGCTCACGCCCCTTGACCGTGGGGAAGCCGGCCACGTCGAGGATGGCCTTCTCCGGGTAGAGCGCGGTGACCTGGCCACCGATCTCGGCCAGCGAGTCCACGAGGGTCACGCTCAGCCCGCGGAAGCCTGCGTAGTAGGCACCGAACAGTCCCGCCGGACCGGCGCCGACGATCAGCAGGTCGGTGTCGACGTCGCGCGCCCGGGCCTGGTCGTCCACCGTCCATCCTCTCGCCCGCTCGCGCGGAATCTAGAACGTGTTCTAATTTATCAGAAGGCGTCCATCTTGGACACGCGCCACTCTCCCCCATGACGGGTGAGCGTGACCAGCACCCTGTTCTGGTCGAGTCGCTGGTTCCCGGTGCCCTTGGCGGTGGTCACCTGGTTGACGAACACGAGCGCCTCGACCTTGTCGTCACTGGCCGAGACGATCGACGTGGCCACGGCGTCGGCGGTGAGCTTCACCTGGTTCTTGACCGTCTGGGCCTGCACGCCCTCCATCGCCTTGGTGTACTCGCCGCGGAAGCTCGGCGCGAGCAGCTTCTCCGAGGCGGTGATGTCCTCGTCGAGGGTCTTCCAGTCGTAGGAGAGCACCTGCTGGGTGAGCCGGGTCGCCTCCTGCAGCCCTGCGTCCCGGGCCTCGGCGGAGGTGATCGGGCCTGCGGACGCGTCGTCGCCGGACGGGTTCTCCGCGCGCCACCAGGCGAACCCGGCGACCGCCGCCAGCAGCAGGCAGAGCACCACGAGCACGACCAGCAGCCGGAAGCTGTCCAGCGCGGCGGCCAGGCCGCCGCGAGCGGGCTCGGCGGGCGCGGTGGGGGCGG
>DASSLA010000145.1:0-2779 GCA_035689885.1 Marmoricola sp. | reverse complement strand
GCACGTGCGCGACGTCAACCGGGCAGTGCGGCTGGCCGAGAGGAACCCGGTCACCCTGATCGTCTTCGACCTGCTGCGGCTCGACGGCGAGGACCTGACCTCGCGACCGCTGCGCGAGCGGCGCGAGCTGCTGGAGGGGCTCGGGCTCGACACGGCGTCTGACGGGAGGGGGGCCTGGCAGGTGCCGCCGACGTACGACGACGGGCAGATGCTGCTCGAGGCGGCCGAGCAGCAGGGCCTCGAGGGCATCGTCAGCAAGCGGCTCTCCTCGCGCTACCGGCCCGACACCCGCAGCAAGGACTGGCTGAAGTTCCCGATCCGGCCGACCGGTTCGTTCGTGGTCGGCGGGTTCCGCCCGGAGAAGGGAACCCGGAGCGGCCGTCTCGGCGCGGTGCTCGTCGGCCAGCCGACCGACGAGGGACTGGAGTTCCGTGGCCGGGTCGGTAGCGGCATCGCCGGCAAGGCCGGGCAGAGGCTGCTCGAGGTGCTCGAGCCGCTGGTGCGCGACACCTCGCCCTTCACCGCCGAGCTGCCGCGACTCGACCGGCTGGACACCGTCTTCGTCGACCCCGCCGTGGTGGTCGACGTGCAGTACCTCGTGCTCACCAACGACGGACGGCTGCGCCAGCCCGCCTTCCGCGGCGTGCGACACGACCTGACCGCCGACGACCTCCTGGAAGCGGGTGCCTGAGCGATGGCCGAACAGCGCACCGAGGTGAGGGTCGAGGTCGAGGGCCACACGCTGACCCTGGTCAACCTCGAGAAGGTGATGTACCCGCGCACCGGCACCACCAAGGGCGAGGTGCTCAACTACTACGCCCAGGTCGCGCCGGTGATGCTGCCGCACCTCGCCGACCGCGCCGTGACGCGCATCCGCTGGCCGCACGGCACGGCTGACCAGTCGTTCTTCGAGAAGAACGCGCCCGCCGGCACCCCCTCGTGGGTCCGCACCGTCGAGGTGCCCACCACCGGGTCGCGTACCAGGTCGGGGGAGGAGGGCGTGCTGCGCTTCCCGGTGGTCGACTCGCTGGCCACGCTGACCTGGCTGGTCAACCTCGCCGCGCTCGAGCTGCACGTGCACCAGTGGACGGTCACCGCGAAGGGACGGCCGCTGAACCCGAACCGGCTGGTGATCGACCTCGACCCCGGAGAGCCGGCCGGGCTGGGGGAGTGCGCCCAGGTGGCGCTGCTGGTGCGCGATCGGCTGGAGCAGGACGGCCTCGAGTGCGTCCCGGTGACGAGTGGCTCCAAGGGCCTCCACCTGTACGCCGGACTGGACGGCGAGCGCACCCACGAGGAGGTGCGCGACTACGCCAAGGAGATCGCCGAGGAGCTCGAGGCGGAGAACAGGTCGCTGGTGGTGTCCCAGATGACCAAGGCCCGGCGCGGCGGCAAGGTATTCCTCGACTGGTCGCAGAACACCGGCTCCAAGACCACCATCTCGCCGTACTCGATGCGCGGCCGGGAGTTGCCCACCGTGGCCGCGCCACGCACGTGGGACGAGGTCGAGAAGGGGGCCGACGACCCGCTGGCGCTGGAGCACCTGCGCTTCGAGGAGGTCCGCGAGCGGGTGCAGGAGCAGGGCGACCTGTTCACCCTCGACGACTGAGGACTGACTGCCCGACGACGAGGTCTAGACGGCCTTCGTCGACGGGGAGCCACGGCGCGTCGACGCGCCTACCCTCGTGAGTCTCGGGACGAGAAGCGGGTGACGTCGCTCAGCGACGCTGCCGACGGTTGGGTTCACGTCCGAGATGGGTGGTGAGGCCCCATGACCGCCGTGGAGTGGCCAGGGACACCGCTCACCCTGCCCTGGGGAACCACGCCCGACGGGAAGTTCACCCCCGCCGGTGCGGTCGTGACGGCTGTCGCGGCCATCCTCGCCGTGGTCAGCTGGTTCCCCGTCGCTGTTCTCGGGATCGCCATGATCCGTATGGGACTGGACAGGATCCCGACCGACGTCGTGGCCGCGCGCAGGTACGTGCTCGCCTCGTGGGTCCTGTTCGGGGTGTGCCCGCTGACCCCTGCGCTGGTGCTGTGGACGCTGCCCTGAGCGGTGCAGCTGCTCAACGCGTCCCAGCCGCGTCCCGCAACGCGTCGATCTCCTCCTCGAAGAACGCCACCAGGCGGTCAGGCTCGGGGACGGCGGCCGCGTCGACCTTGAAGCCGATCCGCACCGTGTCGGCGTAGCTGAAGATGCTGACCCCGAGGGTCTGTCCGCCCGAGCCGGGAACCCAGCCGAGGACCCCGGTGACCTCGACCCCCGCCAGGTAGCGCGGCTGCTTGGGTCCGATCACGTTGGTGGTCACCCCGATGGCCTTGCCGGCGAAGAAGTCGACCAGCGGCTTGTCGATGCCGTGCAGGTGGCCGATCCCCTCCGCGACGGCCGTGGTGATCAGCGCCTCGGGGGAGTGCTTGATCTGCTCCATCCGTCGGTGCACCTCCTCGAGCCGGTGCAGCGGCGTCATCTCGCCGGTGGGCAGGTGGAGCATCACCAGCGCGAACTTGTTGCCGAGCTCGCGCGGCAGCGGCTCGTCGGGTGGCCGGATGTTCACCGGGACCATCGTGGTCAGGTGGTCCGGTGGCTCCTCGTAGTCCCGCAGGTAGCGGGCGAGGGCTCCCGAGAGGGCGGCGATGAGCACGTCGTTGACGGTGGTGTCGGTCTTGCGGCCGACGGCCTTGACCTCGCCGAGAGGCCGGGGCTGCGACCAGGTGAGTCGCTTCTCCACCCCGGGCTCGCCGCTGAGCATCGTGGTGGGCAGTACGTCGAGCAGCAGCT
>DASSLA010000144.1:0-36885 GCA_035689885.1 Marmoricola sp. | reverse complement strand
GACGACTCCGCGTCCCACATGACGCACGGTGTGGTCATCAACCCCTTCTTCGACTGGGAGGGCGACCGCAAGCTCAACATCCCCTACAACGAGTCCTTCATCTACGAGGCGCACGTCAAGGGGCTCACGCAGCTGCACCCGGACATCCCGGAGGAGCAGCGCGGGACGTACGCCGCCCTCGCGCACCCGGCGATCACCGGCCACCTCACCAAGCTCGGCGTCACCGCCATCGAGCTGATGCCGGTCCACCAGTTCGTCCAGGACTCCACCCTGCTCGACCAGGGCCTGCGCAACTACTGGGGCTACAACACGCTGGGCTTCTTCGCGCCGCACGCCGACTACGCCTCGAGCGTCGAGGGCCAGCAGGTGCAGGAGTTCAAGTCGATGGTCAAGGCGATGCACGCCGCGGGCATCGAGGTCATCCTCGACGTGGTCTACAACCACACCGCCGAGGGCAACCACATGGGGCCGACGCTGAGCTTCAAGGGCATCGACAACCCCGCCTACTACCGCCTCGTCGAGGACGACCAGCGCTACTACATGGACTACACGGGCACCGGCAACAGCCTCAACGTGCGCCACCCGCACTCGGTCCAGCTGATCATGGACTCGCTGCGCTACTGGGTCACCGAGATGCACGTCGACGGCTTCCGCTTCGACCTCGCCGCCACGTTGGCCCGCGAGTTCTACGACGTCGACAAGCTCTCCACCTTCTTCGAGATGGTGCAGCAGGACCCGGTCGTCAGCCAGGTCAAGCTCATCGCCGAGCCGTGGGACATCGGCCCCGGCGGCTACCAGGTCGGCGGCTTCCCGCCGCAGTGGACCGAGTGGAACGGCGCCTACCGCGACACGGTGCGCGACTTCTGGCGCGGCGAGCCCAACCTGGGTGAGCTCGCCTCCCGGCTCGCGGGGTCCTCCGACCTCTACGAGCACTCGGGACGCCGGCCGTTCGCGAGCATCAACTTCGTCACCGCCCATGACGGATTCACGCTGGCCGACCTCGTCTCCTACAACGAGAAGCACAACGAGGCCAACGGCGAGGACAACAACGACGGGGAGAGCCACAACCGGTCCTGGAACCACGGCGTCGAGGGACCCACGGACGACCCCGAGGTGCTCTCCGCCCGGGCCCGCGAGCAGCGCAACTTCCTGACCACGCTGCTGCTCAGCCAGGGCGTGCCGATGATCGCCCACGGCGACGAGCTCGGCCGCACCCAGCAGGGCAACAACAACACCTATGCCCAGGACTCCGAGCTCAGCTGGGTCGACTGGGACCGCGCCGACAAGCCGCTCATGGAGTTCACCGCCGCGGTGGCCAGGTTGCGTGCGGAGCACCCGACGTTCCGCCGCAAGCGGTTCTTCACCGGGAGCACGGTGCGCACCGGCGACGGGGAGCGGCTCAACGACATCGTCTGGCTCGACCCCGAGGGCAACGCGATGGAGGACGGCGCCTGGAACCAGGGCGGCGAGGCCATCGGGATGTACCTCAACGGCGACGGCATCGCCGGCATGGACGAGCGCGGCGGCCGGATCACCGACAACCACTTCCTGCTCTTCTTCAACGGCGGTGGGCCGATCGAGGTCACCATCCCGCCCGAGGAGTACGCCGCCGCCTGGGACGTGGTCATCGACACCGGCGCGTCCACCGGCGAGCCGCGCGCCTGGCGACCCGGCGAGCGCCTGCCGATGGAGCAGCACTCGGTCGTCGTACTGCGCGAGCACGGCGAGCCGGAGGTCGAGCCGGACCACTCCGCCGCGGCGTCGGTGGCGGCCCAGAGCGAGAGCGGGACGAACGGCCATGGCGGCTGAGCGACACCGTCCGGACCGGGTGCCGACCAGCACCTACCGGCTTCAGATCACGCGGGACTTCGACCTGTTCGCCGCCGCCCGGCTGCTGCCCCACCTGCACGAGCTCGGTGCGGACTGGGTCTACCTGTCCCCGATCCTCGCCGCCGAGCCGGGCAGCGACCACGGGTACGACGTGGTGGCGCACGACCGGGTCGACCCTGCGCGTGGCGGCGCCGAGGGGCTTGCCGCGCTCTCGGCCGAGGCGCATCGTCTCGGCATGGGGGTGCTGGTCGACATCGTGCCCAATCACGTGGGTGTCGCGACCCCTGCCGCCAACGCGTGGTGGTGGGAGCTGCTCCGCACCGGTCGCGACGGGCCGTCAGGCGCGCGCTTCGACGTGGACTGGGACGCGGGCGGCGGTCGCCTGCTGCTCCCCGTGGTGGGTGACGACGACCTGCGCGACGACGGCACCATCGCGCACCTGACCGTGGTGGACGACGAGCTGCGCTACCACGACAACCGTTACCCCCTGGCCCCCGGCACGGCCGGCGGCACGCCCGACGAGGTGCACGCGCGGCAGCACTACGAGCTGGTCGGCTGGCGACGCGCGGACGTCGAGCTCAACTACCGCCGGTTCTTCTCGGTCAACACCCTCGCCGGCATCCGGGTCGAGGACCCCGTGGTCTTCGCCGAGTCGCACGCCGAGGTCCGGCGCTGGTTCGACGAGGGACTCGTCGACGGGCTGCGGATCGACCACCCCGACGGCCTGCGTGCCCCCGAGGCCTACCTCGACGACCTCGCCGACCTGACCGGGGGCGCCTACGTGCTCGTGGAGAAGATCCTCGAGCCCGGCGAGGGGCTCGAGCCGAGCTGGGCGTGCGAGGGCACCACCGGCTACGACGCCATGGCCTGGGTCGAGCGGGTGCTCACCGCCCGCGCCGGAGAGGGCCCGCTGACCGCGCTCGCCGGCCAGCTCGGCGAACACACCGACTGGGACGAGCTCGTGCACGGCACCAAGCGCGCCGTCGCCGACCACGTGCTCCAGGCAGAGGTACGCCGGATCGTGCGGGAGCTGCCTCCCGGCACCGGCGAGCGCGAGCCGCTCAGCGACGCCGTGGCCGAGCTGCTCACCTGCTTCCCGGTCTACCGCTCCTACCTGCCCCACGGCGAGGAGCACCTCGACGAGGCGTTCACCCTCGCCCGTCGTCATCGGCCCGAGCTCGGTCCGGCGTACGGCGCGCTGGAGGGAGTGCTCCGCGACCCGGAGGCACCCGCTGCCCTGCGCTTCCAGCAGACCAGCGGCATGGTGATGGCCAAGGGCGTCGAGGACTGCGCGTTCTACCGCTGGTCGCGGCTGACCTCGCTCAACGAGGTCGGCGGCGACCCGTCCGTCTTCGCGGCCACGCCGGAGGCGTTCCACGACTTCGCCGCGCGGCGCCAGCAGGACTGGCCGCTCGCGATGACCGCGCTCAGCACGCACGACACCAAGCGCAGCGAGGACGTCAGGGCGCGCATCACCGCGATCGCCGAGCAGCCCGACCTGTGGGAGCGCGGCCTGTCCCGGCTGCAGTCCCTGGCGCCGATGCCGGACCCGGGCTTCGCCAACCTGCTCTGGCAGGCGGTCGTCGGCGCGTGGCCGATGACCCGGGAGCGCGCCCACGCCTACGCTGAGAAGGCCATGCGCGAGAGCGGGCGGCACACCACCTGGACCGACGTGGACGAGGCGTACGAGGCGGCCGTGCACGCGGCAGTCGACGCGGTCTACGACGACTCCGAGGTGGGCACCACGGTCACCGGGCTCGCGCACGAGCTCGCCGGACCTGGGTGGAGCAACGCCCTCGCGGCGAAGCTCGTGGCGCTGACCATGCCCGGGGTGCCGGACGTCTACCAGGGATCGGAGCTGTGGGACCTGTCCCTCGTCGATCCCGACAACCGCCGGCCGGTCGACCACGACCACGTCGCCGAGCTGATGAAGGAGCTCGACCAGTGGCCGGGCGTGCTGCACGGCGGCCTCGACGACCCCGGCACCGCCAAGCTCGCGGTCGTGCGGGCGACGCTGCGGCTGCGACGGGAGCGCCCGGAGCTGTTCGACGGCTACCGACCGCTGGCGGCTGAAGGTCCCGCGGCCGCCCACGTGCTCGCCTTCGACCGGGGTGGCGCGATCACCGTGGCGACCCGGCTGCCCGCAACCTTGGCGGCGTCCGGCGGCTGGCGCGACACCTCGCTGGTGCTCTCGCCCGGTAGGTGGGTGGACGTGCTTTCCGGCGACGGGTCGCCCGGCCTGGCCGACCGGGTCCGGCTTGCCGACCTGCTGGCCGACCTCCCGGTGGCCCTGCTGGTGCGCGAGGAGGACTGATGGCGGAGCGCGGACCGTTCGACGTGTGGGCACCGCTGCCCCAGCGCGTGCGGCTGAGCATCGGCGACCGGGTGGTCGAGATGACCCGCGGCGACGACGACTGGTGGACCCCGGCCGAGGATCTCCGTGTGACCGGCGAGGTCGACTACGGCTACCTGCTCGACGACGACGAGACGCCCCGGCCCGACCCGAGGTCGCGGCGCCAGCCCGACGGCGTGCACGGGCGCTCTCGTACCTTCGACCCCGCCGCCCACGGGTGGAGCGACGCGGACTGGGCGGGGCGCGAGCTCGAGGGGGCGATCGTCTACGAGCTGCACGTCGGGACGTTCACGCCCGAGGGCACGCTCGACGCCGCGATCGGCAGGCTCGACCACCTGGTCGACCTCGGTGTCGGGTTCGTCGAGCTGATGCCGGTCAACGCCTTCAACGGCACCCACAACTGGGGGTACGACGGGGTCGGCTGGTTCGCCGTCGACGAGTCCTACGGCGGGCCCGCGGCGTACCAGCGCTTCGTGGACGCCGCGCACGGCAAGGGCATCGGCGTCATCCAGGACGTCGTGTACAACCACTTCGGACCGTCCGGCAACTACCTGCCGCTGTTCGCGCCCTACCTGAGGGCCGAGGGCGCGAACACCTGGGGCTCGCTGGTCAACCTCGACGGGGAGGGCGCGACCGAGGTGCGACGTCACATCCTCGACAACGTCGCGATGTGGCTGCGCGACCTCCACGTCGACGGGCTGCGGCTCGACGCGGTGCACGCCCTCGAGGACGCCTCGGAGCCGCACCTGCTGGCCGAGATGGCCGCCGAGGTCGAGGCGCTCGCGACCGAGGTGGGTCGCCCGCTCACGCTGATCGCGGAGTCGGACCTCAACGACCCCGCCATGATCACCGCGCACACCGAGGGCGGCCTCGGGATGGACGCACAGTGGAGCGACGACTTCCACCACGCGGTGCACGTGGCGCTCACCGGTGAGACCGCGGGCTACTACGCGGACTTCTCACCGCTGTCAGCGCTGGCCAAGGTGTGCGAGCGCGGCTTCTTCCATGACGGCACCTGGTCGTCCTTCCGCGACCGACGTCACGGTGTGCCGATCGACACCGAGGCCGTGCCCACCTGGCGACTGGTGGTCTGCTCGCAGAACCACGACCAGATCGGCAACCGGGCCCGCGGTGACCGGCTCACCGAGACCCTCGACGACGACCAGCTGTGTTGCGCGGCGCTGCTCACGCTGACCGCGCCGTTCACCCCGATGCTCTTCCAGGGCGAGGAGTGGGCCGCCTCCGCGCCGTTCCAGTTCTTCACCTCCCACCCGGAGCCGGAGCTCGGCCGCGCGACCGCCGAGGGGCGGGTGCTCGAGTTCTCCCGGATGGGCTGGGACCCCGACGAGGTCCCCGACCCTCAGGACCCGAAGACCTTCGAGCGCTCCAAGCTCGACTGGTCGGACCTCGAGTCCGGCCGGCACGCCACCGTGCTCGCGGCCTACCGCCGCCTGGCCGAGCTGCGCCGCACCCTGCCGGCGCTGCGCGACTCGAGCTTCGGGTCGGTCAGCTGCACGGTCGACGAGGAGCGGCGGCTGTTCACGATGTGCCGTGGCAACGTGGTCGTGGCCGTCAACTTCGCCCCCACTCCGGCCGAGGTCGAGGTCGCCGACGGGCTCGAGGTCGCGTTCGGCACCCCGGCCGGCCCCACGCTCTCCGGCACCACGCTGCACCTCCCTCCCCGCGCCGGGGCGCTGCTCGCGCCGGTCGGGTCCGCGGAGTCCTGAGCGCCATGCGCACCCGGTCGGCAGCAGTCGTGCTCGCCGGGGCGCTCCTGCTCACCGGGTGCGGTGGCACGGACGAGCCCTCGGCACAGGAGACGCGGACGCCGAGCCCGAGCGCGAGCCCCAGCGCGCCCACCTCGCCGAGCCCACCGGCCTCGCCCGGCACCACCCTGACCCCACGCACCCCTCCGGCCCGTCCGGCCCCCGGTACCGTGCCGCCGCCGTGGCTGGGGACGCGAGTGCTGCCCGAGCAGCCCGGTGGCTTCGGCGAGGTCCGGCCGACGCCGCGGGAGTTGCAGCGACGCAGGTTCACCCTCCCGGACCGGCTGCCGGCCCTGCCCGGCGCGGGGTTCGCGTCGCAGATCGCCTCACCGGCGCCGAACGACGTGCTCCGCCGCTCGACGTGGGAGCCGGGGTGCCCGGTGGGGCGCGACGACCTCGCCTGGGTCCGGCTGACCTTCTGGGGCTTCGACGACCGCCGGCACACCGGGGAGCTGCTGGTGCACCGCACGGTGGCGCGCCCGCTGGTCCGCGTGTTCGGTGAGCTCTACCGGGCACGGTTCCCGATCGAGGAGATGCGCATCACCCGCCGTGCCGAGCTGGATGCGCCCCCGACCGGCGACGGCAACAACACCGGTGTCTTCGTCTGCCGCGCGACGACCGGCGCGACGTCGTACTCCCAGCACGCGTATGGCCTCGCCGTAGACCTCAACCCGTTCCACAACCCCTACGTCAAGGGAGACCTGGTGCTCCCCGAGCTCGCGTCGGCCTTCCTCGACCGCGACCGGGCCCGACCCGGGATGGTGGACGACGAGGTGGTGCGCGCCTTTGCCCGGATCGGTTGGGGCTGGGGCGGCAGCTGGCAGACGCTGAAGGACTACCAGCACTTCTCGCGCGACAACCGCTGAGTCGAGTGCTGGTCCCCGCGGGGAGTAGAGCCACTTCAGCACTCAACTCACCGCTTGCCCGGGCATGATCGGCCCCATGACGCTGCCCGAGATCACCGAGCCGGTGGACCTGTGCGACGCGAAGGGGGAGTTGAACCCCCACGCCGTCGGATGGACGCGGCACCCGCTGCACCGACCGAACCTGCGGGGCTGGGGCCGCACCAAGCGCTGGGAGTACTGGGGCATCGTCACCCGCGAGCACGTGATCGGGCTGACGATCTCCTCGCTCGACTACGCCGGCGTCGAGGCGGTCTACGTGCTCGACCGGTCGACCGGTGCGGAGACGGTCAAGGAGGTGACGGCGCCACTGGCGCGCGGGGTCGAGCTGGCCCCCGCCGCGGGCCGCGGAAGCAGCCGGTTCACCGGCGGCGGGCTGGGCCTGGCCTTCGAGGAAGAGGAGGACGGCACCCGCATCCACGCCGGCACGGACGAGGTCGAGCTGGACCTGTGGGCGGCGCGGCCGCCGGGGCACGAGGCGATGGGAGTCGTGGTGCCGTGGAGCCGTCGTCGCTTCCAGTACACCGTCAAGGACGTGGCGCGACCCGTCACCGGCCGGCTCAGCCTCCACGGCACGGCGTACGACGCCTCCGGCTGGGGCGTCCTCGACCACGGGCGCGGACGCTGGCCCTACGCGGTGAGCTGGAACTGGGCCGCCGGCTCCGGGGAGGTCGACGGCGAGGTGCGCGGCATCCAGCTCGGCGCGAGGTGGACCGACGGCACCGGCTCGACCGAGAACGCGCTGCTGGTGGGCGGTCGCGTGCACAAGCTGCACGAGGACGTGGGGTGGACCTACGACCTCGCCGACTGGCAACGCCCGTGGCGGATGCGCGGCCCGCGCGTGGACGTGACCTTCACCCCGACCCACCTGCGCATCGCCCGTACGAACCTGCTGGTGGTCTCCTCGCGCACCCACCAGTGCTTCGGTGAGTTCCACGGCTGGGGCCGCACGGACGACGGCCAGCAGGTGCGCCTCGACGGCCTGACCGGGTGGGCCGAGGAGGTCCACAACCGCTGGTGAGACACGGGCCCGATAGCCCCTTGTGCGCGCGGCGCCGGAACGGTTTGTTGGACCCATGGCCGAACGGAGCAACGGGCGGGGCACCCACCAGAGCCTCGAGACCACCTCACCGGACCAGGTACGCAACGTCGTCCTCGTCGGTCCCAGCCAGTCGGGCAAGACCACGCTGGTCGAGGCACTGCTCCTCGCCGGCGGCGCCATCACCCGCGCCGGGACCATCGCCGAGCACAACACCGTGTGCGACCACGAGGACCACGAGCAGGAGCACGAGCGATCCAGCTCGCTGGCGGTGGCGCCGGTGGTGCACAAGGGCATCAAGATCAACCTGTTCGACACCCCCGGGTACGCCGACTTCGTCGGTGAGGTCCGGGCCGGGCTGCGGGCGGCCGACTGCGCGCTGTTCGTGGTGGCCGCCAACGAGCCCGTCGACGAGGCGACCCGGCAGCTGTGGCGCGAGTGCGAGTCGGTCGGGATGCCGCGGGCGGTGGTCGTCGCCAAGCTCGACCACGCGCGCGCCGACTTCGACGGCTGCGTGCGCGGCGCCCAGGCTGCCTTCGGGGAGCGGGTGCTGCCGGTGCACGTCCCGCGCGACGGGATCGTCGACCTGCTCGACTCCTCCGTTGACGACCCCCGACGCACCGAGCTGATCGAGGCGATCATCGAGGAGTCCGAGGACGAGACGCTGATGGAGCGCTTTCTCGGCGGAGAGCAGATCGACGAGGACCTGCTGGTGCGCGACCTGGAGACCGCGGTGGCCCGGGCGACGCTGTTCCCGGTGCTGGCAGCGTGCGCCACCGACGGGCGCGGGTGCGCGGAGCTGCTCGACCTGTGCGTGCGCGGGTTCCCGTCGCCCTCGGAGCACCCGCCGCCCCCGACGTACACCCCGGCCGGCAAGCCCGCCGCACCCGCCACCTGTGACCCCGACGGCCCGCTGGTCGCCGAAGTGGTGCACACCAGCAGCGACCAGTACGTCGGGCGGGTCAGCCTGGTCCGGGTGTTCTCCGGGACGCTGATGCCGGACCAGTCCGTGCACGTCTCGGGCCACTTCTCGCAGTTCTTCGACGACGCCGCGGGCCACGAGGACCATGACGAGGACGAGCGGATCGGTGGCCTCGCCCACCCGTTCGGGCGGCACCAGGTGACCGCGAGCAAGGTCGTCGCCGGTGACGTCGCCTCGGTGGCGCGGCTGAGCAAGGCGGAGACCGGGGACACCCTGTCCGACCCGGCCGACCCGCGGGTGCTGCGTCCGTGGACGATGCCGGTGGCGCTGCTCCCGCTGGCGGTGGAGGCGGCGACGCGGTCGGACGAGGACAAGCTCTCGACGGCACTGGCCCGGCTGCGCGCCGAGGACCCGAGCCTGCGCATCGAGCAGAACCAGGAGACCGGGCAGGTCGTGCTGTGGGTGATGGGCGAGTCCCACGCCGAGCAGGCGCTGACCCGGCTGCGCAGCAGGTACGGCGTGGCCGTGGAGGAGCGCCCGGTCATCGTGCCGCTGCGCGAGACGTTCACCACTCCCGCGAAGGGGCACGGTCGGCACGTGAAGCAGTCCGGGGGACACGGGCAGTACGCCATCTGCGACATCGAGGTCGAGCCGCTGCCCGCGGGCACCGGCTTCGAGTTCGTCGACAAGGTGGTCGGTGGCGCCGTACCCCGCCAGTTCATCGGCTCGGTCGAGAAGGGCGTGCGCGCCCAGATGGACCGCGGGGTGACCAAGGGCTATCCCGTGGTCGACATCCGGGTGACGCTGGTCGACGGCAAGGCGCACAGCGTGGACTCCTCCGACGCCGCCTTCCAGAGCGCCGGTGCGCTCGCGTTGCGCGACGCCGCCGCCGACGCGCACCTGACCCTGCTCGAGCCGTACGACGAGGTCGTGGTCCAGGCGCCGGAGGAGCACGTCGGCACCATCATGAGCGACATGTCCGCCCGTCGCGGCCGGCTGCTCGGCACCGAGCCCGGTGAGGACGGCCAGACCGCGGTGCGGGCCGCCGTACCCCAGACCGAGCTGCTCCGCTACGCCGTGGACCTGCGCGCCGCCACGCACGGCACCGGCACGTTCACCCGCACCTTCGCCCACTTCGAGCCGATGCCCGACGACCTGGCCCGGGAGGTCGAGGAGCGGGGGTAGGCGACCCGGCCGCTGCTCTGACGGCCCGGCCGTCCTGCGACGTGGCTGCCCCGCCCGGAGGGGACCCACCGATCCCGAGGGCTCAGGCGCCCCGCAGCAGGTCCTCGAAGTCGCCCATCGCGGCGAGGTCCCGGTCGAACTGGTCCCCGCGCTCGGTGGCTGGGCGGGCGCGCACGGCGGCGACCAGCTCGCTCGCGGCCCGCTCGACCCGGTTGCGCAGGGCGGTGTCGACGCCGCCGTCGGCCCAGTCCTCGCTGGCCGCGAACACCGCGGTCGGCACCACCTGGGCGTGCAGGTAGCTGAACAGCGGCCGCAGCGCGTGCTCCAGCACCAGGCTGTGTCGTGCGGTGCCGGCTGTCGCGGCGATCAGCACGGGCGTCCCGTCGAGGGAGCCCTGCTCCAGGACGTCGAAGAACATCTTGAACAGCCCGGAGTACGACGCGCTGAACACCGGCGTGACGACGACGAGCCCGTCGGCCTGCGCGACCTTGCGCTGGGCCTCGGCCAGCTCGCCGGTGGCGAAGCCGGTGAGCATGGCGTCGGCCAGCGCGTGGGCCAGCGGGCGCAGCTCGATCACCTCGGTGGTGACCCCGCCCGAGCGCACGGCTTCGGCCAGCAGGTCGGCGAGCAGCCGGGTGGACGACGGCTCGGAGAGTCCGGCGGTCACCACGACGACGTGGCGGTCGGTCATGCGCGTGCCTCCTCGAGGGCCGGTGCGGTCTCGTGCGTGCGGAGCTCCGCGACGACCTCCCCGAGCAGGTCGAGCTGCTCCAGAACCGTCTTCAGCGGCAGTCCGGCGTGGTCGACCAGGAAGAGCTGCCGCTGGTAGTTCCCGGCGTACTCCTTGAACGACAGGGTCTTCTCGACGACCTCCTCCGGCGTACCGACGGTCAGCGGGGTCTGCGCGGTGAACTCCTCCAGCGAGGGGCCGTGGCCGTAGACCGGCGCGTTGTCGAAGTAGGGCCGGAACTCCCGGACGGCCTGCTCGTGGGTGCGCGCCATGTAGACCTGACCGCCGAGGCCGACGATCGCGTCCTCCGCCCGGCCGTGGCCGTGGTGCTCGAAGCGACGGCGGTAGAGGTCGATCATCCGGGCGGTGTGCGAGGCCGGCCAGAAGATGTGGTTGGAGAAGAACCCGTCGCCGTAGTAGGCGGCCTGCTCCGCGATCTCCGGGCTGCGGATCGACCCGTGCCAGACGAACGGCGGGGTGCCGTCCAGCGGGCGCGGAGTCGAGGTGAAGCCCTGGAGCGGGGTGCGGAACTTGCCCTGCCAGTCGACGTTCTCCTCGCGCCACAGCCGGTGCAGCAGCGCGTAGTTCTCGATGGCCAGCCCGATGCCCTCGCGGATGTCCTTGCCGAACCACGGGTAGACCGGACCGGTGTTGCCGCGGCCCAGCATCAGGTCGATCCGGCCGTCGGCGAGGTGCTGCAGGTACGCGTAGTCCTCGGCGATCCGCACCGGGTCGGTGGTGGTGATCAGCGTGGTGCTGGTGGAGAGCTTGATCCGCTCGGTCAGCCCCGCGACGTGCGCGAGCAGCACCGGCGGGTTGGCGGGGGCGACGAACGGCGGGTTGTGGTGCTGGCCTGTCGCGAACACGTCCAGCCCGACCTCCTCGGCCTTCCTCGCGATCTCGACCGTCGCCTTGATCCGGTCGTGCTCGCTCGGCAGGTGGCCGTCGGTCGGGTCGACGGTGTGGTCGCCGACCGTGAAGATGCCGTACTCCATGTCGCCTCCAGAGTGGGTAGTTGACGTGTCAACAAGACCCCGGGCGGCACTATTCCACCGCCTCGGCAGACCTGTCCAGCGCGCTTCTGAGGCGGCCGCGGAGCCCACTGGCGCGCTGCACCTCGTGCTCGACGGCCGAGCGGATGGCGGCCTCGGTGCCGACCACGCGCACCAGCGACTGCGCCCGGGTGACAGCGGTGTAGAGCAGCTCGCGGGTGAGCAGCCGGGACTCCTCGTCGGGCAGCACCACGCTGACCACCGGTGCCTGGGATCCCTGCGACTTGTGCACGGTCAGCGCGTGCATCGTCTGAACGTCCGGCAGCCTGGTGGGCGCGAACTCGCGGTCCTCCATGCCGGCCAGCACCACGCGCAGCCGGCCGTCCTCGCGGCGCACGGCCACGCCCATGTCGCCGTTGCTGAGCCGCTGGCCGCTGTCGTTGGCGGTGACCAGCACCGGGCGTCCGGCGTACCACTCGTCGTAGTGGGTCACGCCGGTGCGCTCGGAGACGATCTGCTCGACCAGCCGGTTCCAGCCGCCCACCCCGAACGGCCCCTCCCGGTGGGCGCACAGCAGGCGGTGCTGCCCCAGCTCGTCGAGGGCAGTCACCGCGTCGCCCTCCTCGGCAGCGAGCCGGATGCGGTGGGCGAAGCCGGCGACGTCCTCGCGGAAGCCGGTGAGGGTGGCCACGTCGGTGGGGTCGATCAGCTCCACGCCCTCCTCGCCGCTGCGCAGCACCCGCATCACCTCGTCGGAGTCGGCGCGGCGCAACGCCTCGGCGAGGGCACCGATCGCGCCGCCGTACCGGTGGTTGGTGCGCAGCGTGACCACGCTGGAGTCGCCCGCGGCGCCGAGGCCGTCGACCAGGTCGGCGAGCACGGCGCCCGCCTCGACCGAGGAGAGCTGGTCGGCGTCGCCCACCAGGACGAGCCGGGTCTGCGGGCGCACCGCCTCCAGCAGGCGGGCCATCATCGTGAGCGAGACCATCGAGGTCTCGTCGACCACGATCACGTCGTGGGGCAGCCGGTTGGTCCGGTCGTGCCGGAAGCGCACGCTGCTGTCCGGGCGCCAGCCGAGCAGGCGGTGCATGGTGACCGCCTCCAGACCGCGCAACCGTGCCGAGTCGGCCTCGGTCAGTCGCCCCTCCTCGGCCAGGACGGCAGCCGCGGACTCGACCGCCTCCTGCAGGCGAGCGGCCGCCTTGCCGGTCGGCGCGCACAGCGCGATGCGCGGGGCGGCGCCACGCCGGGACCCCGACTCCGCCACGGACCGGGCATGCTGCTCGCTGAGCAGGGCGAGCAGGCCGGCGACGGTCGTGGTCTTCCCCGTGCCGGGCCCGCCTGTGAGGACGGTGGTCCACTGGCGCGCGGCGGCGAGCACCGCGTCGCGCTGCTCGGTGTGGCCGCCGAAGACGCGGTCGACACCGGCCGCCAGCAGCGGCTCGTCGACCTCGGGGGCGCGACGCCGGCGCCGCTCCATCAGCGCGTCGCAGACCTGCTGCTCCTCGCGCCAGTAGCGATCGAGATAGAGCTCGGCGCCGTCCAGGCGCAGCACCTGCTCGGCCACCAGCGGGCTGGCGGCGACCGCCGCGCGCCACGCCTCGGGGTCCGGCCACGGCAGCGGTTCCTCGTCGACGCCCCGCTCGACGGTGCCGGCCACGACGCCGAGGTCGACGCACACCGACCCCTGGCGCACGGCGCGCACCGCCACCGCGGCGGCGAGCAGCACCTGCTCGTCGGCCTCGCCGAGCAGGGCACCAAGGCGCGAGGCCACGTGCACGTCGGCGGTCGCGAGCACCCCGGCCTCGTTGAAGGTGCGCAGCAGGCCGGTGGCACCGAGGGCCAGTCGCCGGTCGCCCGTCTCCAGCACGGTCACGATGCCACCTCGATCCGGCCGTCCATCAGCTCCGAGAGCGCGACCACCAGCGCCGCGGGCGGTCGCCAGGAGAACACCCCGCAGGGCTCGCCGTCGACGACCGGGGTCTGCGGTCCACACATGCCGCGCACGTAGAGGTAGAGGATCCCGCCGAGGTGCCGCACGGGGGCGTAGGCCGACCCCAGCCGCCACCGCAGGTAGCGGTGCAGCACCACGGAGTAGAGCAGCGCCTGCAGCGGGTAGTGCGAGTGCAGCATCGCCCGCGTCGTCGCCTCGGGCGTGTAGTCGAGCGCGGTCAGCGGCTCGCCCGGCGTGCCCAGCCGGTTGGTCTTGTAGTCGACGACGACGTAGCGCCGGTCGGCCGGCGCCGCCCCGACACGCAGCACCACGTCGATCGAGCCGCTCAGGTAGCCGCGCAGCAGCTGGTCGCCGAGCGAGGGGTTCTCCAGACGCTCGGCGTAGGCCCGCATCGGGTCGTCGCCGGCGAGGTGGGTGCGCAGCAGGCCGGCCACGGCCGACAGGGGTACGTCGGAGCCACGGAACCGCTCCCCGCCGACCAGCGGGAACTCGAAGTCGAGCTCACGGAGCCGGTCGCGCATCGGGATCTCGGCCAGGGTCAGCCCGTCGGCCAGCGAGCCCAGCGAGCTGTGCTGCATCGGCAGCAGGCCGGCCACGATCTCCTCGGTGGTGGCGTCGACCGCCCACCAGCGGCGCTGCTCCTGGACACAACGGGTGAGCTCAGCGGCCAGGTCGGGAGCTTGCGGGTCGGCGTGCTCGAGCACGGCGTGCACCAGGGAGCCGAAGGTCGCGCCCGCGGGCAGGTGCTCCATCGGGGAGGGGACGTCCTCGACGTCGGGCGCCGCCGCCTGCCCGACCGGCACCTCGACCGTGGTCTCCTCGTCGACGGTGCCCTCGACCTCCGGCTCGCTCGCCACCCCGGCCGCGCTGAGCTGCTCCTCGACCCGGATCAGGCCGGAGTAGGACGTGCGCCGCCACTGGGTGTCGACGCCGCGGCCGAAGGTCCGCACGGCCAGCCGGGGCGGTGCCGGGGTCGGCAGCGGCGCCTCGGCGTCGCGGACCGTCGAGGTCTCCAGCCGCAGCGCGCCGTGCTCCTGCCAGCGCTCCAGGGCGGCGAGCGCCTCCCGCTCGGCGGGCAGCTCGGAGACCCGGTCGGGCACCGCCGCCTCGCCGGGCTCGCGGCCGAAGAGCATCCGGGTGAGGCCGGAGTTGCCGGCGTCCCAGCTCGGCGCCCACCAGGTGACCACCTGCGACTGGGCACGGGTGAGGGCGACGTACGTCAGCCGGAGCTCCTCGCCGCACAGCTCCTGCCGCGCGCGGCGCTGGCCGGCGCCGGACTGCGACCCGCTGACGTCGAGCGTGCGGCGGCCCTGCTCGTCGTGGTGCAGCGGAATGCTCTCGGTGGGCATCCACTTGTCGAAGAGCAGCGGCAGGTAGACCACGGGGTACTGCAGGCCCTTGCTGGTGTGGATGGTGGTGAACTGCACCGCGTGGGCGTCGGTGTCGAGCCGGCGGGTCCGCTCGCGGACCTCGGTGGCCACGCGCCGCTCCTGGCGCAGCCACTCCAACAGGCCGGGGAGCCCGAGGTGCTCACGGTGGGCGACGTCGTGGAGCACCTGGCCGAGGTGGTCGAGGTCGGTGAGCAGCCGCTCGCCGTCGGGACGCGACAGCACCCGCTCGGCCAGGCCGTCGGCGACGACCGCCTCGTGCACCGCGGCGATGCCCCGGGCCCGGACCAGGTCGAGCCACCGGCGCACCCGCTCGGCGACCTCGTCGGTGACGTCGTCGCCGCCCCGGTCGAGGTCGGCCGCGGAGATCCCGACGAACGAGGTGAGCGCCACGGCCCGCACCCGACCCGAGCGGTGCGGCTGCTCGAGTGCCTCCAGCAGGGTGAGCCACTCCTGCGCCGCCTCGGTGAGCAGCACGCTGCTGCCGCCGCTGACCACCGACGGGATGCCGCGCTCGAGGAGCTCCGCCTGGAACTGCTCGGCGTGCTTGAGGCTGTAGATCAGCACCGCCACGTCACCCGCCTGCACCGGTCGCCCCTCGAAGGTGGCGTCCGAGGCGAGCAGCCGGGCCACGTCGCCGGCGAGGTCGCGCGCGACGTGGCGGCGTACGGCGTCGATCGGGATGGTGCCGGACCTGGTCAGCGTGAAGTCGTCGCGCCGCAGCGCGCGAAGCCGCACCGGCACCGGGTCGGGTGTCCCCGCCAGCCGACTGTCGGTGTGGTGGGCCTCGACGGGGTGCACCGCGATCCGCGGGTCGCCGAGCTCGGCGCCGCAGAACAACCGCTGCAGTGAGTCGACGAGCGGGCCGTCGCTGCGCCAGTTGGTCGCGAGGGTACGACGGGTCGCCGCCGTCTCCGCGGCCTCGAGATAGCTGAACACGTCGCCACCGCGGAAGGCGTAGATCGCCTGCTTGGGGTCGCCGATCAGCACCATCGTGGCGTGCCCGGAGAAGGCGCGGTCGAGCACCCGCCACTGCACCGGGTCGGTGTCCTGGAACTCGTCGACGAGCACCACCGACCACCGCTGGCGCATCCGCTCCCGGGCCGGTGAACGGTCCGGCTCGAGCGCGTCGGCGAGCCGGCTGAGCAGGTCGTCGTAGGAGAGCAGGCCGAGGCGTCGCTTGCGCCGGTCGACCTCGTCGCGGACCGTGCACGCGAACCGCACGCGGGCCTCCGCGAGGCTGCCGGGCTCGGGGTCGTCGGGTGCGATCCGGGCCTGCGGGTCGTTGACCACGGCACGAGCGAGCGCGAGCGCCTCGGGGCGCTCGAAGGGCGGTGCGGCACTGAGGTGGCCGAAGTCGCGGAGGTAGAGGTCGTCGACGACCTCGACCACCAGGTCGCCGAGGTCCTCGACCAGCTCGGCGCCGGTGTCGGTGTCGCCGGCGACCCCGAGGGAGCGGAGCACCAGCTGGCAGAACTGGTGGGTGGTGGCGATGGTGGCGCCGTCGAAGTCGGCCAGCGCGTCGCGGATGCGGCGCCGCCGCTCGGCCACCTCCGCCGCACTCCCCTGCGTGAGCAGCCCGATGACCTCGTCGTCGTCCGGCTCCGCAGTGGGGTCGGCCAGGGCGCGGTCGGCCGCCACGAGCTGCTCGCGGACGCGCTCGCGCAGCTCCTGGCTGGCGGCTCGGCCGAAGGTGATCACCAGCATCTGGTCGAGGGTGGCTCGGCCCTCCGCGACGTACCGGGTCACCAGCGCCGCCACGGCGTAGGTCTTGCCGGTGCCGGCGCTCGCCTCGAGCAGGGTGGTGCCGGTGGGCAGCGGGCCGAGCAGGTCGAAGGGCTCCATCAGCTGATCACCCGCTCCAGGATCGGGGTCCACAGGCGGCAGGCGAGCGCACCGAGGCGCGACTCCTGGTCGCCCCACTCCTCCCCCGGTCGAGGAGGCACGGCCAGCAGCGTCTCGAGGTCGGCGCCGCGGCCCCAGATGCGGGCGTGGGAGCCGTCGTCGCGCTCGGGGGCGAACTTGTCCTTGGCCCAGGCGTCGTTGGCCTTGAACCACGCCTGCTTCGGCCGCTGGTGGTGGCGCGCCCACGCCTCGCAGGTCTTCAGCGGCAGCGGCAGCGGCTCGCGCATGCCGGAGTCGTAGAGGCGCACCAGGTCGGCCAGCAGCGCGGGCGCGTCGTCGACCGGCGTGAACGTGGCCCGTGACACCGGCTTGGCCCGGGCTATCACTCCCGCCGTCCACGGCCGCCCCGGACGGGCCGCGCACAGCGCGAGCAGCGGGATCCAGACGTCGAGGAGCTGCTTGGGGCCCATCCGGGAGTAGGTGACCTTGATCAGCCGGTCGCCGTACAGGTCGGTGACGGTGCCGCGCAGGCGCCGGTCGTCACCGAGGTCGACGTCGACGTCGAGGGCGTCGACGGCGCGCCCCTGCATCACCGACTCGGCGCAATCGGCGACCGGGATCGCCTTGTCCACGATCTCGTTGGCCATCCGCCAGCCGAGCTGGCCGGGCGGCAGCGACCCGCGGCGCCACTCCTTGCCCAGCACACGGGTGCGGTCGTGCCCGGCGAGCAGGTCGCGCAGCATCCGGTCGCCGACCGCCCACTGACCGAGCCCGTCGAGCTCCACCGGCAGGCCGTCGGAGACCTCCTCGCCGTCGTCGGGCAGGGCGAGGTCGAGCCGGCGGCGCAGGAACTCCTTGACCGGGTGCTTGAAGAACCGCACCAGGTCGGCGAGCTCGACGTCTCCCTCGCGCGGCGGCAGCTCGAGGTCGGACAACGACGGCGGTGCCACCCGCTTGCGGGTCGCGGCCCGCGCACCGGCCAGGGAGGCGACGTCGAAGGAGAACGGCTTGCCGGGCTGGAGGTTCTGCGGGTCGAACGCCTGCAGGGGGTGGTGGCGCAGCACGTGGTCGCGCGCCCCGGCGGCGGTCTGCTCGAGGGTGTCGAGCAGCTCGCCGAGTGGTACGGCGGGAGGGCGCGGCCGGCCGGTGGTCTCGTTGGCGCCGGAGTAGGTCACCACGAGGTGCTCGGTGGCGGCGACGATCGCGTCGAGCATCAGCTGGCGGTCCTCGCTGCGGCGGTCGCGCTCCCCGGTGCGGGGATCGCGGGCGAGCAGGTCGTCACCGTCGACCGCGCCCGTCCGGGGGAAGACCCCGTCGTCGAGGCCGAGCAGGCACACCACGCGGTGCGGCACCGACCGCATCGGGACGAGGGTGGCGACGGTGAGCGTGCCGGTGCGGAAGTTGGCCCGGGTGGGTCGGCCGGCGAGGCGCTCGCGCATCAGGGCGCGCACGTCGGCGAGCCGGAGCTCGAGCTGGGTGTCGGTGGTGGCGTCGGCCATCCGGCCGAGCTCGCGGTGCACCTGGGCCTGCTGCCACTCCTCGCCGCGGCCGACGTCGGTCAGCCCGGTGACGGCGTCGCCGAGCACCCCCATCCAGTGCGCGACCGGGTGGCTGCCGGTGAGCCGGTCGCAGGTCGCGCGCACCCGCTCGACGTACTCCGCGAACCGGCCGGCCAGGTCGATGCTGGTGCTGCCGACGTCGTCGAGGGGCAGGGTGGCGCCGAAGAACCGGTCGGCGTCGTCGCTGACCGCCACCCCGGCGAGGACCCGGTCGAGGCCGAAGCGCCAGGTGTTCTGCAGGTAGCCCTCGAGGCCGTACGGCGCGCGGTGCTCGGCGTCGAACGCCCAGCGGATGCCGGCCTTGTCGACCCAGCCGGTGATGGTCTCGAGGTCGTCCTGGGAGAAGTTGAACCTGCGTCGCACCGGGTCGGCGGCGAGGAGGTCGAGGACCCGGCTGGCCTCGGCGCGGCCGCCGGCGAGGTCGAGCAGCGACCCGACCACCGCGAGCAGCGGGTTGGTCTGGGTCAGCGACCGGTCGGCGAGGCGCACCCGGAGCTGGTGACCGGGGTGGGTGCCGATCTCACCCATTCCGAACGCCGCCGAGATCAGCGGGGCGTAGGCCTCGATGTCGGGGCACATGACGAGGATGTCGCGCGGCTCGAGGGTGGGGTCGTCGGCGAGCAGGCCGAGCAGCACCTCGCGCAGCACCTCGACCTGGCGGGCCGGACCGTGGCAGGCGTGCACCTGCAGGCTGCGGTCGTCCGGGCGGAGCGCGCGGCCCGCGGTGATCGCGTTGGCGGCGATGTCGCGCTGCAGCCAGCCGAGCAGGTGGTCGCCTGCTCCGGTCTCCTCGCCGGTCTCGCCGCCGTCGACGTGCGGCACCGTCTGCAGCGTGCGCTGCAGCTCGCGCAGGTCGCGGCCGAGCGAGGCGAGCAGCGGGTGGCCCGCCCAGCCGTGGGAGTCGTCGTCGCGGCGGCGGACGGCGCGCTGGTGGCCGGACAGCGCCTGCCAGAGCGCGGGCGAGGGGTGCGGCAGCCAGAGGTGGACGTCGCGGTGCGCGGCCAGGGCGTCGAGCAGCTCCACCTCGGTCACCGGGATGCGGGTGTGGCCGAACAGGGAGAACCGCGCGGGCAGTTCGACGGAGTCGGGTCGCTCCCGCAGGGCCCGCAGCACCCGCTGGTGACGTCGGCCGGGGCTCGGCTCACCGACGTGGCTGACCAGGTGGCGCCACAGCTCGGGCTGCCAGGTCAGGTCGGGCGGCAGCACACCACCTGCGCCGTCGGAGTCCTGGCCCGCCTCCCAGGCCTCGAGCAGGGTCGGCCGTTGCACGGCGTACGACGCGAGCAGCCGCGCGAGCCGCAGCGCCACGGCGTAGCGCCGCCCCCTCCGCAGCTCGGCCTCCTCGCCGTCCTGGCCGTGGCCGAGGTGGAGGCCGAGGGTGTGGCACCAGTCGGCGCCCGCGTGGGCGTCGATGACGTCGAGCAGGGGCCAGACCAGGACGTCGGGGGCCCACGGGTCGTCGTCGACGGTGCCGGTGACCTCGGCGACCAGGCTCGCCGGCGAGCGGAACTCGACGCCTGCGCAGACGCCGTCCTCCCGCCCGGCCGCGGCCCCGAGGCGGTGCGAGAGCTGTTGGGAGAGCCACCGCTCGATGCCCTTGGCGGGCACCAGCACGAGGTCCTGCTCGAACGGGTCGGGCAGCGGCGTACGCAGCAGGCCGGCGAGCTCGGTGACGAGCAGGTCGGCCCTCGGCGCGCGGTGCACGACCAGGCTCACCCGGACTCCCCCTCCACGTCGGCGCTCAGGACGCGGTCAACCTAACCGAGAGGTCCGACAGCTGCGGGCGTGACCGCCGGTCTTCAGGACTGTTCCGGGTCGGCGGACTGCCAGAGGCCCATCAGGTTGCCCTCGACGTCCTTGAAGTACGCCGCCCAGCCCATCTCTCCGACGCCCTGGCGGCCGAGCACGGTCATCCCGCCCCGCTCCTCGATCCTGGCCAGGGTGGCGTCGATGTCGTCGACGTCGATGGTGATCACCGGCCGGTCGGTGGGACTGTCCCGCTTGAACATGCCGCCGCCGATGTAGCCCTGGTCGGTGGGATAGCCCTGCTCGTCGGTCGGTCCCGTCGTGACGATCGAGTAGTGCATCTCGGGGAGCTCGCTGATGCTCCACCCGAAGATGTCGGAGTAGAAGCTGTGCGCGCGCCCCTTGTCGTCGAAGGGGATCTCGAAGTGGACGACTCTTCCGCTCATGTCTCGCAGGGTAGTGCGGTTCGGGGGTGGGCGGAACGTCGTCCAGCCATGCGAATGTCACGCAGGAGGCGCCTGGACGCCCCACCCGTCCCTTTCACGACATTCGCATGTCCGTGCGACGCTCCACCGGTCCCCGTCCCTCCAGGTGGCAGGCTGGCACCGTGACCGAAGCACCTGTCCCGCCCACCGCGCTGCGTGAACCGGCGCACCAGGTGTCCAGCAAGGCTCCGCTGCTCTGGGCGGTCGGGGCGGCGTTCGGGTTCCTCGTGCTCGCGGCGGGGATGGTGGCCGTGCACCTGCTCTGGTTCGAGCTGCCGGTGTGGGCCTGGCCGGTGCTCGCCGTGGTGGCGATCTCCTACGTCGCGGTGATGCCGATCGTGCGTTACCGGGTGCACCGCTGGGAGAGCACGGACAGCGCTGTCTTCACCCAGACCGGCTGGCTCTCCCGCGAGCGCCGGATCGCGCCGATGTCGCGCGTGCAGACCGTCGACTACCAGCAGACGGCGGTCGGCCGGCTGTTCGGACTGGCCTCGGTCACGGTGACCACGGCCTCGGCGGCCGGTCCGATCCGGATCGACGCCATCGACCGGCCGGTGGCCGAGAGGCTCGTCGAGGACCTGACCCGGCGGGCCGAGGCGGAGCAGGGCGACGCGACGTGAGCGACGCCCACCCGGAGCGACCGGCCGACGAGGTCCCACCAGCTCCTGACGGCCCGGCGCCGACCACCGAGGTCGAGTGGCGCCGGCTGGACCAGCGGATGCTGCTGGTCAACCCCGTGCAGGAGCTGATCCGCTTCTTCCCGCTGGTCATCGGCGCGCTGGTGGTCGGCCGCAGCGGGGACAGCAACTTCTGGCAGCTCCTCGGCATCGCCATCCCGGTGGCCATCGGGATCGTGCGCTTCTGGATCACCCGGTTCCGGATCACCACCACGCAGGTCGAGCTGAAGCGCAGCCTCATCGGCACCACCGTGCTCACCGCCCGGCTCGACCGGGTGCGCGCCGTGGAGCTGACCTCGTCGCCGATCCACCGGATCCTCGGGCTCGCCAAGGTGGAGATCGGCACCGGCTCCAAGGGCTCGGAGGAGAAGTTCGCCCTCGACGCGCTCGCGATCCCCGAGGCCCGCGAGCTGCGCGTCGCGCTGCTGCACCGGGCCGCCGTCGAGGGCGCACCCGCCGCGACCGAGCTGCCTCCGGCGTACGACGAGGCCACCGGCGTCCCTGCACCACCCGTCCCCGCCGAGGACGAGGTGCTGATGCGGCTCGACCCGGGCTGGGTCCGCTACGCCCCGCTGACCTCCTCGGGCAGCGTGATCGCCGCCGGTGTGCTCGCCGTGCTCGGGCAGGTGGTCGAGCAGCTGGGCGAGAGCCTCTTCGACGAGGAGGACGTGCTGCGGCTGGTGCTCGAGGTGTCCGTGGCCGTGCTCATCCCGGTCGCGATCGTGGTCTTCCTGGTGCTGGGCGCGGTGTTCTCGGTGCTCGGCTACTTCGTCACCAACTGGGGCTACCTGCTCACCCGCGACGCGCGGGGCCGGTCGCTGCACGTGCGGCGGGGGCTGCTCACTACGACCGAGACCAGCCTGGAGCGGGAGCGTTTCCGCGGGCTGGAGGTGCGCGAGCCGCTCGGCCTCCGGCTGGCCGGTGCGGCTCGGCTGAAGGCCGTGGTGACCGGCATCTCCAGCGGCGAGAGCGGCAGCACCCAGCTCGTCCCGCCGGCGCCACGCAAGGTGGTCGACCGGGTCGGGGCCGACCTGCTGGGCTACTCCGCGCCGCTCGTCGTACCCCTGCGACAGCACGGGCCGGCCGCCCGCACCCGCCGCTGGACCCGCGCGCTGATGGGCGCCTCCGTGGTCCCGGCCGCGGCCGCAGTCGTCTGCTGGCTGACCGGGCTGAGCTGGTGGGCGGTCGTCGCCACCCTGGTGGTCTACCCGGCCGCCGCCGCGCTGGCGACCGACCGCTACCGGCGGCTGGGGCACGAGCTCACCGCCGAGCACCTCGTGGTGCGGTCGGGATCGCTGGGTGGCGAGCGCGCGATCCTGCAGCGCACCGGCATCATCGGCTGGAACATCCAGCAGTCGTGGTTCCAGCGCCGGCGCGGCCTCGCGACCCTGGTGGCCACCACCGCTGCCGGGGACCAGGCCTACGCCGCGATCGACATCCCGGAGGACCAGGCGGTCGCCCTGGCCGACGAGGCGGTGCCGGGGCTGCTGACGCCGTTCGTGGCCGGGGAGCAGCTCACATCAGCCTCTTGAGCACCGCCAGCGGGGCGTGCCTCATCACCACGCTCATCGGCGCCCACGGCAGCGGCGGCACGCACGCGGAGTCCTTCTCCCTCTCGATGGCGTCGACCATCGCGCGCACGCCCTTCTCGGTGGAGACCATCCCCTTGACCTTGTGTGCGACGCCGGCGTTCATCTCCGAGGCGATGTAGCCGGGGTAGATCACCGTGATGGCGATCGGCTTGCCGTAGAGCTCGTTGCGCAGTCCCTCGGCGAGATGCGCGACGCCGGCCTTCGTGGCGGCGTACGTCGTGAGGTTCTTCGGCATCCCGCGGACCGCCGACATCGACGAGATCATCACCAGGTGGCCGCTGCCCTGGTCGCGGAAGATCTCCATCGCCGCCTCGGTCTGGACCAGCGCGGCGACGAAGTTGGTCACCGCCGTCTCCTTGTTGGCCTCGTAGCGACCGGTGCCCAACGGCGCACCCTTGCCCAGCCCGGCGTTGACGATGACCCGGTCGATGGAGCCGAAGTCGGCCCGGAACCCGCGGAAGACCTCGAAGACCTGGTCGTCGTCGTTGACGTCGAGCGCGCGGATCTCGACGCGACGGTCCGGGTGCGCGGCGGCGATCTCGGCGCGCAGCTCCTCGAGACGGTCGGTACGGCGGGCGCACAGGGCGAGGTCGTGACCACGCGCCGCGAGCTGCCTGGCCATCTCCGCCCCCAGCCCGCTGCTCGCGCCGGTGATCAGGACGGTCTTCCGCATGGTCGCCATGCCGCTCATCCTGCCAACGACTGGATAGTAAGGAGCAGTTGGTACCAGCTCGGCGCCCGGACAGCGCCCATTCGTTCCTTGCTATCGGGTGCGCACCGCTCCCCGGGGATGATTGGGCGCCGTTGCTACGTTCACCAGCGGACCCTTCACCCGGACATTCCGGGTCGCGAGCTCAGGAGTGTGCAGGTGGCCGGACTGCGCCGACTCATCGTCGGGAAGGCCAGCGTGCTGGTCAGCGTGGTGATGCTGGGGCTCGGGATCCTGCTGATCGTCGGCGTCGGGTCGGTCGAGCACGAGGGCGGGCCGACGGACCAGCTGCCCCGCGGCTACGACAGCACCCAGGCCGCCGAGCTGCGTGAGCAGCTGCCCGAGGAAGACGGCTCCACGGCGGTCGTGCTCTTCACCCAGGAGGACGGGAACGCGCCGCTCGACCGCGCCGTCCTCGGAGAACTCGCCGCTGCGGTGACCGGTCTCGAGGTCGACAAGGTCACCTCGCCCGAGGGCCCGCCGGTGCTGCCCAGCCAGGACCGGGCCGCCGCCATCAGCATCGTCTCCATCGACGCGTCCGACGCCAGCGCACTCAGCGGGCCGGTGGAGGACCTGCGGAAGCAGCTCGACGAGGCCGCCCCCGACGGCATCCGGGCCGAGGTCACCGGTCCTGCGGCCGTGCAGGCCGACCTCTCGGCGGTCTTCGACGGCGCCAACTTCCGCCTGCTCGCAGTGACCGCCTCGGTCGTCGCCGTGCTGCTGGTGATCACCTACCGCAGCCCGGTGCTGTGGCTGGTTCCGCTGACCGTGGTCGGCATCGCCGACCAGGTGGCCGCGGTGCTGGCGACCCGTGCGCTGACCGCCCTCGACATGCCGTACGACGGGTCGGTCACCGGGATCCTGTCGGTGCTGGTCTTCGGCGCGGGGACCAACTACGCGCTGCTGCTGATCTCCCGCTACCGCGACGAGCTGCGCCGGCACGAGGACCGGGTCGAGGCCATGCGCCTGGCCCTGCGGCGTACGGCGGAGGCGGTGATCGCCAGCGCCACCACCGTGGTGGTCGGCGTGCTCACCCTGCTGCTGTCGCTCACCCCCACCACCCGGGGCCTGGGGCTCGCCTCCGCGATCGGCATCCTGGTGGCCCTGGTCTTCGCGCTGGTTGCCCTGCCGGCCACGCTGGTGCTCTTCGGGCGCTGGGTGTTCTGGCCCAAGCGCCCCATGGTCGGCTCCGCGGTCCTCGTCGACGCCCGTTCGCCGTGGCGCCGGGTCGGCGACACCGTCGCGGCCCGCCCCGCGATGTTCGTGGTCGGGACACTCGTCGTCCTCGCGGTGCTCGCCACCGGCCTGCTCGGCACGAAGGTGGGCCTGCCGCAGGACGAGCAGTTCCTGCAGAAGCCGGAGGCGATCGCGGGTGCGGAGCGGCTGGCCGACCACTTCCCCGCGGGCAGCTCGGACCCGACGACGGTCATCACCGACTCGCCGCGGGAGGCGGCCGCCGCGCTCGAGGGCCTCGACGGCGTCGACAGCGTGCGACCGGGCGCGGGCGGCGACACGTGGAGCGAGGTGAGCGTCGTGCTCGCCGACCCGCCCGACAGCGACGGGGCCCGCGCCACCGTGGAGCGCATCCGGAGCGAGCTCGACGACGCCGGTGGGCGCAGCTACGTCGGCGGCACCGCCGCGGAGAGCGTCGACCTCGCGGCTGCCTCGGCCCGCGACCGCTGGGTGATCTTCCCGCTGGTCCTGGTGCTGGTGCTCGGGGCCCTGCTGGTGCTGCTGCGCTCGATCGTCGCGCCCGTGCTGATGGCGATGACCGTGCTCGCCACCTACGTCGCGGCGCTCGGGGCGGGGTGGTGGATCTTCACCCGGGTCCTCGACTTCAGCGCCCTCGACCACACCACGCCGCTGTACTCGTTCCTGTTCCTGGTCGCCCTCGGCGTCGACTACAACATCTTCCTGGTCACCCGCGCGTGGGAGGAGACGCCGGGCCACGGCACCCGGGAGGGCATGCTGCGCGCGCTCGCGGCGACCGGCGGCGTGATCACCAGCGCCGGTGTGCTGCTGGCCGCGGTGTTCGCCGTCCTCGGCGTGCTGCCGCTGGTCGTGCTCGCGCAGGTGGGCGTGGTCATCTGCATCGGCGTACTCCTCGACACCCTGCTGGTGCGCACCGTCCTCGTGCCCGCGCTCGCGCTGATCCTGGGCGACAAGTTCTGGCTGCCGCGGCGGATCCCGGCCGGGGCGCGCGCCTGATAGCAAGGAACAAACGGGTCGTGATCCGCGCCGAACCACGACCCAACTGTTCTGTACTACCCGGAGCCACGCCCACAGTGAGGGGCCCTCAGCGGTAGGTGAGCATCCCGTCCAGGCCGTCGAGGTGGCTGTGGTCGTTGAAGCTGACCAGGGTCAGGCCGCGGCGGCCGGTGACCACCCGGGTGACGCCGGAGTTGACGCACACCGGGTTGAGCCGGCGCCACAGCCGCCCGGCGACCTCGGGCTCGTCGGCGAGCAGGCTGGCCGTCGCCCAGGAGACCGGGCCGCCGCTGCTGAACACGATCGCGGTGCCGGACCCCGCCGCCTCGGCCGTACGACGGAGCGCTGACCCGACCCGGTCGGTGAAGGCGGTGAAGGACTCGGCGTACTCGTGGTCGTACTCGCCTCGAGTCCACCGGTCGGTGGCCGCCTCGAACCATTCCTGGAACTCCGCCTTCGTCGGCTTGCGCCCCGCGAAGGGCGGGTCGAGCTTGGCCAGCATCGAGACGTGGTCGAACTCGTCCCAGCCGGCGTCGACCGTCGCCTCCACCGACGAGCCCAGCTCGGACAGGCAACCCTGCGCCGTCTCGGCGTGGCGGCGCATCCCGCCGCTCACCACGAGGTCGGGGGTGATCCCGCGCGCCTTCAACGCCCGGCCCAGCACGCGCGACTGCTCCCAGCCGGTCTCGGAGAGCACGTCGTAGTCCGCCGCGGCCCACGAGGCCTGGCCGTGCCGGACCAGCAGCAGCTGTCCCATCAGGCGTTGATCAGCCTGTGGCTGCGCGCCTGGAGGTACTCCGTGGCCGGGCCGAAGATCGCGTAGTCCTCGTTGGTGGTCTGGCCGTGGAAGTAGCGGTAGTAGATCTGCTGCGCGATCACCGCGAGCCGGAACAGCCCGAACACCTCGTAGAACCGCCACTCCCTCGCGGTGATCGAGTAGTCCATCTGCTCGCAGTAGTAGTCGACGACCTCCTCGCGGGAGAACATCCCGGGCAGGTGGGTCGGCTGCCGGCGGAACTGGCGGAAGAACTCGTCGTCGTCGTCGCGCACCCAGTAGGACAGCGTGCCGCCGAGGTCCATCAACGGGTCACCGATCGTGGCCATCTCCCAGTCGAGGACCCCGACGGGACGGGTGATGTCCTCGCGGTCGAGGACGATGTTGTCGAACCGGTAGTCGTTGTGGATCAGGCAGCTCGCCACGTCGTCGGGCTGGTGCTCGTCCAGCCACACCATCACCTCCTCGTCGCGCGCGATCCGGTCCGGCCCGAAGTCGTCGGTGCGGGCGTCGCGGAACCGCTTGCTCCAGCCGGCGACCTGGCGGGCGACGTACCCGTGCCCCTTGCTCATCGAGGCCAGCGGTGTCGCCGAGACGTCGATGCTGTGCAGCTCGATCAACCGGTCGAGTGCGTTGGTGCACAACGCCCGCGCCTGCGCCTCGTCGGGCTGGAGACCGGCCGGGAAGTCGCGCCGCGGGATGACGCCGTCGATGCGCTCCATCACGTAGAACGGCTGCCCGACCACGGACTCGTCCTCGCACAGCGCGACCATCCTCGGCACCAGCGGGAAGACGCCGGCGAGGCCGTCCTGGATGCGGTACTCCCGCGCCATGTCGTGCGCGCCCTTCGCCTTGTGGCCGCTGGGCGGGCGCCGCAGGATCAGGTCGTGCTGCGCGTCGCGCAGCGAGTAGGTCAGGTTGGAGGCACCGCCGCCGAACTGGCGCACCTCGACGTCCGCGGACAGCTCGGTGCCCTGCTCGGCAAGCCAGGCGCGGACCGCGTCGAGGTCGATGCGGTCCTCCTCGCGGACCGCGCTCGCTCCGGGGATCTCGCTCATTCAGCAGCTCCCATCGCCTCGAGACGGGCGGCCTGCTTGCGCATCACCGCGTCGTACGCCGCCCGGTCGGTCACCTTCAGCTGGTACGCCGCCCGCGCGGCCTCGTCGGGGAGGATCAGCTCCTCGCCCCGGTCCATCCCCTCCAGCACCGCGGCGGCGATGTCGTCGGGCCCGAGCGGCGCGGCCTCGACCAGCGCGCCGATCACCGCGCCGACGGCGGTGTCGCGGCCCTGCATGCGGTCGACCAGCCCGGTGCGGAAGTACGACGGGCACACCACCGAGCAGCGCACGCCGTGCCCCGCGAGCTCGTGGGCGGTGGTCTCGCTGAACGCCACGACCGCGGCCTTCACCGCGTTGTAGGAGCCCATCCCCGCGGGGTGCACCAGCCCCGCCAGTGACGCCACGTTGACGATGTGGCCGGAGCGCTGCTGCTTGAACACCGGGGTGAAGGTGCGGGTGCCGCGGACCACGCCGAACAGGTTGATCTCGGTGATCCACCGCCACTCGTCGAGGTCGGCCACGTCGATCCGGCCGCCCCCGGCGACGCCGGCGTTGTTGACCAGCACGTCGAGGCCACCCCACTGCTCCTCGACCCGGGCCCGCGCCGCGGCCCAGTCGTCGTCGGAGCGCACGTCGAGGTGCATCCCCGTGGCCGAGGCGCCGTCGGCCGGGAACGCGACGTCGGCCGCGAGCACGTCGTCGCCGCGTGCCGCGAACGCCTGCACGAGCGCGGCCCCCAGGCCTTGGGCACCGCCGGTGACGAGGACCCTCATCCGCGGTGCTTGCCGATCTCGAGGCGCGCGATCACGCCGCGGTGGACCTCGTCGGGGCCGTCCGCGAGCCGCAGCGCGCGCGCGTTGGTCCACATCCCGGCCAGCGGGAAGTCGGCGGACAGCCCGCCGCCGCCGTGCAGCTGGATCGCCATGTCGATGACCTGCTGGGCGACGTTGGGCACGATCACCTTGATCTGGCTGACCTCGCTGAGCGCGTTCAGCGGACCGCCGGTGTCGAGCTTCCACGCCGCGTTGAGCACCAGCAGCCGGGCCTGGTCGATGGCGATCCGGGCGTCGGCGATGCGCTCCTGGTTGCCGCCGAGCTTGACCAGCGGCCTGCCGAAGGCGGTGCGCGACAGCCCCCGCTCGATGGCGAGCTCGAGCGCCACCTCGGCCTGCCCGATCAGCCGCATGCAGTGGTGCACCCGTCCCGGTCCGAGCCGCCCCTGGGCGATCTCGAAGGCCCGGCCCTCGCCGAGCAGGATGTTGTCCTTCGGGACGCGGACGTCGGTGAAGCTGACCTCGCCGTGGCCGACGGGCTCGTCGTACTCCTTCATCGTGGACAGCAGCCGCTCGACCCGGACGCCGGGGGTGTCGCGCGGCACGATCACCATGGTGTGGCGGCGGTGCCGGTCGGCGTCGGGGTCGAAGAGCCCCATGAAGATCAGTACCTGGCAGTCGGGGTGGCCCACTCCGGTCGACCACCACTTGCGGCCGTTGATCACCACCTCGTCGCCGTCGACGACCGCGGTGGCCTCCATGTTGGTCGCGTCGGAGGAGGCGACACCGGGCTCGGTCATCGTGAACGCCGACCGGATCTGCCCCTCGAGCAGCGGCTCGAGCCACTGCTGCTTCTGCTCGTCGGTGCCGTACTTGAGCAGCACCTCCATGTTGCCGGTGTCCGGCGCGTTGCAGTTGAAGACGTACGGCGCCAGGAAGGTGGCCCGGCCCATCTGCTCGGCCAGCGGCGCGTAGTCGGTGTTGCTCAGCCCGGCGCCGCCGTGGGTGCCGTACTTCTCGGCGTAGTGGCCGGTGTGCTCCACCGGGAGGAAGAGGTTCCACAGCCCCTGGGCGCGCGCCTTCTCCCGCAGCTCGCCGAGGATCGGCGACTCCACCCACTCGCCGGCGGCGGCCGACTCGCTGACCTGGCGGTGGTACTCGGCGGCGACCGGCTCGATCTCGGCGCGCACGAAGGCGCCGACCAGCTCGGTCAGCTCGGCGGCACGGGCTGAGGGGGCGAAGTCCATGCCCCGGACCCTACCGACGTGGTTCAGCCGGCCACCGTGGCGATCACCCGCGACCGGGTGACTGGGTCCTCCCACCGTCCCGCGGCCCGCTCGAGCCGCCAGGTCGACCACAGCAGCAGGAGCAGCGTGACGAACAGCGTGACCCGGACGTCGGAGACCTGGGCCAGTCCGGAGAACAGCAGCCCGGTCATCGTGGTGGCGAGCGCGAGCCGCGCGCTGTAGCCCGCCATCACCACCGGCGGCGCCGGGGTGGCCCGCGCGCTGCGCAGGTCGACGGAGAACGGCCGCGCGATGCTCCAGCGCATGCCGGCCGCCACCACCTGCACGGCGACCACCACCGTGGCGCACAGCAGCGCCACCAGCTCGGCCGCCGTCGGCCGGCCGGCGCGCAGCGCCGCGAGCACCAGGGTGATCACCGCCGAGGCGGTCAGCACCTCGAGCAGCACCAGCGCGCGGGCGTAGAAGGACAGCCGCGGCGAGACCGGGAGGCTCTCGCGCCACAGCGCGCCCCGTCCGTCGAGGCACCAGGTGTTCACGCCGAACAGCAGCGCCGCGCCGGAGGCGACCAGGCCGGGCAGCACGGTGAGCATCCGCCACTCGAGGTCACCGGCGAGCGCGACCACGCCCGGCATCAGCGCCAGCACCGCCAGGCCGCGGCGCAACGGCACCGAGCGCCACACCGCCGAGCGGTCGACGCGCAGCAGCATCGCCAGGTCGGTGGTCGGCGCGGGACGCACGCGGTGCCGGCCCGACTCGAGCCGGAGCTCCTCGCGCATCGGCCGGTGCAGCGCCCAGCGCGCCGGCACCGCACCGAGCAGGGCCGAGCCGAGCACGAGCACGAGCAGGACGACGTTGCCGCCCGACCAGCCGAGCCAGCGGCCCGAGGCACCGTCGAGCATCCAGGTGAGCAGCCAGATCGTCGGGCTGCGGTCGAGCACGCCGGCGAGCACCCCGGTGATGACCAGCGAGGCCACCCAGCCGAAGACGACGGCCACGATCAACCGGAAGGTGACGATGCCGTTGGGGCCGCGGCGTACGCCCTCGGCCAGCCAGCCGAAGATCTGCGCGATCGCGGTCGACGCCAGCACCCACAGCAGCAGCGGCAGCTGGTAGGCCCAGAGCTTGTCGGGTCCCAGGGCGTACGACGCGATGCCGAACAGCGTCCACGCCTGGGCGAACCACGCGATGTTGAGCGGCGCCATCAGCAGCGCGCCGAGGTGGTCGGTGGTGGTGGACACCGGGAACGCCACCGCCTGGTCGCGCGGCACCACCTCGCGGCCACCACCGGAGGCGACGGCCGAGAAGATCGCCAGTGCCAGGAATCCCACCGCCATCGAGGGCATCAGCGCCAGCAGCGACCCGGACCGCTCGCGGGGGAAGTCACCGCCGAGGTACGCAGGACCGACCATCGCGGTGGCGGTGAGCACGAGGGCGAGGGCCGCGGCCCACCACAGCCGGCGGCTGTGTGAGCGGGAGAGCGCGGAGCGACGGAAGGCCAGCAGCGCCCCGAGGTCCCGGCGGGCGCCACGCAGCTCGCTGAACGGCTCAGTCAAGGAGAGCGCGGTAGACACCGGCGCCCTCCTCACCCGTGAGCTCGTCGGCGTCCAGGGCGGCGACGCTGCTGCCCCCGCGCAGCACGAGCGCGTCCTGGCAGGCCTGCATGGCCAGGTCGCGCAGGTGGGTCGAGACGAGTACGGCGGCGCCACGGGCGCGCGCGTCGGCGATGACCTCGAGGGTGGCCTCGACGCCGAGCGGGTCGACGCCGTCGAAGGGCTCGTCGAGCAGGAGCACGCCGGGGTCGTGGAACGTCGCCAGCACCACCGAGAGCCGACGCCCCATCCCGTGGCTGAACCCCGAGGTGACCCGATGGGCGGCGGCCCCGAGGTCGAACCGCTCCAGCAGCTCCTGGGCGCGGGACTCCCAGCCCTCCATCCGCCGCAGTCGGGCCGACAGCTGCAGGTGCTCCCACGGCGTCGCGCGCGGCACCAGCCCGCCCACGTCGGGGCAGTAGCCGACCAGCCGCTTGACCGCGAGCGGGTCCGCGGCGACGTCGACGCCGTCCACCCGGGCCGTCCCCTCGGTCGGCGGGATCACCCCCGCCAGCACGCGCATGGTGGTGGACTTGCCCGCCCCGTTGCGTCCGAGCAGCGCGGTCGCGCGACCGGCCGTGGCGGTCACGTCGATCCCGCGCACGGCAGCCACCTCGCCGAAGCGGACCCACAGCCCCTCGACGTGGACGCGGGTCACCTGTTCACCGTGCTGCACCGCGCCATTCTCGCCGAGCGGGTCGGGCGGTGCAGGCGGTTCGCCCGATTTGTCAGGGGCCGTCACCCGGCGCCCGACACCCACTCGGACCGACCGGCGGGCGGACCCAGCCGGTCAGGCCGGAAAGGACTCCCCCTTCTCCGCCATCTCGACCAGGCGCGGGGTCGGCGCGAAGCGCTCGCCGTACAGCTTGGCGAGCTGGCGCGCGCGCTCCACGAAGCCGGGCAGGCCGCGGCCGGTCGGCCCGTCGTACCCCTGCATGAACTGCACGGTGCCGCCGGTGAGGGCCGGGTAGCCGATGCCCATGATCGAGCCGATGTTGGCCGCAGCCGCGGACTCGATCACGCCCTCCTCGAAGCACTTCGCGGTCTCGATGGCCTCGATGAACAGGTAGCGGTCCTTGAGGTCCTCGATGTCCGCGGGCTCCTCGTTCGGCGCGAACAGCTCCTTCAGGCCCGGCCACAGCGATCCGCGCCTGCCGTCCTCGTAGTCGTAGAAGCCCTGCCCACGCAACCGACCGGGGCGGCCGACCTCGAGCATCTTCTCCACCACGGCGGTGCCCGGGTGCGGCTGGTACGACGCACCCTCCGCCTCGGCCGTCGCCTTCGCGATCTTGGCCATCAGCTCCAAGTTGAGCTCGTCGGAGAGCTGCAGCGTCCCGACCGGGTAGCCGGCCTGGGTGGCGGCGCGCTCCACCGACATCGGGTGCACGCCCTCGCCGAGCATGGCCAGGCCCTCGTTGACCATCGTGCCGATCACCCGGCTGGTGTAGAAGCCGCGGCTGTCGTTCACCACGAGCGGGGTCTTGCGGATCTGCATCACCACGTCGAGCGCGCGGGCGACGGCCTCGTCGGAGGTGTCCTTGCCGCGGATGATCTCGACCAGCGGCATCTTGTCCACCGGGGAGAAGAAGTGCAGCCCGATGAAGTCCGCCGGCCGGTTGACGCCCTGGGCGAGCTCGGTGATCGGCAGGGTCGAGGTGTTGGAGCACAGCAGCGCGTCGGGGTTCACGACGTCCTGGATCTCGCCGAAGACCCGGGCCTTGAGCGACGGGTCCTCGAAGACGGCCTCGATGACCAGGTCGACGCCGGCGAAGTCGGCCGCCTCGGTGGTCGGCGTGATCCGGTCGAGGATCTCGGCCTTCCCCTTCTCGTCCATCTTCCCGCGCTGCACGGCCTTGGCGAGGATCTTCTCGCTGTAGGCCTTGCCCTTCTCGGCCGCGGCCTGCTCGACGTCCTTCAGCACGACCTCCATGCCGGCGCGGGCGCAGGAGTAGGCGATGCCGGCGCCCATCATCCCGGCGCCGAGCACACCGACCTTGGTGGCCTTGAACGGCGGCACGCCCTCGGGACGCAGCAGGCCGGAGTTGATCGCCTGCAGGTCGAAGAAGAACGCCTGGATCATGTTCTTGCTGTTCGACCCGGTCACCAGCTGCGCGAGGTAGCGCGACTCGATCCGGCTGGCCGTGTCGAGGTCGACCTGGGCGCCCTCGATCGCGGCGGACATGATCGCCCGCGCGGCCGGGTAGACCGCGCCCTTGGTCTGCTTGCGCAGCATCGCAGGGAACGCCGGCAGGAACTGCGCGAGCGCGGGACTGGAGGGCGAGCCGCCCGGGATCCTGAAGCCGTCGCGGTCCCACGGGTTGCTCGCGGCGGCCGGGTCGTCGGCGTTGGCCTTGATCCACTTCTTCGCGGCCGGGACGAGGTCGTCGCGGCTCTTCACGAGGTCGTCGACGAGACCCTTCTCCTTGGCCGCGGACGGCTTGAGCTGCGGGCCCTGGAGCAGGATGTCCATCAGCGCTGACTGGATGCCGAACATCCGCACGGTGCGGGTGACGCCGCCACCGCCGGGCAGCAGGCCGAGAGTCACCTCGGGGAGACCCAGCTTCACCGAGTCGTCGTCGACGACGATGCGGTGGTGCGCGGCCAGCGCGATCTCGAGGCCACCGCCCAGCGCGGCCCCGTTGATCGCCGCGACGACGGGCTTGCCGAGGGTCTCGAGCCGACGCAGGTCGGCCTTGATCTCCTCGATCATGTGGAAGACGGCCTCGGCGTCGTCCGGCCCGGCGGCGAGCATCCCCTTGAGGTCACCGCCGGCGAAGAAGGTCTTCTTCGCCGAGGCGATCACCACGCCGGTGATCTCGTCCTTCTCCGCGTGCAGGCGCTCCACGGCGTCGTGCATCGCCTGCTTGTAGCGGTCGTTCATCGTGTTCGCGCTCGACTCGGGGTCGTCGAGCGTCAGGGTGACGATCCCGTCCTCGTCCTTGGCGTACTTCACTGCGGCGTCGTTGGTCATGGCTTCCTTCAGGTCTCAGGAGTGGAGAGAGGCGTACGTCGGAGCTCAGACGCGCTCGACGATGGTGGCGATGCCCATGCCGCCACCGACGCACAGCGTGGCAAGTCCGCGGCGCAGGTCTCGGCGCTCGAGCTCGTCGACCAGGGTGCCGAGGATCATCGCGCCGGTGGCGCCGAGCGGGTGGCCCATGGCGATCGAGCCGCCGTTGACATTGGTGATCGAGTCGTCGATGCCCATGTCGCGCATGAACCGCATCGCGACCGCGGCGAACGCCTCGTTGATCTCGAACAGGTCGATGTCGCCGACCTCGAGGCCCGCCTTGGCCAGCGCCTTGCGGCTCGCCGGCGCCGGCCCGGTGAGCATGATCGTCGGGTCGGCACCGGAGACGGCAGTCGCGATGATCCGGGCGCGCGGGGTCAGGCCGAGGTCCTTGCCGACCTGCTCGTTGCCGATCGCGACCAGCGCTGCGCCGTCGACGATGCCGGAGCTGTTGCCGGCGTGGTGCACGTGGTCGATCCGCTCCACCCAGTGGTACTTCTCCAGCGCCACCGAGTCGAAGCCGCCCTGGTCGCCGATGCCGGCGAACGAGGGCTTGAGCTTGCCCAGCCCCTCGACGGTCGACTCGGGCTTGATGAACTCGTCGTGGTCGAGCACGGTCACGCCGTTGCGGTCCTTCACGGGCACCACCGAGCGGGCGAACCGGTCGTCGGCCCAGGCCTTCGCAGCACGCTGGTTGGACTCGACGGCAAACGCGTCGACGTCCTCGCGCTTGAAGCCCTCGAGGGTGGCGATCAGGTCGGCGCCGATGCCCTGCGGCACGAACGAGGTGGCGAACGCGGTCGCCGGGTCCATCGCCCAGGCGCCGCCGTCACTGCCCATCGGGACACGGCTCATCGACTCGACGCCGCCGGCGAAGATCAGGTCCTCGAAGCCGCCGCGGACCCGCGAAGCGGCCTGGTTCACGGCCTCGAGCCCGCTGGCGCAGAAGCGGTTCAGCTGCACGCCGGCGACCGTGTCGGGGTAGCCCGCCGCGAGCGCCGCTGTCTTGGCGACGTCGGCGCCCTGGTCGCCGATCGGGGAGACCACGCCCAGCACCACGTCGTCGACGCGGTTGACGTCGAGCGAGGGGTTGCGCTCCTTGATCTCGTCGAGCAGGCCGACGACCAGGTCGACCGGCTTGACCTCGTGGAGACTGCCGTTCTTCTTCCCCTTGCCGCGGGGCGTGCGGATCGCGTCGTACACGAACGCTTCAGTCATGTGCTGTCCCAACTTCGTGTCTGGATGGGCATGCTCACGCGCAGGCGGCGGAGCTGAACTCATTGTGACAGTAATGCTGTCACGGTCAACGCGGTCACGCTGTGGGTGAGATCACCCCACGCGGTCTCCCGCGGACGCCATCCCCAGCCAGGTGTGCGGGTTGCCGTCCCAGCACCAGCCGAGCTTGGGCGCGCGTTCGCTGATCCACAGGGCCGGGACGCGGCGGTCGTGGCGGCGCGAGCCGGCGAGCATGAAGCACTCGTTCTTCTCCAGCACCTGCGGCACCTGGGTGACCAGCGCGACGCCCTCGTCGATGGTCAGCTGGGTGCGGCCGCGCGACCGCACCACCGCGGACGCGTCCTGGGGGCGGACGTTGCAGAACTCCTCGCCGCGCTCCACGTCGACGAGGAGGTAGACCGGCGCGGGCGGCTCGCAGCCCTCGATCGGCCGGTAGTCGTCGAGCCCGTCCGGACCGTGGTGGCGGTCGACGAAGCCGGGCTTGGTGCCGGGCCCGCGCGGGCCGTGCAGCCGCAGCAGCGGCACCGTGTCGTACGGCGAGACGAGGTCGCGGGTCACCACGAGCACGAAGGGCACGTGTGCGGCGGCGTCCTCGCCCTCGAGTGCCTCGGCCTTGGCGCGCAGCGGCTCGGTGAGCTCGCGGAAGGAGGTCTCGGTGTGCCCGGACAGTGCCGGGTAGCCGAGCTGGACGAGGCGGTCGACCTGCTCCTGGAAGGTGGGAATGGCTGGCTCCTGTCGTCGGCGGCAGGAATTCAACGCCCGCGAGGCGCGGGAGGTTCCCGGCCAGGTCAGCCCCGCGGAGCTCGGCACCGCCCTGGCCCCGCCGGACCTGTCCGCTCACCTCGCCGAGCACCGGATCCGCCCGCAGCTGCAGACGCTGCACGTCGACCTCCCGGGCTTCGTCGGCCGCCGCCTGTTACCAGGATGCACAGTGCGTCCACCTCCTCGGCGAGGGGCGTCGGCAGGTCGCGTGCGGTGGCGTCCCGGAGGTACCAGAGCAGCTCGTGCAGCCGCTCGACCACCTCGAAGACCGCGAACATCTCCACGCGCAGGTGCGGGGAGCTGCGCCAGTCCGATCCGCCGAAGTGCTGCTGCACCACCCGCTGGCCGGCGCCGAAGCAGTCGTAGACGGGTGCAGCCCGGAACCCGCGCTCCGTCAGCCGGTCGTGGATCGTGCAGCCGAAGCCGTGCTCGGCGAGGTTGGGGCACGGGACGCCGCTCGGCTCGTCGATCGCGAAGTCCGCCGAGCGGGTGAAGGCAGGCACGACGCAGCAGAGCGCCGCGCAGGACGCACAGTCCGCGACCAGGTCGAGTC